>JAIYAJ010000579.1 GCA_027489105.1 Zymomonas sp. | reverse complement strand
GCTCGATCTTCTCGAACAGGTTGAAGGCATCATGGACGCCCGAATTCATGCCGAAGCCGCCGAGCGGATTGTTGAGGTGGGCGGCATCGCCCACCAGCATGATGCGCCCCTCGCGGAAGGATTTGGCAACCCGCTGATGGACCCGGTACAGCGTCCGATGCTCGGTCCTGACCGAAGCGCCATCGCCGACGAGCCGATCGAAGATGCCGTTCTTCATTGCATCCGAGCGAAGATCCTCGTCGCTCTGCGCGCCGTCGGTGGGAACGAGGACGCGCCACAGCGAGGGCACGCGCAGGAGGACCAGCCATTCCTTCGGATCGGACACATAGTTGACCAGCGCCAGATTCGGCAGATGATCGGCAAGCTCCAGATCGGTCGACAGGCACAGGAAGCGCTCGGGATAAGTGAAGCCGTCGAACTCGATGCCCAGCCACTTGCGCACGATCGAATTGGCGCCGTCGGCCCCGATCAGGAAGTCGGTGCGGAGCTGGTTGATCCCGTAGGGCGTCTCCGTCCACAGGTCGATCCCATCCTCGTCCTCCTCGAAGGTGAGCAGGCGATTGTTGAACATCATCCGCGCGTTCGAATATTTCTCCAGCCCGCCGGCAAGCGCACGCGACAGATGATATTGTTCGCACTGGATCCGGAACGGATAGCGCGTGACGTCCGAGATTTCAGACAGATCGAAGTCGATGACCTCACCGGTCGTGCGGTCCCGCCAATGATAGACGGGCGCCTTCAGCCCCTTTTCGAGCAGCATCGGCGTGATGCCGATCGTGTCGAGCATTTCCAGCGTTGGCGGATGGAAGGTCGACGCGCGCAGGTCCTGGGCGCAATCCTCGCCCGCTTCCAGCACGACAACGTCAAACCCCGCCTGGGCCAGAAGCGTGGCGAGAACCGTCCCTACGGGACCGGCTCCGACGATCGCTACCTGACACCGATCAACCCCTGTCATATCGAGCGGACTCCAATCTTACTTGCAGATGGAACTATGGACCGCTCGTCTTTGGGCTGCGCCGAAAGCCGGTGAACTATCCGCCTTGCGGTGATTGACCGGTCGATCGCACGAAAATGTCTGGTCGGCGGTCACAAGGAAGCACGCGGCGAGCCTCGCCCTTTATGGCGATCGGCGCTCACTTGCCGTAGAGGATTATCGAGGGGTGCAACCATGACTTCACGCTTCCGTGCGCCGGCCATAGCGGTCTCGCTGATGGGTCTGTCCTTGTCCGCGCTGATGCCGTCCGTGTCGGCCCAGTCTCCCACGGACGATCCGGAAGCCATCTATCGACAGAGGGTCGCCGTCTATCTCAAGGACATGGCAAACCCGGTCTATGAGCCGACCGAGCCGCTGGTGGGGGCAAGGCGCTGGAAGCCGCTGCCCAGGATTGCACCGGAAAAAAGCGGCATTTCGGCGGAGGCTCTGGAGACAGCGCGCGCTTATGCCGAGCAGATGAACAGCAGCGCCTTCATGGTCTGGCTTGACGGTCGTCTCGTCACCCAATGGTATGCGCCGGGCGTGACCGAGCATACGCCGCTAACCTCCAAGTCGCTGTCGAAGCCTTTGACGGCGATCGCCATCGGCCGGGCGCTGGCGCTAGGCAAGATCCGCTCGATCGACCAGTCGATCGCCGATTTCATCCCGAAGGCGAAGGGCACGCCGAAAGAGAAGATCACGATCCGCTATCTGCTCGACATGCGATCGGGGATGCTCGACCAGGGGCTCAGCACCGATCCCAATCACCCCTATATCCGTGTCCTGCTGCATCCCGATTTCGGTGACCGGATCATCGACACCTATCCGATGCCGCACGAGCCGGGGAAGCATTACTCCTATGCCAATGCGCCCAGCGAAGCGATCGCCATGGTGATCGAAGGGGCAACAGGGATGCGCTATGGCGACTGGGTGACGCGCGAGGTGTTGAAGCCGCTCGGTGCGCAGGGGGGAACATTGTGGGTCGGGAAACCGGGCGGCCTCGCCCATGCCGGCTGCTGCGCGACGATGCCGGCCGACACCTATCTGCGCTTCGCGGTGCTGCTGCTCCAGGACGGCGTTTGGCAGGGCAAGCGGCTGCTGCCCGAAGGCTATGTCGCCGAGATGCGCAAGGGCACCGAGCAGAACCCCAATTTCGGGCTCGGCATCTGGCTGGGCGAACCCTATCGCCAGCGCCGGCCCTTCGGTGCCCCGGGGATGCTCGGGCCGCAGGTGCTTCACAGCGAGCCCTTTCTCGATCCCGCACTGTTCATGTTCGACGGAAATTCCAATCAGCAGGTGGCGATCAGCCCGAAGAATCGGCTGATCGTCCTGCGCGTGGGGGCGACTCCGCCTGCGCCCAAGGATGGCCGTCCCGAATGGGACAATGCCTTCCTGCCCAACACGCTGATCCGGGGGCTTAGTTCGCGCGGCGGCGACTGACCTTCGCGATCCAGCGCGACAGATCTCCGCCGAACAGGTCCGGGTCCTCGATCATCGGAAAATGACCGAGGCCCGGATAGCGGATCAGATCGACGCGGGTGTTGCGGAACCGCGCGACCGAGGCCTCGGGGCCCTGGCTGATCACATCGTCGACCTCGCACCATTGCAGCAGCACCGGTACGGTCACCGTCTCGGCCACCGCGCCGACATCGGTCGTGCGGAACAGCTGGGTATTGGCGGCGATATAGCGCGCCTGCCGCTCAAGCGCACCGGGTAGCGAATTCATGTCATAGATCGAATCGACGAAGGCACGCGGCGGCTCGAAGCCGGCCGGCGTGGTGTCCTTGATCACGAGCCGCCAGAATTCGTGCGGACGCCAGCCCGGTGTGTACTGGTCGGTCGCCTTGAGCAGGGCAAGCAGGCGCGGATCCACCTTCCGCGTCTGGCTCGGGCGTTCGAGCGGCAGGATCGACAGCGCGATGGCGGTCGCATGACCCGGAAAGGCGCGGTTATATTCGAGCGCGACATTGGCGCCGTTCGAGGTCGCGACCAGCACGAAGCGCTCATGGCCGAGCGCCCGCATCAGTCCGTCCATCAGTTCGGCCGCGCGCGGGGTGGAATAGACGTCCTTGGGGTCGGGACCGGTCAGCCCATAAGGCGACCAGTCGAACCGGACGACGCGGTAGCTCTTCTTCAGCAGCGCAGCGACCGCGTCCCATTCATGCAGGTTCACGATCGAACCGTGCAGCAGGACGACGACCGGAGCGCCCTTCCGTCCCTCCTCGCGGACGTGGATCGGCACCCCGTCGACGGTCACGAAGCGCGACGGCGCCTGCGCCCAACGCGCCGTGACCGTGGCGCGATCCGACGGGTTGAACTGCTCTGCCGATGCGGGTTGGCAGAGCGCCAACAGCGTGGCGGCGATCAGGGCCGCCTTATGCAGCAAGGTTCGCCCCCAGTGGTCCGAGGCCGAGCGTATCGCGCAGGGTCTTGCCCGGATATTCCCGGCGCAGGCGGCCTTTCTCCTGCAGGATGGGCACGACCTGATCCACGAACAGTTCGAGTTCGCCCGGCATCCAGGCAGGCTGCAGCGTGAAGCCGTCGCAGGCGCCGGCATCGACCCAGCGGATCATCATGTCGGCCATCTGCTCGGGCGTACCCCTGAAGACATTGTGACCACGTGGCGTCCGCACATAAGCGGTAGCGAACGCGCCGAGTGAAATCCCTTTCGATGCCGGACCGGTCAGCACCCTGGCGATGTCCTCGCGCGGGGCGAGCGTGGTATCGAGAATATAGTCGAGCGGGATCGGCGCCGAAGGATCCTGCCCGCTCAGATCGACCGTCAGCGATTCCGCCAGATATTCGATGCACAGGTCGAGGTCGGCCAGATCGAGCAGGGCTGCGTCTTTGGCCAGCGCTTCCTGCTCGGTCGGTGCTAGGATGAAGGACAGGCCCGGCATGATACGGACCGCATCGGGGTTGCGTCCGGCGGCGGCGATGCGGTGGCGCAGGTCGGAGCGGAAGGCGATGCCATCCTCGATCGTCGCGGCCGGGCAGAAGATCGCTTCCGCCGTTCGAGCGGCGAAGTCGCGGCCATCGCCGGATTGCCCGGCCTGGATGAACACCGGCCGGCCCTGTGGGATCGGCACCTCTGCCTGTTGCCAGAGGCGGGTCGCCTCGGCGACGGTGCTCACGGCATTGGCGTAGCGCGCCGATTTCTCGGGCATCTGGTCCTCACCGAAATTGCCGGCGGTGGTGGCATAAGCGGAGGTCACGATGTTCCACCCTGCCCGTCCGCCGGTAATGCGGTCCATCGTCGCAAGCCGGTCGGCCAGCATCTGCGGCGTGTTGTAGGTGGTCGATATGGTCGCCACGAGGCCGACATGCTCGGTCACCGCCGCCATGGCTGCCAGCAGCGTGACCGGATCGAGTGTCGGCATCGCCAGCCGCTCCGATGTGCGTCCGCCTGCCCCGCGTGAATGAAGCTGATCGCCGAACACGATCGCATCGAAACGTCCCCGCTCGGCCAGCTGACCGACGCGGCGATAATAGTCCATCGTGAAGACCTCGGCGGGCGTCGCCTGCGGATGGCGCCAGCCGCTCGGATAATGGCCGATGCCCTGCAGAAAGGCCCAGAGGTGGATTTGGGGGGCGCAATGCTCGGTCATCATGCAAACTCCTCGAGGGCGAGACCGAGCCGGTTGCGCAGCGTCTCCCCCTCGCGCGGATCGACCAGATGGCCGAAGCGTTCCGCGATCAGCGCGATGTCGGCCATCGCATCGTTCAAGGCGAAATGGACGCCATCGAGCTCGCGCCGGGCAAAGCGCTCGGCAAGGGCGGCAGGATCGCTGTCGATACCGGCCTTGAGCAGCCGGCGGCGTGCCGACAGTGCCTGCCCTTCCTCGACCAGAGCGATGTCGGCATCCGGCACCGCAACCGGATCTGCACCATCGACCAGCAGCAGGATATGACCCTGCGGCGGACGCATAGCGTTGACCGGCCCGGCCACCTTGAAGAAGGGGCCCTCATGGTTGGTCGGTCGCACCCTGGACGCATCGAGATAGCGTCCGGACGCCTTGTCGATGATCAACGCGTCGGCACTCCAGCCATCCCAGAGGCCGCAAACGGCGTCGACCATGTCTTCGGCCATGCCGTCGGGCGCACCCCCGGACAGCGGCAGCCACCCGCTCCGCCCGTCCGACAGATAATCGACCGCCGACAAGGCGCGCGCGACATGGAAAGGATGCGAGGTGGCGGCGGGCACGGTGGCGACGATGCCGATCCGGCTCGTCGCGGCGGCTGCCCAGCCCAGGATCACCTGTGCATCGAAAGGGCGGGCGTCGGGGCGCCCCATGACGAACAGGTCGATCCCCGCCTGCTCTGCAGCGGACAGGACGTGCCGTGCCCATAGGGGATCGTTCAGGCGCGGATCGCCCGTCGATACCGAAAGAAGAAAGGCTCTGCTCATAGGATGATCACCGGATCGTGGAGGGGGTGAATGGGCTCGCAGCCTGTGTCGGTTATGAGGACGAGATCCTCGCAATGCGCCGATCCGCCGATCCCGATGTCCATCACCGGGCAATCGACCGACAGGATCATGCCGGCCTCGAGGACGATGTCCGGCTTGCGCCAGAAGCCGCCATGGTCCTCTCCCGGCTCGTCGGTATGGGCGAGCCCGACGCTGTGCGGGCCGAAGCCGATGACGGTGTCATAGCCGGCCTTGCGGACGGCATCGGCGCCGATCGCGCAAATCTCGGAATAGCGCAGGCCGGGACGCAGCCGCTCGCGTACGGCCTGCCAGCCGAAGGCGGCGGCTTCGGCGGCGCGGGCCGCCGAACGTGGCGGCTCGCCGACGAACACGGTCCGCGCGAAATCGCCATGATAGTTGAGGAAGTGGCTGACCCCGTCCAGCATCAGCGTCTGCCCCTCGACAACGCACCCCATCGAGTGATCGGCCGAAACCCGGTCGACGTTGAGGAAGACCGCGCTGTTGCCGCGCAAGGCGGCCTCGACGCGAAACAGATCCTGCAGCTCGCGGTGGGTCGCTCCCGCGCGAATGGCGCGGCCGGTGGCGTCGAGCGCCGCGACGTTCGCTGCCGCCGCGCGCGCCATCAGTCGTCGCTCGAGGTCGGATTTGACCAGGCGGATCTCACACAGCGCGTTGAGCGCGGGAACGATCTCCCCTAGATGGTCGTGCCGCCGGCAGACTTCAGCGATCACAGGTTCGTCATAGCCGATCCGGCCCGACCAGAGCCCGAGATCGCGCATCGCGGCGACCAGCGCCGCGCCGCTGTCGGGCAAGGCGGGACGCTCGTTCGCCTGAGAGGCAATCGCGGCCCGATGGCGCTCGACCGGGGACAGCGGAACGGCGCCGCGATCGGTGAACAGCGGGCCTCCGCCACCACCCGATGCATCGTGAAGCGAAGCGTCGTCGCCAAGCGCCTCGTACAGCCACAGCCCGACGTCGCCGCGGTTGCGGCCATCGGCCCAGCTATATTGATGCAGGAAGCGGCTGGTGACGAGGCCCCATTGCTCGGGCCGCCCCCGTGCAAGAAGCGCGAAGGTCCCCGCCGGTTGTCCGGTACGGGTCCGCGCGATCTGCGGCCAGTGGCCGAGGGCATGAAATACGTTGACCGGCTGTCCAAGGACGATCCCGTCAAGACCGTGTCTTTCCATCACGGTCAGTGCGCGTTCGATATTGATCGGCCCCCGCTGTCCCAGTTCGACCAGCAGCAGAGCATCGTCGTCGGATTTCGGGGTCGCGATCACCGGCCTAGTCTGCGGCCTGTTCCTCCGCTGGGCTCCGAAAGCTTTGCTCTATCCGCCAGTTGGACAGGTGGGTGAAGCTTGGTCGGGCGACCGGGGCTTGGATTAGCCTCATTCTATGGATGATAGCACCCGGCCGTCTGGCTCCGCCGCCGCCCCCGCCCCTGAGGCGATCGAACGCGCCTTCGTCCGGATCGAGGAAGGCCAGGTGCATCTGCGCCGGCTCACGGCAGCCGACCCATCGGCTCCCCCGCTGCTGCTCCTGCACGCCTCCCCCGCATCCTCCTGGTTCATGCAGAACTTGATGTTTGCGCTGCGGTCGTCGGGCGTTCGCGGCGAGATCGTCGCGCCCGACACGCCGGGCAACGGAGACTCCTGCATACCCGCTCTCGACGAGCCCGATATCGGCTATTTCGCCGATGCGATGCGCCGGCTGTGCGATGTGCTGGGGCTCGCCACGGTCGACGTCTACGGCACCCACACCGGCGCGCGCATCGCCTGCGAACTGGCGGCGGCCTTCCCGGAGCGCATTCGCCGCGTGGTGCTGGACGGCATCACCGAATATCCCGACGACCTGCGCGAGGCGGTGATCGCCAATTATGCGCCGGTGGTGGAACCCGACGCTTATGGCAGGCACCTGATCTGGGCGTTCAACTTCTGCCGCGATCAGGCGCTGTTCTTCCCCCATTTCATGCAGCAGCCGCAGAACCGACTGGCCGTACCCATCCCACCGCCGGAGATCCTCCACCGGATTACCTTGGACGTGCTGAAGTCGCTCGGCAGCTATTCGAAGCCCTATATCGCAGCCTTCCGCTACAAGGCGTTCGAGCGGATGGGGCGGATCGCCGCGCCGACACTGCTGCTCAAGCCGGACAGCGAACTGGACATCCTCAACCGTTCGGTCGCCCGCGCGCTCGAAATCCTTGCCGACGGCCGGGCGGTCAGCATCGGCGCGGGGGATGCCGCCAAGGCGGCGGCCATGGCGCACTTCCTTGTCGGTGGAGACGCATGATGAACGCCACCGGCGACAAGCTTCCTCTGTCGATCTGCCTCGGCTTCGGCGTCGGCACGGTCGGCGTCTCGATCATGCTCAACGCCGTGACGGCATATTATCCGGCCTTCATGTCCACGGTGCTCGGCCAGTCGCCGGAAATTGCCGGCTTCCTGCTGATGGTGTCGAAGCTCGCCGATGCGGTGATCGACGTGACGGTCGGCTCGATGAGCGACCGGACGCGTTCGCGCTGGGGACGGCGCAAGCCTTTCCTTCTGGCGGGCGCGCTGCTGTCGTCGGCATCCTTCCTGATGCTGTTCGCGCCGCCGGTCACCGGTCAGGGGCCGCTGATCGCCTGGATGATTGCCGCTCTGCTGCTCTATTCGACCGCCTATTCGCTGTTCAACGTGCCCTATATGGCGATGCCGGCCGAGCTGACCAACGGCTTCCACGAGCGCACGCGCCTGCTGTCCTTCCGCACCATGTTCGTCTCGATCGGCCAGCTGCTAGCGATGGCGGTAACAGCCAGCCTGATCCAGCGCGGCGGCGGCGGTGCCGACGGCTATTTCACCATGGGTCTGGTCATGGCCCTGATCATCGGCGGCGCGATGACGGCAACCGCCCTCGCCGTCCCGGTCCAGCATGGCGAAGGCGTTGCGACCAGTCGTCATCTCCCCGGCCTGGCCGACCTGCGCTCGATCGGCCGCAACCGACCCTTCATGCTGCTGCTGGGGGCCAAGGTCTTCCAGTTCCTCTCCTTCGCCTCGATCGCGTCCACCGGCCTGCTGTTCATGCTGAACGTGCTCGGTGTCGGCTATGATGGGCAGATCGTGCTCGCGGTGACGCAGAACATCGTCGTCGCGCTGTCGATGCCGCTGTGGGTCCGCTGCGGCCGCCGCTACGGCAAGCGCGAGACCTATCTTGCGGGCGTGCTGTTGTTCTGCGGCACCGCGCTCAGCTGGTTGCTGGCCGATCGGTCCACCGGCACGGTCGGGCTGGTCCTGCGCGGCATCACCAGCGGTGCCGGGTCGGGTGCGATCATCCTGATGTCGATCTCGATGCTGGGCGACACGCTCGCTTATGACCGGCTCGTCAGCGGTCAGGCGCGCGAGGGGCTGCTGTCGAGCACCATCGCGGTAATCGAAAAGGTCGCCTTCGCGCTGGGCGTGGCGGTGCTCGGCGTCTTCCTGCGCCTGTTCCATTATGTGCCGACCACCGGCGGCGCGATCGTCGAGCAGCCGGCGAGCGCCATGCTAGCCCTGCAGCTCGGCTATGCGGTCATCCCCATGGCGATGTTCGCGATCAACGGCCTGTTCCTCTGGGCTTATGATCTCGACGAGGCGAAGCTCGAAGGGGTCAGGAGTGCGGCAGCCGGTAACGGCTGAACACCAGCAAGGCGATGCCCTGCAGGCTGGCGGGGATCACGCTGTAGAGCAGGATGATTCCGGTGATCGCCCGGTCGCTCTGCGCCGCAGCACCACCGGTCGAGGACACGAAGCCGAAGGCGCTCATGACGATCCCGGCGATGACCGGGCCAAGCGCGAAGGCCAGCTTCTCCATGGCCGAGAACAGGCCAGCGAAGACCCCCTCATTGGCGACGCCCTGAGTGCGGCGCTGATAGTCGACCGTATCGGTCATCATCGACAGCGCGAGAAGGATGAAGCCGCTGTTCGCCAGTCCGATCACGACTGCACGGGCAAGGATCAGCAGATGCTGGCTGTTGACGGGCTGTCCGCCGGGGAGCGTCGCGACGTCGGCGCCGCCCTTGCCCACCCACAGCCAGGTCACCGTGACCGCCGCCCAGACGAGCGAGGCGAGAACATAGGCGCGGGGCTTGCCGATGCGGCGCGGCAGCCACAGCCACAACGGCTGCGCCGCGAGGCTGGCCGCCGACATGCACAGGATGAAGATCGGGATCAGCCAGATCGCCTGGATAGCGTAGAGAAAGACGAAGCCGATGACGGTGTAGCTGGCGGCCTGCCCGATGTTGGACAGGAAACTGGTGGCCAGCAGGATGAGAAACGGACGGTTGCGCCCCACGACGCGGAGCTGCTCGCGCAGGCTGCCGGCGACCGCGCCCGCCTGGATCAGCGGCACCTTGCGCATGCTGCTGGCGGTGGTCAGCATCGAGACGAGGCAGATCGCGCCGAAGATCCAGCTCATTGCGTGCCAGCCGGCGGCGCCCCCGCCGAAATGGACGACGATCGGCTGCGCCAGCCCGACGCCCACCAGCACGCCGAGGGTCGCGAAGACCATCCGCAGCACCATGATCCGGTTGCGCTGATGCGGATCGCCGGAAAGCTCGGCGGCGATCGCGAGATAGGGGACCGAGTAGATGCTGAACGCGGTCGAGGCGAGGAAGAACAGCGCGCAGATCGCAGCGGCTGCGACATAAGGGCTTGGATAGGCGGTGAAGGCGAACAGCGCGATGAAACCGATCGTCGTGCCTACTGCCCCACCGATCAGGAACGGCGTGCGGCCGACTGCGGTCTTCAGCCGGTCGGACCAAGCCCCGACCAGCGGGTCGCAGAGGATCAGCCACAGCTTGGGCACCAAGACGACCAGGCCCGCCAGCCAGGCCGGAACGCCCAGCATCGTCGTCATGAACAGTGGCAGGAGAACCGCGGGTGTATCGCGGAAAACCTGCGCACCGAGTTGCCCCACGCCGTAGCGCAGGACGACGCCGGTCGGCACCTCGTCGGTCGGTTTGGCGGGCGAGGCGGCGGCGGTCGTTGCGGTCATGGCGTTCCCGGAAGAAGAGGGATTCGGTCGGACGGTGGCTCAGCCTATCACACGCAGGCGCAGATGGTTTTCCATTCGAGATAGTTCTCTAGCGCCTGCTTGCCGCTGTCGCGGCCCCAGCCCGATTGCTTGACGCCGCCGATCGGCAAGGACGCGTCATACATGGCGTGGCAGTTGATCCACACCGTTCCCGCGCGGATCGCGCCGGACATGCGGTGCGCGGTCGACAGGCTCTCGGTCCAGACGCTGGCGGCCAGGCCATAGTCGCTGTCATTGGCGGCGGCGATGACCTCCTCGGGCTCGTCGAAGGCCTGGGCGACCAGCACCGGGCCGAACACCTCCTCGCGCACGATTTCCATGCCCGGCTTGACGTCGACGACCACCGTCGGGGTGATGAAGGTGCCGGCGTCGCCGGTCCTTTCCCCGCCTGTCAGCATCGTCGCGCCCTCGCCCCGCGCCCGCTGCAGGAACCCCTCGACGCGCTCGGCGTGGCGCACGGAGACGACCGGACCCAATTGCGTGTCGGCGGCAAGGCCATGCCCCATTTTCAGCCCCCTGGCATAGGCGGCGACGCCCTCGACGACCTGATCGTGAACCGAGCGGTGGACGTAGAGGCGCGAGCCGGCGATGCAGACCTGCCCGCCGTTGAAGAAGATCGCATTGGCGACGCCGGGGATCGCGATGCTCATGTCGGCGTCCGGAAAGACGATCGACGGAGACTTGCCGCCCAGTTCGAGCGTCACCCGCTTGAAATTGGTCTTGGCGGCGTCGAGCACGGCCCGGCCCGTCGCCGTCGAGCCGGTGAAGGCGATCTTGTCCACCTGCGGATGCGCGGCGAGGGTCGCGCCGGTCTGGCCGCCGAGACCCGTGACGACGTTGAGCACGCCTGCGGGCACGCCGGCTTCCATCATGAGTTCGGCGAGGCGCAGCGCGCTCAGGGAGGTGTCCTCGGCCGGCTTCAGGACCACGGTGCAGCCGGCCGCCAGCGCTGGCGCCAGCTTCATCGCGGTGAGGACCAGCGGCGAGTTCCACGGCACGATCGCGGCGACGACGCCCACCGGCTCGCGCACGGTCCAGCTGCGCATCTGCCGGCCGGCCGGCTGATAGTTGATCGAGCTCTCGATCGAATTGCCCTCGATCGCCATCGCCTGACCGGCGAAGAAGCGGAACTGGTTGATCGCCCCCGGTATCTCGGCCCAGCGGCCGACGAACAGAGGCTTCCCCTGGTCGAGCGTCTCGAGCTCCGCGAGTTCGTCGATATTGGCTTCGATCAGATCGGCGACGCGCCACAATATGCGCGCTCGCTCGACCGGCATGGTCGCCTGCCAACCCGCCAGAGCCGTACGGGCTGCGCTCACCGCAGCATCGACATCGGCAGGGCTTGCCGCTGCGATCCGGCCCGTTTCCCGCCCGGTCGCCGGATCGAGCGTGGCAAAGTCGGCGCCGTTCTCGGCCTTGCGCCATTCTCCGTCGATCAGCAGCCCCTCCCCTCCTGCGCGGCGGGCAAGAAAGGCGAGATTGGCGGGGCGCAGCGCGAGAGGATCGAAAGCCATGACCGTGATTGCTCCTTGGAGGATGCTCCTCCTCTTGTTGCAATCTGACTGCCTGTTCGGCTTGGCGCCAGCCATGGCGCCACGTCCGAAAAACCGCTTGGCGGATAGGTTTGTCCGAAAAGGTCTTGTTGCCTGTGCCGGCGCTCAGTCCAGCAGTCGCAGTGCCTCGAAGCGAGCACCCCAGGATGCGGTCGCGGCAAGCGCCTCGACATCGCCATGCGGCGCCCAATGGAACCGCACCGTTTTGCCGACCGCGCAGCCTGCCTGGGTCATGGCGGCGGCAAAGGCGGTGAGGTCCGTCACCGGAAGTCGTATGGCGGCCCAGCCACGCTGGGGTGGTCGGGCGGCGGAGAAGTCGAGCCCGCCGCAACCATAGCTGATGATCTCGATCGACCCCTCCATGCGTCCGCGTGGGTGGTAGATGCCGATGCGCATCCGGATATCGCCGGCAAGCGCGACCGGCAGACCCATGCAGTTGGCGCCGCCGACTGTCCCCGCCGGCCCTTCGGTCTCCTGTACGGGCAGCCAGCCGAGATGGTCGACGAACAAGGCGCGCGCAGCGTCGAAATTCGGCACGACCTGGGTCGAATTGAACACCCAGGACGCATTGCCGCCAAGGCCGTCATAGCCTGTAAGCGGCGGGTGGACGCGCTCCATCAGCGCGATGCACAGCCCATCGGCATCGCTCTCCACGACCTCGCGGACCGACAGCACGCCGAAGTCCCAATCGACGATGGGGGCGTGCGCGCGGAAGCCTGCCGCGCCGAGTTGGCGGTGCAACGCGTCTATCCCCGCCAGCGCGCGGATATTGATGTCGAAGATGCCGCCGCTGTCCCACGCCTGAGCGCCGTCGCGCATCAGCGGGCCGGGCAGCCCTTCGGGCGTGACGAGGCGAATTGCGCCGCGCGCCGCATCGGGGTGTGCGATCAGGATTTCGCGTGCCGCCGTGCTATCCAAACCGAGCAGCTGGCCGGCAGCTGTCGGGAGCGTCCCCTCATGGCGCATCTTATAGTCGAAGGCGCGGCAAAGCCGCTGGGCGCTTGCCTGACAGTCGGCGACGATGCCGACCGCCTCCTCGAAGCCATTGTCCAATGAAAGCATGTTTCTGGGCCGCCAGTGATCGCGTGGAGGAGAATGGGAGAGGTCGGCCTATTTGCGGCCCATCATGCGGAGCAACACAGGCGTCCGGTCGAGAAGATGGTGCTTCATGGCGCCGCCAATATGGAGCGCGAGCAAGCCACCCCCTGCCCACAGCATCCACACATGCGCGCGTGCGAAAAGCCCATAGCCGAGCGGATCGTTCCACGGACGCGGTGCGACGAGATGCGGAATGATGCCGCCGGGGCCAAAACCATCATGGCCGAAGAACCACATTTCCGGTGCTGGAAAGCCTGCGCCTCCTGCCAGTGCGGAGAGCGCTGCCCAACCGCTGAGGGGGATGAGCAGGAGCAAGGCGTACAAGGCCGCCTGCACGGTACGCGCCAGCAGCCGGCCCGGAGCGGAAACCTCCGACGGCAGGGCCGGTGCCGGATGACGCCCCCGCCAGTAGAGCCGGAACAGTGTCGTGAAGAGCAGGATCATGCCCAGCGTGTGGTGGACCTGGCTCGCCCGGATGTGGAGGCCTGCGAGGGGCCCGCCTTTAACGCCGTCCAGATAGGTCCACGCCATGGTGAAGCCTGCGGGGACCTCCACCGCGATGGCAAGCGCAGTGCTCCAATGCAGCCACCGGGCGGTGCGTGTCCAGCCTGTCGCTGCCTCGGCGGCATGCGCGCGCCGGGTGCTCTCAATTCCTGATCGGGTCATCCTGCGATGATGCGCTACCGATCGCTCCGCTCAATATCGCACACGCTCGTGCCCACTGGCCGGATAGACTGGGCGCTTCCTGTGGGTTCGGTGACAGCAAGATGGTCCTGTATTGCGGGAGCCACTGGAGTGTGCGGCATGCAGGCAAAAATTGATGGTGAAATAGCCGATGTCAGCGACACCGGCCAAAGCAGGAGCGAGTTTCGGCGGGGATGGCCCATACTTCTTGCAGCGCTTCTGGGCATAGGCTGCGGCCTGGCCGCCATGCCCTTCTACACGGCAGGCGTGTTCGCACCGCATCTGGCGCGCGAGTTCGGATGGTCGCTCGGCGAGATCATGGCGGGTCTGACCATCACCACCGTGACGGTCATCGTCGCGGCCCCGATAACCGGCATGCTCTGCGACAGATATGGAACTCGCCCGATCGCGATCGCCTCGCTCGCCTGCTTCGGCCTCGCCTATCTCTCGCTGGCCGCCCTCGGCAACTCGCTGATCCAGTTCTACGCGACCTGGGCGGTCGCCGCCGCGCTCGGGGCGGGCACATTGCCGATCACCTTCACGAGGACGGTCAACCAGTGGTTCGACCGTCATCGGGGCCTGGCGCTCGGCATCGCGATGACGGGGACCGGCCTTTTCGGGATAGTCTGCAAGCCGCTCCTCGCCTGGGTCATCGGGCTTCACGGCTGGCGTGCAGGCTATGTCGCGCTCGGTCTGCTTCCGCTGCTGGTGGCTCTGCCGATGGTCATGCTTCTGTTTCGCGAACAGAAGGGCACGCCCTCCCTCCGGAACGCAATGACGATCCAGAGCGCAGGCGCCGAGGCGCTGACGGGGCTTAGCCGGAGACAGGCCCTTCGGCACTGGCGCTTCTGGCTCATCGCCATCGTGCTTTTTCCGATCTCCTTCGCGCTCGCCGGCGCCGTACCCAATCTCGAGCCGATCCTGCTCGACCGCGGCCTCGACCCGCAGACGATCCTCACGATCACGCCGCTCATCGGTCTGGCGTCGATCGCGGGGCGTCTGATCGGCGGTCTGCTGCTCGATCGGTTCTGGGCACCGGCGGTCGCGTTCATATTGCTCGGCATGCCGGCAATTTCCTGTGTCATCCTGGCGGGTGGCACCCTCGATCCGGCTATGGCCCGCTTCGCGATCCTCCTCATCGGCTTTGCGCTCGGCATCGAATATGATGTCGTCGCCTATCTGACCTCCCGCTTCTTCGGGATGCGCGCCTATTCGGCGATCTACAGCATCTTCTACGTGTGCTTCGCGACCGGCGCAGGATTCGCCCCGCTGGTCTTCGGCGTGATTCGCGATCGCACCCAGGACTTCGCCCCGGCCTTGCTGGCGTCAGCGGTCGTTCTTCCTGTCTGCTCGGCGGCTTTTCTTTTTCTCGGGAGATACCCCCGACTGACCGCAGCAGATAAAGCCGACCGATCCATTTGACTTAAGAGTATATCAATATAACAATAGTGGCTGGTACGCGTGTTCGGCACGTGGCCGAAAAAAGGGGAAAGACATGACCAGCCACCGTTTGCTGCTTACCTCGCTCATGGGTCCGATCATTCTCGCCGCAGGCCCAGCTTATGCCCAGGCGTCCAGCCCGACCGCACCGCAGGCCAGTTCGGACGCCGTGCAGGGCCTCGAGGATATCGTCGTCACATCGCAGCGCCGCGCCGAGAAACTGCAGTCGGTGCCGGTCACCGTCACCGCGTTCAGCGAGAAGATGATCGAACGGCTGGCGGTCTTCGATGCGATCAGCACCTCGAAGTTCGTGCCGGGCATGATCTCCCAGCACAATGCAGGTCTCGCGACCGCAAACGCCTATTATCTGCGCGGCCTCGGCAATTCGCAGTCCACCGCGACGTTCGACGCGCCGGTCACGACCTATGTCGACGACATCTACATCGCGCGCCAGAACGCCAATAACTACGCCTTTTTCGACACCGAGCGCGTCGAGGTCCTGCGCGGACCGCAGGGTACGCTGTTCGGTCGCAACACCACCGGCGGCGCGATCGCCGTCATCATGCGCAAGCCTTCGCCCGATGCCGGGCTGAAGATCGAACTGACCGCCGGTTCTTACCAGCGCTACACGATGAAGGCGAGCGCGGACCTCCCGGTCAGCGACAAGGTGCTGACCAAGCTGTCCGGCTTCGTCGTGCATGATCGCGGCTATCTGAAGAACATCACCAATGGCGACTGGCTGAACGGCGAAGAGAGCTATGGCGTCCGCGGCGACGTCCGCTTCCTGCCGACCGACGGGCTGACGATCGACCTGTCCGCCGAATTCACGAGCAACCGGAGCACCTATACCGGCCTTCGCAGCGTTCCGGGTATCAACCCCTACGTCAAGAATGCCACGACGCGCCCCGTCTTCTACGAAAGCGCAGCCGGCCTCTCGCAGACCAATTGCGGCGGCGACAATGTCACCAAGCTGCTGACCCTCGAGCGGGGCAACTGCAACCTGTCCGAAAATTTCGCGATCGGCGGCAACGCCAATTACGAGATCGAGAACGGCTCGATCACCTACATCTTCGGCTATCGCCACCTCGACCAGGGCTATATCAACGAATATAATGCCTCGGCCGTCAACAAATATGCCGGCTTCATCCTCGTCGACAATGCCGTTCACGAGCAACATAGTCACGAGCTCAAGCTGAACTATTCCTTCGGGGAAAAGGTCGACCTCGTCACGGGCCTCTTCTATCTCAAGGAGACCTCGGACGATCGTCAGACGAGCTTCTCCGGCGGCACCACCGCCTTCCGCCCGATCCAGGACGCGCTCTACAAACATGCCGTAGAGACGGCAGCCTATTATGCGCAGGCCGATTTCCACGCGACCGAGCAGCTTACCCTCACGCTCGGCGGCCGCTACACCTGGGAGAAGAAGAAGCTCGACTTCATCCGGTCCACGCAGTTCCCGACGCTCTCCTATGGCAATGCCGCCGTCACGGCCTTCGGCATCCCGCTCAAGCAGACGGTCAAGCGCTTCACCCCCCGCGTCGCGGTCGATTACAAGATCAACCCTGACGTCATGCTGTTCGCGTCGGCGACCAATGGCTTCAAGTCGGGTGGCTGGAACGGCACCGCCTCGCTCCCGCAGAACGCGGTCACCTTCCGGCCCGAAAAGACCTGGTCCTCTGCAACCGGCATCAAGTCGGAGCTGTTCGATCGCAAGCTGCGCCTCAACGTCACCGGCTATTATGCCCGCACCACCGACCTTCAGGTAACCGCCGGTGTGCCCAACTCGTTGGGCGTCATCGCCAGCCTGCCGTTCAACGCCGGCACCTTCCGTGTCTATGGCGTCGAAGTGGAAGCGACCGCCAAGTTCGGCAACCTCAGCCTGTTCGCCAACCCGTCCTACATGAAGGGCCGCTACACCTACATCTCACCGCTGGCGACGACGCTGACCACCTCGCTGACCCCGGTCCGCGTGCCGACCTTCCAGGTCAGCGCCGGCGCGTCCTATGACGTCCCGGTTGCCAGCCTGGGCGGCTATTTCACCGGCAGCACCAACTGGCGCCACAACTCGCCTTACTGGGTCGCCATCCTCAACACGACCAAGACCACGACCGAGGATTTCGTCGACGCCGCGATCAGCTTCACGACCGATGACGATCGCTATCGCATCTCGTTCGAGGTCTCGAACCTGACCGACCAGCGCACGGTGACCGCGAACTTCATCTCGCTGTTTCCGGGCGATCCCCGCCGCTTCACCGGCCGTCTTCGCGTGAAGATCTGACCGGCAAGCGGACAATAGCGGCCGACCAGCGATGGCCTGCGCGACCGCATGACCTATAGAAGACCGACAGCCCGCATTCGCCACCTTGCGAATGCGGGCTCCGGCACCACGAGATCACGGATGGAAACGCTATGGGCATCGTCGGGACGAAAATGATCTGTGAAGACAGGACCGCCCGTCAGATCTTCGAGCAGGTGATGGCCAACCCCTCGCGCGCCAAATTCGGCTTTGGCGAGAAGCTGGCCATCGTCAATGTCGACTTCCAGAACGCCTATACGCGGATCGACCGGTACAAGACCGCCTACGAGACCGATCCGCGCCAGATCGAACACACCAACAGCATTTCGCGCCTCGCCCGCGCCAAGGGCATGCCGGTCATCTGGACGCATGTCGCCTATGCCGAGGACGCAAGCGACGCCGGCGTCTGGGGCACTCGCACCAACACCCCCGACAGCCTGCAGAACATCAAATATGAATCCGACCGCCACGCCTTCGACGAGCGCTGCGAGATCGATCCTGCCGACACCATCTACACCAAGCGCATGCCCTCGGCCTTTTTCGAGACGCCGCTGCAGAGCCTGCTGGTGTGGCACAAGGTCGATACGGTGGTGATTACCGGCGGCTCGACCTCGGGCTGCGTGCGCGCCACCGCCGTCGACAGCCTGAGCCGCGGTTATCGCACGATCGTTCCGATCGAGACCTGCGCCGACAAACATGAATCCTATCACTTCGCCAATCTGACCGACCTGCAGCTCAAATATGCCGATGTCGAGCCGGTGCAGACCGTGATCGACTGGCTGGAGGCGCGCTGATGCAGGAAGGCAGCCCCGACCCCGAGCTGTACGACTTTTCCCCCTATCGCGGGCGCAAGCCGTTCAGCTGGCCGGGTGGCAAGAAGGTCGCGGTGTGGGTGTCGCCCAATCTCGAATATTATGAGATAGACCCGCCGAAGAACCCGCACCGCGCGTCCTGGGCCAAGCCGCATCCCGATGTGGTGGGCTATTCCCATCGCGATTATGCCAACCGGGTCGGACATTGGCGCATGGCCGACGTGATGAGCCGGCACGGCTTTCCCGGCTCGGTCAGCCTGTCGGTCGCCTTGTGCCAGCACCATCCGGACGTGGTCGCGGATGCCAATGCGCGCGGGTGGGAGTTCTTCAGCCACGGCATCTACAACACCCGCTATTCCTATGGCATGGACGAGGCGCAGGAGCGCGCGATCATCGAGGAGTCGATCCGCACCGTGCGCGACGCGACCGGGCAGACGATCCGCGGCTGGCTCGCCCCCGCCCTCACCCATACGCCGCGCACGCTCGACCTGATCGCCGAATATGGGCTCGACTACACCTGCGACCTCTATCACGACGACCAGCCCCAGCGCGTGAAGACCGCGAGCGGCGACCTGATCTCGATGCCCTACAGCCTCGAGGTCAACGACCATTATGGCTTCTTCATCTATAATATGAGCCCGCGCGACTATGCCCGCACGCTGATCCGGCAGTTCGAGCGACTGGCCGATGAGCCTTCGGGCACCGTCATGTGCATTCCGCTCCACTCCTATCTGATCGGTCAGCCGCACCGCATCGGCGCCTTCGAGGAGGTGCTGCGCCAGATCGCCGCCGACGGCCGGGCGTGGATCACCCGCTCGGGCGACATCGCCGACGCCTGGCGCGCGGCGCATGGAGGAGCCGACGCATGAGCCTCGATCCCAGCTATCTCGACTATCCGCGCCGCCGGCTCGGCTATGATCATGATCTCTATGCCTATTCGGCGATGCCGACGCGCAAGCCGCTGGCCTGGCCGGACGGCAAGGGCGTGGCGGTCTGGATCGTGGTCAGCCTCGAATGGTTCCCGATCACGCCCTCGGACACGCCCTTCCGCGCGCCGGGGCACATGCAGACGGCCTATCCCGACTATCGCCATTATACCGCGCGCGAATATGGCACCCGGATCGGCTTCTACCGGCTGCTCGACGCCTTCGCCAAGGCGGGTGTTCAGGTCTCGGTCGCCGCGAACGGCGCCATCGCACGGCGCTATCCTTCGGTCATCCGCGACATCGTCGACGCCGGCCATGAGGTGATCGCCCATTCGACCGACATGAACGGCACGATCGCCTCCACCCTGCCCGTAGAGGACGAGCGCCGCCTGATCCGCGACAGCATCGCGGCCCTGTCGGATCAGACCGGCACGGCGCCGCGCGGCTGGCATTCGATCGCCCGTTCGCAAAGCTTCGCCACGCCCGACCTGCTGGTCGAGGCCGGCATCGAATATGGCTGCGACTGGGCCAATGACGACATGCCATGGAGCTTCGCCAACGGGCTGGTCAACCTGCCCCTGAACCATGAATTGTCGGACCGGCAGATCATCAACGTGCAGCAGCAGTCGGTCGACAGCTATGCCGAGCAGATGCTCGACGCGCAGTCCTGGCTTGCGGCCGAAGCGGCGGCCGGCGGCGGCGGGCGGTTGCTGCCGCTGCACCTCACCCCCTATATCATCGGCCTGCCCTATCGCATGGACGCCTTCGAGCGCCTCCTCGCCGATCTGAAAGCCAGCCCCGCGACATGGTTTGCGCGCGGGTGCGACATCCTCGATTCCTACAGGAGCCAAGCGTGAAAGCCTATCAACTCGGTCCCCAGAACGGCCTTGAATCGCTGACCCTTGTCGAGCGCCCCATGCCGGTCGCCGGCCCCGGCGAAGCGGTCCTGAAGGTCCGCTATGTCTGTCTCAACAACCGCGACCTCCAGATCCTCGAAGGCCGCTATGGTGCCAGGAAGGCCGAAGACCGCATTCCCTTCTCCGAGGGCCTCGGCGAGGTCGTCTCGCTCGGCGAAGGCGCGACGGGCATATCCGTCGGCGACCGCGCCGTCCTCGCCCATTTCGTGTCCTGGATCGATGGACCGTTCGAGATGCGCCATTTCGGCGCCGACCTCGGCACCATGCTCGACGGCTGGATGGCCGAATATGTCAAGGTTCCCGCCGCCGCACTGGTGAAGGTGCCCGACAGCCTGAGCGACGAAGCCGCAGCCCCGCTGGCCGCTGCGACGCTCACCGCCTGGCATGCCGTCGTCGAAGTCGGACAGGTCCGCGCGGGCGACCTCGTCGTGGCGCTGGGCACGGGCGGGGTCGCCATGGCCGCGCTGCAGATCGCCAAGGCCAATGGCGCCTTCGCCGCCATCACCTCGTCGAGCGACGCCAAGCTCGATCAGGCGCGCGCGCTCGGCGCGGATTACACGATCAACTACGCAACCCACCCCGACTGGGCGGCGGAGCTGCAGCGCCAGACCGGCGGGCGCGGCGCCGATATCGTCGTCCAGACCCCAGACCAGAACACCCTACCCCAGTCGATCAACGCCTGCGCGGTCAACGCCCGCATCGTCATCATCGGCGTCGGCGGGGCGGACGGCCCGCTCCCCAATTATGGCGGCATCATCGGCAAGAACATTACGCTCAAGGGCATCGCCGAAGGCAGCCGCGCGATGCTTGCCCGCCTCGTTCGCGCGATGGAATCGACCGGCTTCGCACCGGTGATCGACCGGACCTTCGCCTTCGACGAGGCGCTGGAGGCCTGCCGCTACCTCAAGTCGGGCGCGCATCTCGGCAAGGTGCTGATCAAGGTGGGGTGAGGATGAGCGTCCAGCCAGCCCTCGTCTATCGCAAATATGCCGAACCAACGGCCTGGATATCTGCAGTAAAGATAGACGGTGTTAAAATCGTTGCATTGCCCAACAAGAATTTCACTGTAACTCGCACACCAGCGGGTCGACACGTGGTTAGGCTGAGCTGGCCATTCATGTCGGGGCGAAAACCGTGCAGAGATGTCATTTTTACTTTTGGAGGGTGACGGTCAATATTCTGTAGTTACAGACATAAGCCAACTGGTCGGAGTAGGTTACGGCTTCATGACCTTGCGAATCGGGTCCGGCATTGCACAAATGAAGCCGGAATATGCCGAAAAGATAATCAGCGAGCGTTGCCAGTTGAATGCCGCTACAGAGTAGCCGGCACAGTGATCGCGCATTTGGTTACAACCGCCAGTGGATATCAAAAATATCGCGCCCTGCAGTGGGTACGCCTTCGTAGTCGGTCGCCGGCTCGTATCTCAGCTTACTTAAAGCAAATTCACAGGTGGCTTTATCCAGAAGCTCATGTCCGCTGGTACGAACAACGCCGCATTTTACCGGTCTTCCCTTCCGATCAACATCGATCAGCGTAACAACATGCCCTTGGTCACCTGCAGCCATAGCCTTCTTGGGATATTTGGGAATGTCTGCGACAGGGAACTTACGGGGGTCGACAGCGCGACCGGGCCCTCCATTTGGAGCTGCTTTGGTATCCAAATATATTACCCGGATGTCTGCTTTTCCAATGGGTAGATCGGCCGCAGTCTGATCCTGCCCTGGCATGATCCAATGAACCGTAATCCCGGTCGCCACGGCTTTCGGGCTGCCACTGCTATCCAAACTGGGTTCGTAGCGGGCTCGATCCAAGACAAGAGAGCATGATGCCGCATCGAGATCGGCGCTTCCGCTGGATCTGAGCACTCTGCAATTCGCAACTTTACCGCTTGCCAACACGTCGAATGCGATCAAGGCGCTGCCGTGTCGGCCCTCTTTCGCTGCAGCTCTCGGATAGTCGACCCTGACATCAGGATTGGGCTGGGCGCTGACTGCCGAAGCAGCGGCCAGCAAAAGAAACATCGGCATGCGAAGTCTGCTCCCTGTCCAAATCATCGAAAACCGATACTGATTTCGGGCTTTTTTGGATAGCAAACCCATCCGTTGTCGTCTTGATCAAGACGAACTTTATCGGCGAGTTACGAAAGGTTTGTACATCGGAGCAACCAGTATCAAGGAAGCGCTATGCAGACTGCACTTCTTTAGTCAGTTAACGCGAATTGAGTATCAGCGTAACGCAGGTTGACCGACTTGGATCGGCGCCTGCTCCACTGATCGGACGACGATCGCAAAGCCTGACGGAACATCCACTAAAAAGCATAACTTCAATGGGTTCTGGCGGAGACGGAGGGATTCGAACCCTCGGTACCAGATTTACCGGTACGGCGGTTTAGCAAACCGCTGGTTTCAGCCACTCACCCACGTCTCCGGGTCGGCAGAGGCCGGGCTATAGCGGGCAGGTGCGGCGGGATCAACAGGCTGTGTCAGCAATTTTTTCGCCAGTAATATTCAGGATGGCGTTCATTGCAGCGACAGCCAAAAGGCGCTTTAAGACGCACGGCCAAGGCAGTTTTCCGGAGGATGCGATGTTCAGGACGATGACGCTGGGATTCAGCGCGGCGGTGGCCATGGCGGTGTCGGGCGTGGCCCAGGCACAGGTACGGACGGTGGACCCGAACCAGGCGAGCGATCTTGCCGCCGTGCCCGCCAGCGAAGCCAATTACGGCACGACCGTCAGCGCACCCGCGGCGGCGGCAACGCCGTCTGATGCACCCGCCGACGCGCCGGCCTCGACCGATACGGCGACGGCCGCCGACGAAGCCCTGCGGGTCGAGGGTAGCCCCATGCCCACGTCGACCCGCGCGCAGGCGGTCGAGGCGGTCGAGGGCGGCACCTATGCGCAGGATGACGTGCTGAGCGCCGCCGAGGGCACCTTCGGCAAGGGCGCGCAGGGCCTTGCCAAGCTGATCGAGAAGATCTTCGCCGAACAGGGCAAGCCCAACGCTTATATTGCGGGCCGGGAAGCCGGCGGCGCAGTGATCGTCGGCGTCCGCTATGGCTCGGGCACGCTGTTCCACAAGGTCGAGGGGCAACAGCCGATCTACTGGACCGGCCCGTCGCTGGGCTTCGATCTCGGCGCCAATGGCGCCAAGAGCTTCGTCCTCGTCTATAATCTCTACGACAGCGCCGACATCTATCAACGTTTCCCGGCGGTCGAGGGCACGGCCTATGTGATCGGCGGCTTCACCGCGACCTATCTCCGGCGCGGCGACGTGGTGCTGATCCCGATCCGGCTCGGCGTCGGCTGGCGGCTCGGCGTCAATGTCGGCTATATGAACTTCACCAAGAAGTCGAAGATCCTGCCCTTCTGAGGCGGCTCCCGACGATCGACAGGCTTGCGCCGCCCGGCCACCCGGCCCGGCGGCGCTTTGCTTTTCAGGGCAGGCCGATCAGCGAAATCTGCCGGCCATAGCCCGGCTCGCCGCGATGCGTGGCGCGGCGAAAGCTGAAGAAGCGGTCGGGCTGCGCATAGGTGTCCTCGCCGAGCGCGATCACCCGCCCCACCCCGGCCTGCGCCAGGCGATGCGCGACATAGGCCTCGATGTCGAACTGGGCATGGCCCGCGCGGCGACCATCGGCGAAAAAGCGCTCATTCTCGGGGTCGGCGTCGGCGAACCGCGCGACGAACGCCGCGTCGACCTCATAAGAGGCGCGCGCGATGCACGGGCCGATCGCCGCGATGATCCTGTCCCGATCGGCGCCGAGCGCGACCATCGCGTCGAGCGTTCGGTCGGTCACGCCGGTGATTGCGCCCTTCCAGCCGGC
>JAIYAJ010000517.1 GCA_027489105.1 Zymomonas sp. | reverse complement strand
TGGAGCGGGCGATGATCGCGCGCTACGCCGCGCGGCGGCCCTTCGACGAAGCCGCCTATGCGCTGCTCGGCGCGCAGCGCAACGCCAAGATCCTCGGCATCTTCACCCGGCTGTGGAAGCGCGACGGCAAGCCGCGCTACCTCGCCTTCCAGCCGCGCGTCTGGGGCTATCTCGAACGCGATCTGGCCCATCCGGCGCTGGCCCCGGTGCGCGCCTGGTTCGACGCGCATGTCCCGGTCGAGGCCCGTGCGGCTTTCTGGGCGGAGCATCGGGCATGAGCGGCACGACACCCCCGATCGGCACCGCGATGGTGCTCGCCGCCGGGCTGGGCAAACGGATGCGCCCGCTCACCGCGACCCGCCCCAAGCCGCTCGTCGAAGTGGCGGGCAAGGCGCTGCTCGACCATGTGCTCGACCGGCTGCGCTCCGCCGGAATCGGCAAGGTGGTGGTCAACGCCCATTATCTCGCCGATGCGCTGGAAGCCCATCTCGCGCGCAAGGCGGCCGATCTCGACGTCCGCCTCTCCGACGAACGCGCGCTGCTGCTGGAGACCGGCGGCGGGGTCGCGAAGGCGCTGCCGCTGATCGACGAGGACCAGTTCCTGATCGCCAACAGCGACAATCTGTGGATCGACGGCCCGGTCGACGCAATCGACCTGCTCGCCTCCAGCTGGGACGATGCCGCGATGGACGCGCTGCTGTTGCTGGTCCCGCTGGCGCGCGCCAATTGCCATAGCGGATTGGGCGATTTCCACATGGACGGGGCCGGCCGCATCGCCCGCCGCCGCCCGTCGCGGGTCGCGCCCTTCGTCTTCACCGGGGTGCAGATCGTTTCCAAGCGGCTGTTCCACGACCTGCCCGAAGGGGCCTTCTCGTTCAACCTGCTGTGGGACCGCGCCATCGCCGAGGGCCGCGCCTTCGGGCTCGTCCACCAGGGCCTGTGGTTCGACGTGGGCACTCCGCCGGCGATCACCCGGACCGAGATGCTGCTCGGGCTGGCCTGAATCGGAGCCCGAATCATACGTGTGGCCGATGACGGCTTCCGCCGCGCCACGCTGCGGCTAAGGTGACTCGCATGACCCGTCCCGCCGTCTTCACCATCGCCCCGCACCGCGCCTTCGCGGATGCGCTGGCGACCGGGCTGATGACGCTGCACGGCCCCGATCCGCTGCGCCTCGCGCGTACGATCCTGCTGCTGCCCAACAACCGCGCCGTGCGGGCGATCAACGATGCCTTCGTGCGGCGCGCCGAAGGCGGATTGCTGCTGCCCCGGCTCGTGGCGATCGGCGATCCGGAACTGGACGAGCGGCTGGGCGGCCTCCTCGATCCGATCGGCGGCGAGGACGACGAGCCCATCCCGCCCGCGATCGAACCGCTCGAACGGCAGATGATCCTCGCCCGCCTCGTCGCCGAGGCGCGTCTGGCGGCGGGCGACCCGATCGATGGCGGCGAGGCGATCCGCCTTGCGGGCGAACTGGGGCGCACGCTCGACCAGCTGCTGATCGAGCGTATCGATCCCGGCCGCCTGCGCGACATGGCGTCACTGCCCGAACTGTCGAGTCACTGGCAGGCCTCGCTCGACATGCTCGAGACGATCCTCGACCGCTGGCCCGAGGAACTGGCCCGGCGCGGCCGGATCGACATGGCCGAGCGGCGCAACCGGCTGCTCGACCGCGTCGCGCGGCGCTGGCGCACGGCGCCTCCACCGGGTCCCGTGGTCGCGGCCGGCATCGGCAGCGCGACCCCGGCGGTCGCAGCACTGCTGGCGACGATCGCTCGACTGCCGCAGGGCATGGTCGTGCTTCAGGGCCTCGACACCCTGTCGGACGATGCGGAATGGGACGCACTCGGACCGCACATGCCCGCCGACGAGGGCGACCGCCCGCCACGCCCGATCGAGAGCCATCCGCAATATATGCTCAAGCGGCTGCTCGACCGGATGAGCGTCGGCCGGGCAGAGGTGCGCAGCTGGCGCTGGGGCGGCGGGCGCGATGCACGATCGGTCCGCGCCCGCGCGATCGTCAACGCCATGGCTCCCGCCATGTTCACCGACAAATGGTACCGCCTGCCCCCGGCCGAGCGGCGCCTGTCGGGCGTGCGCGCGGTCGAACTCGCCAATCCCGCCGAAGAGGCCCAGACGATCGCGCTTGCCTTGCGCGAAGCGATCGAGACACCCGGCCGGACCGCCGCGCTCGTGACGCCCGATCGCGTATTGGCGCGGCGGGTGACGGCGCATCTGGCGCGCTGGGGCATCGTCGCCGACGACTCGGCCGGCACGCCGCTGTCGCTGACCCCGGCCGGCACCCTGCTGCTCGCGATCGCCGAGGCCGCCGCCGAAGGTTTCGCGCCGGTGCCGCTGCTGGCCCTGCTCAAGCATCCGCTGGTCCGACGCGGCGAGGAGCGTGGTCCCTGGCTCGATGGCGTCCGCCGGCTCGACGCCGCGCTGCGGGGGCCGAGGCCACCGGCCGGGCTCGACGGCATCGGCCGCTTCCTGCGCGACGGCGACGACCATGCCCAGCGCGTGCGCAAGCCGGCGATCGGCTGGTGGGAAGCCACACGGCCCCTGCTTGTCCCGCTGGCCGAGGCCATCGCGGCAGGCCCGACGAAGGGCGCCCTGGCCGCCCTGCTGGCTGCGATTCGCGAAGCTGCCTCGACCCTCGCCGGCGACGCCGCCTGGTCGGGGCCCGATGGCCGTGCCGCCGCCGACCTGATCGCCGAGCTGGAGGCGACGGCGCCGCTCGGGCCGAGCGACTTCACCGGGGCCAGCCTCGCTCCCACGCTGCGGCTGATGATGGATGGCGTCGCCGTCCGCCCACCCCAGGGCGGCCACCCCCGCCTGTCGATCTGGGGCCTGCTCGAAGCACGGCTGCAGCATGCCGACCTGATGGTGCTGGGCGGGCTGAACGAGGGGGTCTGGCCGCCTTTGCCCAGCCCCGATCCCTGGCTCGCCCCGCGCATCCGCAGCGAGCTTGGCCTGATCGGCCTGGAGGCGCGCATCGGCCTGTCGGCGCATGACTTCGCCATGGCCTTGGGGGCGCCCGAGGTGCTGATCACCCGCGCGCGCCGGGACAGCCGCGCGCCGACCATCGCCTCGCGCTTCTGGCTGCGGCTGGAAGCGATGACCGGCGGGGTGACGCGCGAACATCGCCTGCCCGCCTGGGCCGCCGATATCGACCGGCCCGAGGGACCGCTGCGCCCAGCCAGCCGGCCGGCCCCCCGTCCGCCCGTCGAGGACCGGCCGAAGCTGATCGCCGTCACCAAGCTCGACCGGCTGAAGGCCGACCCCTTCGCCTTCTATGCCGACACGATGCTCAAGCTGCGGCGGATGGATGCGGTCGATGCCGATCCGACGCCGGCCTGGCGCGGCACGGCGGTGCATGCGATTTTCGAGGCGTGGATGCTTGAGGACGCTTGCAAGCCCGACCGGCTGCTCCCGCGCGCCCGTCAACTGCTCGACGGCATGGCCGCGCACCCGGTGATGCGCGCGCTGTGGGAGCCGCGCCTGTTCGCAGCGCTGGAATGGATCGCCGAGCGGATGGACGAGCTGGTGGCGGAAGGCCGCCGGCCGGTCGCGGCGGAGGTCGAGGGCCAGATCGAGATTGCCGGGATCACCCTGACCGGCAAAGTCGACCGCATCGATTCCGACGTGAACGGCAAGCTCGCCATCGTCGACTACAAGACCGGCATGCCGCCCAGCGCCGCGCAGGTGGCCGAAGGCTTCTCGATGCAGTTGGGCCTGCTCGGCCTGATCGCGGAGCGCGGTGGGTTCGAAACCGTGCGGGGCATTCCCGCCGACTTCGAATATTGGTCCTTGGCCAAGAACCGCACCGGCGGCTTCGGCTATGTCGCCAGCCCGGTCGGCGGGCGCAACGGGATCGACCCCGAAGGATTCACCGCGCTGGCCGCCAGCACACTGACCGAGGCGGTCGCGAACTGGCTGACCGGAGACGCCCCGTTCGAAGCCAAGATCGCTCCCGAATATGCCCCCTATGCCGATTATGACCAACTGATGCGTCTCGACGAATGGTATGGGCGCGAGCCGGTCGGTTCGGGGAGCAACCCCGCGTGAGCGCCCGGCTGAAACCGCTCGATCCGCTGCTCGACCAGCAGCGGCTGGCCTCCGAGCCCGGCGAACTGATCTGGCTTTCGGCGTCGGCGGGCACGGGCAAGACCCATGTGCTGACCGCGCGCGTGCTGCGCCTGCTGCTGTCGGGCGCTGCACCCGAATCGATCCTGTGCCTGACCTTCACCAAGGCGGGGGCGGCCGAGATGGCCGAGCGCGTCCACCGGCGGCTGGCGCGCTGGGCGGGCCTCAAGGACGACCGCAAGCTTGTGCAGGATCTCAGCCGGCTGGGCGAGGATGCCAGCCCCGACGCGGTGCGCCGCGCCCGGCGGCTGTTCGCGCGTGTGCTCGACGCGCCGGGCGGCGGGCTGCGCATCCAGACGATCCACGCCTTCTGCCAGACATTGCTCGCCGCCTTCCCCTCGGAAGCGGGGCTGAGCCCCGGCTTTCGTCCGCTCGAAGGGCGCGAGGAACAGGCGCTGGCGCGGCGCACGCTGGCCGATCTGCTCGACCGGGCCGAGCGCGGCGGCGATTACGGCCTGCTGCGTGACATCCAGCATCTCAGCCTGCGCATCGGCGAGGCGCGTGCCGAATCCTATCTGGTCGAATGCGCGCGCAGTCCCGAAGCAATGGCGGCGTTGGGCCTGCGCGACGCGATCGAACCGCGTCTGCGCCGCCTGCTGGGGGCTCCGACCGGTGATGTCGAGGAGGCGGTCGAGGCCGGCTGCGCGGCGCTCGACCTCGACTGTTTCCACGCCGTCGCGCAAGCGAACGCCGCCTGGGGCACCGCCACCGGCCTGCGTGACGCCGATATCGTCGCCGCCTTCCTCGCCGCTGCCCCGCGCAGCCGGGCAGCGATGCTCGATGCGGTCGTCAACGTCGTGCTGACCAAGAGCGGCGAGCCGCGCAAGGTCTCGGCTGGCCTGGCCAAGGTCGACGCCTGTTACGGCGATCATTGCAGCCGCCTCGCCGAACAGATCGGCCATCTGCTCGGCCTGCGCCGCCGTGCCGAACTTGCAGCGATGATCGGCGCCGCGCTGCGGGCGGGGCAGACCTATGCCGCCGCCTATGTTCAAGCGAAACGTGATGCCGGCGTGGTCGACTTCGACGACCTGATCCGCGCCGCCGTCGACCTGCTCGACACGCCGGGCATGGGCGACTGGGTGCGCTACAAGCTCGACCGGCATTTCGACCATATCCTGATCGACGAGGCGCAGGACACCAATGCCCGCCAATGGGCGATCGTCGCCTCGCTGGCGTCCGAATTCTTCGCCGGAGCCGGTGCCCGCGGGACTGCGAAGCGGACCCTGTTCAGCGTCGGCGACTTCAAGCAGGCGATCTTCGGCTTTCAGGGGACCGACCCATTCGCCTTTGAAGCCGCCAGCATCGGCTTTGCGCGCCGCGCCGACGAGGGATCCGAGGAACTCCCCGAAGAGGAGAAGCGCCGCTTCCACCAGTTGTCGCTCGATCGCAGCTTCCGCTCGGCGCCGGCTGTGCTCGAACTGGTCGATCAGGTGGTCGCCGATCTCGGCCCCGACCAGTTGGGCCTGAACGAGGAGACACCGCGCCACCAGCCCTGGAAGACCGATCTGCCCGGCCGCGTCACGCTGTGGAAGCCGCTCTCGGTCGACGGCATCGCCAGTCTCGAGGAGGAGGCCGGCGAGGAACAATGGGTCGACGATGCGACCCGCGCCTTCGCCACCCGGCTGGCGGCGCAGGTGCGCCGCTGGCTCGATGAGCGGCTGTGGCTGCACGGCGAGGGCCGCGCGATCCGGCCCGAGGACATATTGATCCTCGTCCGGCGTCGCGCCGAACTCGCCTCGCTGATCGTGGCCCGTCTCCATGCCGAGGGCGTGCCGGTCGCGGGCGTCGATCGCCTCCGCCTGACCGCCCCGCTGGCGGTCCGCGATCTGCTCGCGGCGGTGCGCTTCGCGGTCCAGCGGCAGGACGACCTCAGCCTGGCGGGCCTGCTCGTCTCCCCGCTGTTCGGCTGGAGCCAGGAAGAGCTCTACCGCGTCGGCTTCGGCCGCAAGGGCCGCCCGCTGATCGACGCGGTGCGCGAACGGGGCGACGCCCAGACCATCGCCGCGCTCGACGACATCCTCGGCCGCGCCGACTTCACCACGCCCTATCGCTTCCTCGAACATCTGCTGAGCGGTCCGCTGCAGGGACGACGCAAGCTGATCGAGCGGCTGGGCCAGGAAGCGCGCGACCCGATCGAGGAACTGCTCGGCGCGGCGCTCCAGTTCGAGGGGACCGCCACCGCCTCGCTCCAGCGCTTTCTCGACTGGTTCGATCGCGGCGAGGTGGAGATTACGCGCGATCCTTCGGCCCCGGCCGATGCGGTGCGCGTCATGACCGTCCATGGCTCCAAGGGGCTCGAGGCGCCGCTCGTCATTCTCGCCGATGCGACCGGCAATCCCGACGCGACCCCGATCAGCAGCCTGCGCTGGAAAATGGGCGGCGAAAGCGAGGGTGTGCCGATTCCCCGCCCGCGCAAGGACGAGCTGGTCGAGGAAATCGCCGCCGACGCCGACGCGCTGGCGGCGCGCGAGCGGCAGGAACATTGGCGGCTGCTCTATGTCGCGCTGACGCGCGCCCGCGAGCACCTGGTGATCGGCGGCGCATTGGGCCCCCGCGCCCGCGGTGTTCCGCCCGAGGCAAGCTGGTACCATGCCGTCCGGCGCGCCATGGACGGGCTGGACTGCGAATCGGTCGCCGACGATTTGTGGGGCGAGGCGCATCATTTCCTCGGCCTGTCGCCGCCCAGCCGGCCCGCCAGCCGCGCCGAAGCCAAGCCCCGGCGCGAACGCCCCCGGCTCGCGCCGCCGGAGTGGCTGCACCACCCTGCGCCGGTCGAGGCGCGCCCGCCGCGCCCGCTGGCTCCTTCTTCGCTCGGCATCGACGACGTACCCAATCCCCCGCCGTCGGAAGCGATGCGCGCCGCGGCGCGGCGCGGAACCCTGCTCCATGCGCTGTTCGAAAGGCTGCCGGCGGTGGCGCCCGAACGAAGGACGATCGCAGCGATCCGCTGGCTGTCGGGTTCAGGCGGAATAGAGGATGAGCAGACCGCCCGCCTGCTTGCGGGGGATGCCTGCCGCGTCATCGACGACCCTCGATTCTCGGCGCTGTTCGGGCCGGATGCGCTGGCCGAGGCGCCCGTCGCCGCAGTGGTGGACGGCATCGTCGTCGCCGGCACGGTCGACCGGCTGCTGATCGAGCCCGACCGGATCCTGCTGGTCGACTTCAAGACGGGACGCCGGGTGCCCGAACGCGTCGAGGAAGCGCCGCTCCACCATGTCCGGCAGATGGCGGCCTATGCGGCGGCGCTGCGCACCATCTTTCCCGGCCGGACGATCGAGGCCGGACTGCTCTATACGGCAGGCCCGATCCTGCTGGCGCTGCCCGACGCGCTGATAGAGGCGCACAAGCCAGGCTTTAGGGCGGAGGAGCAAAACCACGGCCAAAGCCGTTGAGACTGTTGCGACCGCAGCTTACATCAGTTGCCGAAGAGACAAGGAGTTTTCCCCCCGATGGCTACCAACACAACCAGCGATTCCTCGTTCGAGAGTGACGTGCTTCAGGCCGACAAGCCGGTGCTGGTCGACTTCTGGGCCGAGTGGTGCGGCCCGTGCAGGATGATCGCCCCGGCCCTTGAGGAGATCGCGGACGAGCTGGGCGACAAGGTCAGCATCGTCAAGCTCAACATCGACGAGAATCCCGACGCTCCCGGCCGATATGGCGTGCGCGGTATCCCGACTATGATCCTGTTCAAGGATGGCATGCAGATCGCTACCAAGGTAGGCGCCGCGCCGAAGAGCGCGATCAAGGCCTGGATCGAACGCGAGCTTTGATCCCGGCCTGACCGGCGGCGGGCGCAGGCCCGTCGCCTGTCGGTCGACCCGGCGTCAGTCGAACAGAACGGCTTTCGCCAGATCCCACAGTTCGGGTGTGCTGGCCGCGATCGCGCCCTGCCCCGGAACGTCTAGCCGATAGGCGCTCCCATCGTTGCGCGCGATCCGGCCACCCGCTTCCTCCAGCATCAGGGCGCCTGCGGCGTGGTCCCATGGATGGGTCCGCTCGTAGAGTGCGATGTCGTTCTGGCCGAGGATCAGCCGGGGATATTGCTCGCCCGCGCAGCGCGGGATGTCGACGATCTCCAGATGCCCTTCGGCCCGCCGCCGCACCTCGGCCTGCCGCTCCTCAGGCATGAAATAGGTCGCGATCGCAGCCTTGGGCAAAGTCCCGTCCGAACGGCGCGACACCACCTTCTCGCCATCGATGTAGCAACCGCTACGCCGCGCGGCGTGGCAGATGCGCCCGCTGACCGGATCGAGGATCCAGCCCGCCTCGCGCGCGCCGTCGACCGACAGGCCGATCATGATTGCGAAGGGGCTGCGGCCCTCGGTGAAATTGTTGGTGCCGTCGAGCGGATCGATGATCCAGGCGACCCCATCGCCAATGCGGTCGACCACTCCGGGATCGAGCGCGGCCGCCTCCTCCCCTATAATGCGCGCCTCGGGCAGCAGGCGGGCCAGCGCCTCGCCCAGAAAGGCCTCGGACTCGCGGTCGACGATCGTGACATAATCGCCCGGCGTCTTCTCCGAAAACTGGTCGGCCGTGAGGCTGCGGAAACGCGGCATCATGATGTCCTGCGCGACCGCGCGCATCAGGCCCAGGACGGGTTCGTAGAGCGCGTGCATCAGGTCAGCGGAATCATGACGGTGTCGGCATAGCCGGGGCGCGTTTTCAGCCGTTCATACCAGGCTGCGACATGCGGGCGATCGGGTCGTTCGATCGGCAGCGTGAACCAGCTGTGTGCATAGACGCCCATCGGGATGTCACCGATGCCGAAATCCTCGCCCGACAGCCAGGGCCGCCGCGCCAGTTCCTCGTCGAGGATCGCCATCAGACCCCCGGTCACAACCGCCGAGCGCTCGATCGCCGCCTGATCGCGATCGGCTGGTGCAAACCGTACGAGGTTCAGAAAGGCGTCGCGCTGCGCATCGGCGAAAGAGAACTGCCAGTCCATCCAGCGGTCGCCCAGCGCCCGCAGCTGCGGATCTTCCGGCCAAAATGCGGGCGCATGCCGCGCGGCGAGGTAGCGGAGGATCGCATTCGATTCCCACAGGACGAAGCCGTCATCCTCGATCGTGGGGATCAACCGGTTGGGGTTGAGCGCGAGATAGGCGTCGGTGAAGCCGAAGGCGCCGCCGATGTCCCGCTGCTCGTGCGGGATTCCTGCCTCGATCGCGAACCAGGCGACCTTCTTCACATTGTGCGAGTTGAGCCGGCCCCAGAGGATCATCGCTACCGCCTCAGCTCCGATAATCGGCGTTGATCGAGATATAGCCGTGCGTCAGGTCGCAGGTCCACACCGTCGCCCGGCCATTGCCCAGGCCGATGTCGACCCCGATCTCGATCTCCTGCCCGCGCAGATGCGCCGCGACGGGGGCCTCGTCATAGCCCTCGACCGCGAGGCCGCCGGTCGCGACCTGGGTTGCGCCGAAGCGGATCGACAATTTGTCGCGCTCGGCCGGCTCGCCCGCCTTGCCGACCGCCATCACGACGCGGCCCCAATTGGCGTCCTCGCCGGCAATGGCGGTCTTCACCAGCGGAGAATTGGCGATCGACATGCCGATGCGGTGGGCGCTGTCGTCGTCGATCGCGCCCTCGACGCGGATCTCGATGAACTTGGATGCGCCTTCGCCGTCACGGACGACCTGCTGCGCCAGATCGAGGCAGAGCTCCGCCAGCGCCGCCTCGAAGGCGTCGGCACCGGCATCGTCCATCGACGACAGAGACGCATTGCCCGCCTTGCCCGTCGCAAAGGCGAGCACGGTGTCGCTGGTCGAGGTGTCGCCGTCGACGGTGATGCAGGAAAAGCTGCGACGGTTGGCGCGGTCGAGCATCGCCTGGAGCAGTGCCGGTTCGATCGCCGCATCGGTGAAGATGAAGCCGAGCATCGTCGCCATGTCCGGCGCGATCATCCCCGACCCCTTGATGATTCCTACCAGCTCGACCCGCGTGCCGCCGACGATCGCCGAGGCGCGGGCACCCTTGGCGAACGTATCGGTTGTCATGATCGTAGCGGCGGCCTCTTCCCAACCGGCCTC
>JAIYAJ010000316.1 GCA_027489105.1 Zymomonas sp. | reverse complement strand
GCCCGCAACCGCCTGGCCCATATCCCGCCCGATCTGGAGGCCGAGATCCCGCGCCTCTGTGGCATCGAGCCGCGCATCTGGGAGCAGCACCGCGACCGCATGCCGATCAACGCAATCGACATGCTGGAGCACGCCAAGCGCAAGCGGCTGGAGGAGCGCATCGCCGCGCTGGAGGCCGAGATGACCTGGCAGCCGATCGGCGCCGCCCCCAAGGACAGCGGCAGGCGCTTGCTCGTCTGGGTCGCCTATGACGAAGTGGGCGCGAAGAACGCTGGCGAACCGGGCCGCGAGGAGGTGGCGCGCTGGAGCGACGGCGGCGAGGGGTGGCTGCTCGATCACGGTGCCTGCGTCGAAGGCCACAACATCACGCACTGGCGCGCGCTCGGTCCCCGCCCCGGAGCCGAGCCATGAGCGACTTCCTTATCCTGCTCGGCCTGCTCTTCGTCGGGATGGCCATCATCGAACTGGCCGGCGCCGTCGATCGGCACGGGAAGCGGGGGCCGCCCCCGACATGACCCGCCTACGACCAGGGCGAGAAAATCGACATGGCCGACAGGGGCGCCTCAGGGCGCCCTTTTCCATGCCCAGCCCGCTCCCGCCGGCCCCCGCAATTCCGTCTCCGTCTATAGCGCTCAATAGAGCCTCTAGACTCTTTGCAACAGCGCAAGGTCATGGGTGCTTGTCGAACCCACATTTTGCGGGCATGCATTCGGCATCGTCGCGAAACGTGGCGCTGGCGGAAACCCGTCAAGCGAAATCCACCCTCCGGCCCGCGGAAATCCACTCCCGCAAATCGGCGCCTGTCTAGGCCCTATAGGCCGTTGACACCCCGCCTGGCCCCGCGTCGATGCCCCCTTGCGGGGCGAAGCTTTTGGCGGCACACATCGCGAACCCCCTCGCGCATGCGCGGCCATAGGGTGCCCGGCAAGGGCGTCCCGACCAGCGGGAGGGCGACCGCCTCGCAGCGACGCTCGACACGCGCTCAACCTCTACAGGTCGAGACAACACGCTAACGATTCAGAACTGAGCTCTACGACACCGCGCGCGCATGAAGCGCGCTGGTCATAGACAGACGATCAGCCTTCCCTCGCTGGAAACCTCATATGGCCCGACGCTCACAGCCTCTCATGAGCGAGGGGCGCGTTGAGGCTATAAAGCGTGTCCCTGTGGCCGACCTGGCGCCCTATGCGCGCAACAGCCGGACGCACTCGGACGAGCAGGTCGCCAAGATCGCAGCGTCGATCAAGGAGTTCGGGTTCCTCAACCCCGTCATCACCGACGGCAAGAATGGGATCATCGCCGGCCACGGGCGCGTGCTCGCCGCCCAGTTGCTTGGCCTTGCCGAGCTGCCTTGCATCGAGGCGTCGCACCTCACCGAGGCTCAGCGCCGGGCCTATGTCATCGCCGACAACCGGATCGCGCTCGACGCGGGCTGGGACAACGAGATGCTCAAGGTCGAGCTCTCCGAACTGCAGGGCCTCAACTTCGACCTGGCGCTCACCGGCTTCTCGATGGACGAGGCGGCCGGCCTGATCCTTGGCAAGACCAGCGGCCAGACCGACCCGGACGAGGCGCCCGAGCCCGAGGCCATCGCGGTCTCTCAGGCGGGCGACATCTGGACGCTTGGCGCGCACCGCATCATCTGCGGGTCGAGCACTGACGCGGCCACGGTCGCGGCGCTGCTCGGTGATGAGCGGCCGCACCTGATGGTGACGGACCCGCCCTATGGTGTGGAATACGATCCCGCTGAGGCGCGCGCCTCCAGCGTCGGATCTGCCAAGGGCAAGGTGATGAACGACGATCGCGCCGACTGGCGCGAAGCGTGGGCGCTGTTCCAGGGGGACATCGCCTACGTCTGGCACGCAGGTCTGCGTGCCAGAGATGTCGTCGAAAGCCTTGAGGTCTGCGATTTCATCATGCGTGCCCAGATCATCTGGGACAAAACCCGGCCGATCATGTCGCGGGGCCATTATCACTTCCAGCACGAGCCGTGCTGGTATGCCGTCCGCAAGGGCGCCACGGCGCACTGGGCAGGCGACCGCAAGCAGTCGACGGTCTGGGCGATCGAGCACAGGCGATCGGACACCGGCCACGGCACGCAAAAGCCGGTCGAGTGCATGAAGCGCCCGATCGAGAACAATTCCAAGCAGGGCGACGCGATCTATGAGCCGTTTAGCGGCTCGGGCACGACGATCATTGCGGGCGAGATGACCGGCCGACGCGTGTTCGCGGTCGAGCTATCGCCCGCCTATGTCGACGTCGCGGTGCGGCGCTGGCAGCAATTCACGGGGCGCCAAGCAATCAATGCTGGATCCGGCCGCCCCTTCGACGAGATAGCGGCTGAAGCCAATGGGTGAGAAGCACGAACCAACGTCGATCACGCGCAACCTGGTCGAGACGCACACAGCAGTCGGGACGCGGCAGGAGATCATCGCATCGATCATGGGCATCACGGTGCCGACGCTGCTGAAATACTATCGCAAGGAGCTCGACGAGGCCGCGGCCAAGGCCAACGCAGCGATCGGCGGGGCGCTCTACAAGAAGGCCATCGGCGGCGACAACGCCTGCATGATCTTCTGGATGAAGACGCGGGCGAAATGGCGCGAGACGCATCGCCTCGAGCATTCCGGCGTCGATGGCGGGCCGCTTCAGATGCTGCAGCTCGACCCCGAACGTCTGAAGGAAATGGACCTCGATGAGCTTGCCGCTCTCGAAAGGGCAATCGGTCGACTTCAGCAGAGCGCTGGAGATAGTCCGGAAGGCGAGGCTGGAGAAGCAGGCGGAGATTGAACGCGAGCGGGTCCGGCAGAACGCCGAATCCATCCGCGCCCGCTGCTCCACCCTGGCCGGCTTCGTCCGCGAGGCCTGGCCGATCCTGGAGCCGAACGCGAAGCTGATCTGGAACTGGCATCTCGACGCCATCTGCGACCACCTCGAGGCGGTGAGCGACGGCCGGATAACCCGGCTGCTGATCAATGTCCCGCCCGGCTCGTCGAAGTCCCTGATCTGCTCGGTCATCTGGCCGGCATGGGAATGGGCGAGCGGCCGGCCATCGCTGCGGTACCTGACGACGGCGTTCAACGACGTCCCGGTCAAGCGCGACACCCGCAAGTGCCGCGATCTGATCCTGTCCGAGTGGTACCGGTCGCTCTGGCCTGAGATCACGCTGACCAGGACGGGCGAGACATCGTTCGCCAACAGCGCCACCGGCACCCGTGAGGGCGTCGCGTTCGGATCGCTGACATCGCAGCGCGGTGACCG
>JAIYAJ010000394.1 GCA_027489105.1 Zymomonas sp. | reverse complement strand
TAGATTTGGCGGCGGCGGGTCATAGATTTGGGCCTCCGGGGGCACGGGAAAACAGAGAAGCCCCGGAGACAACGTCGATTCGGACGCGCCGCCGAGGCAGTTCTTCCGACCCTTTACAGCCATTGCCGCAGACAGGCAATCAATGCGTCGCGCGTCGAAGAATCTGCGTGCATTCGGCGATGCAGGCTCCTAATCCGCCCGAAATCGCCGCTTTGGGGCATGGACATGCGAAATGACGTCGCCAGGGTCGATGAGGCCTCCGGAGACAGCCGACAGCGTAGGAACGACAAGGCCGCACTGACGCTCGGCGCGCTCGGTGTCGTGTTCGGCGATATCGGCACCAGCCCGATCTACGCCTTCCGCGAAGCGCTCGCACAGGCCGCCAATGACGGCATCGTCGCAGGCGAGATCCTGGGCGTGCTGAGCCTTGCTCTGTGGGCACTCATCCTCGTCGTCACCTGCAAATATGTCCTGTTCCTGATGCGCGCCGACAATAATGGCGAGGGCGGAGTTCTGGCGCTGATGGCGCTGGCCCAGCGATCGACGCGCAAGCGCCGCAACGTCGTGCTGGCGCTCGGTGCGATCGGGGCTGCGCTGTTCTACGGCGACGGCGCGATCACGCCGGCCCTGTCGGTGCTGTCGGCGGTCGAGGGCCTTAAGACGATCCCCGGCTTCGAGCATGCCATCTCGCGTGGCCTGATCATCGTGATCACCTGCTCGATCCTGATCGCTCTGTTCCTGATCCAGTCGCGTGGTACGGCAATCGTGGGGCGCCTCTTCGGTCCGGTCTGCCTGATCTGGTTCGTCACCATCGGCGCGGTCGGCCTGCTGCACATCGCCGACGAGCCAGGCATCCTGCTCGCTCTGTCGCCCCACAATGGCGTATTGTTCATGGCCAATCACGGCACGACCGGCCTTTTCGTGATCGGTGCGGTCTTCCTGACCGTGACCGGCGCGGAGGCGCTGACCGCCGACATGGGGCATTTCGGCGTTCAGCCGATCCGTACCGGCTGGCTGTTCATCGTCTTCCCGGCGCTCGCCCTGAACTATCTCGGCCAGGGCGCCTTCGCATTGAACGCGCTGGAAGAAGCCGCCCGGCGCGGAACCGAATTCACCAACCAGGACTGGTTCTTCCTGATGGCCCCGGGCGCGGCACGTATTCCGCTGGTGCTGCTCGCTACCTGCGCGACGGTCATCGCCAGTCAGGCGGTGATCACCGGCGCTTATTCGCTGACCCGTCAGGCGATCCAGTTGGGCCTGCTCCCCCGCCTGAAGATCAGCCAGACATCCGCCACCGATGCCGGCCAGATCTACCTGCCCGCGATCAACAATTTCCTGCTGGCCGGCGTGCTGATCCTGGTGCTCGGCTTCGGCTCCTCCTCGGCGATGGCCGCCGCCTACGGGATCTCGGTCTCTGGCACGATGGTGGTCACCACTTGCCTGGGCTTCCTTGTCGTGCGGCGGACCTGGGGGTGGAGCCTGCCGCTGACGCTGGGCGTGATCGTGCCGCTGCTGCTGCTCGACATCTTCTTCTTTGGCGCCAACATCCTGCGCGTCTATGAAGGCGGCTGGGCTCCGCTGATCATCGCGCTGGGCGTCGTCACGCTGATCGCCACCTGGGTGCGTGGGCGGAAGCTGCTGCTGTCGATCGACCAGAGCCAGTCGATCGAACTGGACGAGCTGGCCCGGATGCTGCGCGCCCGGCCGCCAGAGCGCGTGCCCGGCATGGCGATCTTCCTGTCGTCGGACATGGAGGCGGCACCGAGCGCGCTGCTCCACAATCTCAAGCACAACAAGATCCTGCACGAGCGCAACCTCGCGCTGACGATCAACACGGTGAACAGCCCGACAGTCTCGCCGGCCAAGCGGCTGGACATGACCAATATCGACGAGAATTTCACCCGCGCAGTGCTCAGCTACGGCTTCATGGAAAGCCCGGACATTCCGCGCGACCTCGCTTTCGCACTCCGCCATGGCGACAACAAGCTTGAGCCGATGCAGACCAGCTATTTCATCGGTCGCTCGACGCTGCGCCCGTCGAAGCACAGCGGCATGCCCTTCTGGCAAGATCTGCTTTTCATATTCCTCTACCGCAATGCATCGGACCCCACCGACTTCTTCCGCATTCCGGCGAACCGCGTCGTCGAACTGGGCTCGCAGACGACGATCTGATCGAAGGCGGGGATTGCGTCGCACCGCCAAGGCCCTATGCCATTGCCACATGTCTGACACTCTCGATCTCAGCCGGTTCGAGCGCATGATGGCGGGCCACGCCGGCCAGCTCGGTCTGCGCTACGTCGCCCATGGTGACGACTGGGCGGAACTCGGCTTCGACTATAGGCCGTCGCTCGCGATGAACGCCGAAAATGGCGTGCTCGCCTCGGGCCCGATCATCTCGCTGATCGACAGCGCCTGCGGCTTCTCGATCGCGGCCAAGATCAAGCGCGTCCGGCCGATGGCGACGCTCGACCTGCGCATCGACTATGTCCGCGCCGCGCCGCCGGGGCGGGCGATCACCGCAAGGGCGACCTGTTACCGCGTCGCGCGCAACGTCGCCTTCGTCCGCTGCCTGGCCCATGACGGCGATCCCGAGGATCCCGTCGCTCACGCGCTAGCCACCTTCTTCTTCACGGGCGACTGATGAGCTTCACCTCCCCTTACGCCAACATGATCGGCGCGCGGCGCAACACGGCGACCGGCGAACCGATCATCACCATCGGCTGGCACGAAGAGATAGAGGGGCGCCCCGGCTTTCTCCACGGCGGCGTGATCGCGGGCCTGCTGGAAATGGCCTGTTACGAGGCGCTGAGCCAGGAATTGCGCGATCAGGAGGCTATGCCCCGGCTGAAGCCGATCAACATCGCGGTGGATTATCTGCGCGGCGGACTGATGACCGACACCCACGCGGTCGCGCAGGTGGTCCGGGTCGGCAAGCGGGTCGCCAATGCCAGCGCCGTCTGCTGGCAGGACGACCGCTCCAAGCCGATCGCGACCGCGCGCATGCACATATTGCTCGACCGCTAGGAGAGCCCATGACCGACTTTACCGCGCTGCTCCAGCCCGACCGGGGGCAGAAGGCCCATGGCCTAATCCCCGTGGCCGCCGACAGCCTCGACGCCTGGCTCCTCCAGCAAACCCCCGCCGCTCGCGCCCTCTGCGCGGCCGCGCAGTTCCGTGCGAAGCCCGGCGAGATCGTCGTTCTGCCCGGCAAGAAGGACGATGACTGGTCGGTCGCTTATGGCCTCGCCAAGGCCCCCGGCCCCTGGGACATCGCGGCGGTTGCGGCGAAGCTGCCGGCCGGCGCCTACCGGATCGAAGGCGATGGCCCCGGCGCTGGCGCACTTGGCTGGCTGCTCGCCCAGCACCGCTTCGACCGCTATCTATCGAAACCCGATCCCTTGCCCGCACGCATCCTGCTGACCCGCGACGTCAAGGCCATGACCGAGACGCTGGCGCTGGCCGAGGCGGTCGCACTGGTCCGCGACCTGGTCGACACGCCCGCACAGGACATGGGGCCGGCCGAACTGGCCGAGGCCGCCGAGCGCATCGCCCAGCGCCATGGCGCCGAATTCCGGGTGACGCAGGGCGATGTGCTCGATCGCGACTATCCGATGATCGCGGCGGTCGGCCGCGCGGCGAGCCGCGATCGCGCGCCCCGGCTGATCGAGTGCGAATGGGGCAATCCTGCCCATCCCCGCATCGCCATCGTCGGCAAAGGTGTCTGTTTCGATTCGGGCGGGCTCGATCTCAAGCCCTCGTCGGCGATGCTGCTGATGAAGAAGGACATGGGCGGAGCGGCACATGCGCTCGCCCTCGCCCAGCTCGTCATGGAGGCCCGGCTACCGGTCCGCCTTCATCTGCTGATCCCCGCCGTCGAAAATGCCGTCGCCGGCAACGCCTTCCGTCCCGGTGACGTGCTGCGGACCCGCAAGGGGCTGTCGGTCGAGATCGGCAACACCGATGCCGAGGGGCGTCTCGTCCTCGGCGACGCGCTGACCCGCGCGGGCGAGGACAAGCCGGTGCTGATGCTCGACTTCGCGACCCTCACCGGTGCGGCGCGTGTGGCGCTCGGTCCGGACCTGCCGGCGCTGTTCTGCAACGACGAGGCGCTGGCCGCCGATCTTGCCACCGCCGCCTCCACGTCCGCCGACCCGCACTGGCGACTGCCGCTCTGGGCCGACTATGCCGACATGCTCAAATCGAACGTGGCGGACATCAACAATGCCGGAGAAGGCGGGATGGCCGGGGCGGTGACTGCCGCTCTCTTCCTGCAGCGCTTCGTACCCGATGGGCTGCCCTGGGCCCATTTCGATACCTTCGCCTGGCGCCCATCCCCCAAGGCCGGTCGTCCGAAGGGCGGCGATGCCCTGGGGCTTCGCTGCGCATTCAGCCTTCTGAAAGCGCGATTTAGTCCAGACTGAGGCGAAACGAACTTCTCCGGCGACGAAAGCGCCGGTCTCCCACTTCGGCAGTGAAACGAAACGGTCACGGACGCGTTCTCACCAACGGGTCCATGCCCGATCCTGCATCTGTGGAACGAGACGAGCAACATTATGTCCGACAATCAGCTTTCCCAATGGATGCGCGCGCTGGTCGCTTATGTCCGTTCGGGGCAGCCCGACCTGACCAATCGGCAGATGGCCCTTCTGCTCATCAGCTACATCACCCCCGGCCCCCACACGGTGCGCGGCCTCGCCCAGCAATTGGGCGTGTCGAAGCCGGTCATAACGCGCGCCTTGAATACATTGGGGTCGCTCGGCTATCTGCGCCGGGAACGCGACGATAATGATCGACGCAACATCTTTGTCGCCAAGACGGAAAAAGGGGCTGCCTTCCTCGATGCCTTCGGAAAATCCATCGACATCGAGAAGCTGGGGGGCTGACGGCCCACTCAGCCAGACTCCGCCCGTCTCGACCTTCAACCTCGACGGCCCGACGCGCGCGATCGACAAAAGAATACACGCCTTCAGGCCGGACATTGCGGACGTCGCGCTGGCCGGCACCTTGTTCGCCCCCCATTATGCCGCGCCCATGCCGCGCGCCGCCCTTGCGACGGCGTTCATGCGCAGCGCTCCGTCGGCATCGGCCGAGGCCGTGTCGCAACTGCTGCCGGGCGAAGGTTTTGCCGCGCTGGAAATTGCCGCCGGCTGGGCCTGGGGCTATTCGCTCCACGACCATTATGTCGGCTATGTCGAGGTCGCGCATCTCGGTGAGCCGATCACGCCTACGCACCGGGTATCGGTGCGCGCAGCGCTGGTCTTTGCCGACGCCTCGATCAAGGCGCCGCTGGTCGCGACGCTGCCGACCGGATCTCGCGTGAGCGGCACGGTCGAAGGCAGCTTCCTCAAGACCGATCTCGGCCATGTCCATATGCGCCATCTCATGGGCATAGAGGAGCTTGCCGCCGATCCGGTCGCGGTGGCAGAACTCTGCCTCGGCATGCCCTATCTCTGGGGTGGGCGCGGGGGCGATGGAATCGACTGTTCGGGCCTCGTCCAGATCGCGCTCGCGGCAGCGGGACACAGCGCACCGCGCGATACCGACATGCAGCGCCACGACATCGGCGTCGAACTTGCGGACGACGAGCCGCTGCGCCGTGGCGACATCGTCAGCTTTCCCGGCCATGTCGGCCTGATGGTCGACGCGGACCGGCTGATCCACGCCAACGCGCATTGGATGGCGGTCGTCGTCGAGCCGCTGGCCGACGTGGTCGCCCGCCTTCAACCCAATCATGACCGGCCGATCCTGAGCCGGCGGAGACTGACAGCATGACCGCAAAGGTCTTCATCGACGGCGCCGCCGGCACCACCGGGCTCGAGATCGCGGAACGGCTCGCCGGCCGTCCCGACATCGAGATCGTCACGATCGCCGAGGCACGCCGCAAGGACCCCGCCGCGCGCGCCGAGGCGCTGAACGGCGCCGATGCCGTCGTGCTGTGCCTGCCCGATGACGCAGCGCGCGAAGCGGTCTCGCTCATCTCCAATCCCGACGTGCGGGTGGTCGACGCCTCGACCGCGCATCGCACCGCCGAAGGCTGGGCCTATGGCTTTGCCGAGCTCGATCCGGGCCAGCGCGAGAGGCTGGCCGAGGCACGGCGCATCTCCAATCCCGGCTGCTATCCGACCGGATTCCTGGCGCTCGTACGCCCGCTGGTCCGCGCCGGCCTGCTGCCCGCCTCCACCCCGCTGTCGGTCAACGCCGCCTCGGGCTATTCGGGCGGCGGCAAGGCGATGATCGCGATGTATGAGGATGCGGCCTCGGCCGACGCCACCGACAGCGCCTTCCGCGCCTATGCGCTCGGCCTCGGCCACAAGCATGTGCCCGAAATGCAGCGCCACGCCGGGCTCGATCACCCGCCGATCTTCTTCCCCTCGGTCGCGCGCACCTATCGCGGCATGCTGGTCGAAGTGCCGCTCCACCTGCACCTCCTCCCCGGCCGCCCGAGCGGCGCCGCGCTCCACGACGCGCTGGCGGCCGCCTATGACGGCAGCCAGATCGTCCGCGTCCACGAGGACCGCCCGTCGGCACTGCTGATCGAACAGGCCGCCAGCACCGACCGGCTCGACCTCTACGTCTATGCCGATGAAAAGGCCGGCCAGGCCCGCCTCGTGGCGCTGCTGGACAATCTCGGCAAGGGCGCCGCCGGCGCCGCCGTCCAGAACCTCAACATCGCGCTTGGCCTGCCGGAGGCGACGGGGCTGCGGTTATGAGGAGGGTGCCATAGATCAAAAACTCTAAGCGACCGCTCCCTCTCCAGAGCGGTTTCTGACCTGACCATATCAGGTCAACCGCTCTATCCTCTTGGTCTGCGGTGTTTCTGAATCGTCAGATGCTTCCACCAGACCGACAAATGCTCAACCACTGCTATTGCCCGGTGTGCCACAATTTACAGTAGGACGAGATCAACTTTCCGTTACCCGCACTACGTGCAGCGAAGCTGTGTAAATACCCCCCCGTTATTGTTTTATCGGAGAAAACCGGCGTGGGCGAGAGCATCTCTTAAGCTAGCCTCAAACGTTCGAAATGAGTTGGCTCGTCGTAGTTCATCGATACTCTGTTCCTGAGCGATCCTCACCAAAATATTTCGAGGTTCGGACCTTCTACTCGTCACACTTTTTACTATTGCATCAAGACTCGCCTTTGGATCCGGGAGGCGTTCAGCAGCGGTGGGTGTAGTCGGCATCAGGCCAGGAGAAATCTCAGTTACTCCCAAGGCAATCTTTACTGCAGCAGCATCAGCCAAGGCCCAAGCTTCAAGCTCCTTCTTTGGAGACAACATGACAGCAACCTGCGGGTCAAAGCCGCATATCTCATGTGCTTTTTGTATCAGTTGCTCTCTTCGTTGCGCTACATTTACAGCCTGTGCACGCCCTCCCAGATCGGCATGAACAAATATGATATGAAATTCGTTCTTTCGTTCGCAAATCTGGACAGCGACTTCATCGAACGACCTATTTCCAATCCCGAACTCTAGCGCTGGATACTCCCCCACATCACAAGGCCTCTTCCCACAATCGCGTACAATTTCGTCCAACAATCGCGGTATGATGACATTAAAATACTGCGCATCACTTGCTCCCTCGTAATAAGCGGACCAAGACAAATACATCAGATACCACCCGCCCTATTGCGCAAAATCTCTTCGATTTTCTCCGGATAGAGGTGGTGTTCATCATCGAAAAGCCCCTTCGAAGGAGCGATTTTTCTCATTCGAGTGCGAATTTCGGATAACTCCCCATCTACCGGCATGCTGCGAACCATATCAGCAAATAGAACTTCATGGGGATTCAATGTTCTCATTACTGCTGGAGAATGAGTATTTATCAAAACTTGGAAATAATCACCATGAGGATCCTGAATTTTTGTAGCAGAACGAAGAATATCAACTAAATCTGGAATTCTTCCTTCATGAACGCCATTTTCCGGTTCTTCAAAACAAAGAATTCCCCGACGATTTGGATCATCGATCACAGTCAAGAGTGCCAATAAACGGATAGTCCCATCGCTAATCACTCGCGAACTAAACGTCGCTCCGTCGCGCACTTGAACATCAAATGCGTATTCTCGGCTCTTTGCATCATCCAACACTCTTACAGTCCTGACTTGCGGGATTAACAAGGCAAGGTCCGCAGAGATGTCTGCAATGGCTCCTGTTGGCCTATTAGGGGTCGCTGAAAGTCTTTGAATTTCCGACAGGCTAGCGGCAAGATTGGAAGCATCACTTCTCAATCGCTTATCTTCAAAACGATCGTTAGCTTTGCGAGCCTCTGATGGGTTTATCTCGAGAAACTGCGGCCCAGAAATGAGCTTCTTCAGCGCGTACAAGTGTCGAAATTCAGAAGTAGCGATGGTTGAAAGAGCACTACGCGCTGCTTCAGCAGCAGGAAGTTGTAGTGGGTTCCCTCTTTTAGAGGTGCCGCTTTCCGCAACCCCGTCCTGCCTAATCGTGAACACTCTTGAACGCCCCTGCGCGTCCTTCTCAGTCTCCAAAAAGGGAGTTTTCCGACTTGAACGACTGACTTTTATGGCTGGCTGAAAATCCATTTTGTCGTCTTCAGCGCGAATTACTCGACAATCCTCATGTGCTACAAATATACCGTGAGGATTATCTCTCATTTCAATAGTAATTTCATAGCGGAGACGTTGAGCAGGAGTTTCAAAGTCTGCACCGAAATCATCTACTCCGCGAATCGGCAATAAAGCTTCGACCGCGAATCCCATTACTGTCTCATGCCCGGCAGAAGTTTGTCGAAAAAGCTCTTCGGGCTCCCCTCGGAGTTCTTGCATGGCCTGACGCACATCGACCTGCGCTAGCCTTGAAAGAAACTTCAAAGCGTCGAACAGATTCGATTTTCCGGTAGCGTTTGGTCCAATCACAGCCATAAATGGCTTCAAATCCGCAGAAAAGTTACGGAAAGTTTTAAAGCCGTCGATTTCAATTCTGGTTATCAAACAACGCCCGCCCGATACTATGGCCTCGCCTCGCGATTCCACAAGACTTCTGCTTTAGCGATATGTTTGCAAATGCGGCTAATCTTGGCAAGTTTTACCAGCTGGATACGTCCGCGTTCAGATCGAAAGCGGATCTGTCCGAGCAACCAACCTTGATCGCCACGCTAACTCGAATATCGTCGACATGCATGATGGCGCCTGCCCCCGCTCACATCTCGCCGCGCGCTCTCCGGATCGCGTAGTAGCGCTGCACGTTCGCGTTGTGCTCGGCGAGCGTGTTCGCGAAGATGTGGCCGCCCTTGCCGTCCGCGACGAAATAGAGCGCGCTGCTCTTGGCCGGGTCGAGCACCGCTTCGATCGCGGCCTTGCTCGGGTTGGCGATCGGGCCCTCAGGCAGGCCGGGCGAAGCATAGGTGTTGTAGCCGTTGACTGCGCGCAGTTCGGACTGGCGGATGCGGCGGCCGAGGGGCTTGCCCTTGGTGATCGGGTAGATGACCGTCGGATCGGCCTGCAGCTTCATCCCCTGCCGCAGCCGGTTGGAATAGACCGAGGCGACCATCGGCCGTTCGGAAGCGACGCCGGTTTCCTTCTCGACGATCGAGGCGAGAATCACCGCGTTGCGCTTGTTCGTGACCGCCGTGGTCGGCTTGCGGCCCTCCCAGGCTTCGTCGATCGCCTTGCGCATCGCCATCTGCATCCGGGCGAGGACGGCCGCGCGCGGCTCACCCGCCTCGAACGCATAGCTGTCGGGCAGCACCGAGCCTTCGGCCGGCACGTCGATGGTGCCGGTCAGCAGCGGTTCGGCCAGCAGCCTCTCGCGCACCAAGATCGAGGGCATGCCCTCGGGGATGGTGACGAGATGCTGCACGGGGGTGCCGTGCTGGAGGATATCGAGGATCTGGAGCCCGCTGGCGCCCGCCGGAATGGTGAACTCGCCCGCGCGGACCGGCTCGTCCGAGCCGAAGCGGCGGGCGAAGCGCAGGAAATTGGTGGTCGAGCGGATTGCCCCCGCCTTTTCCAAGGCCCGTGCTGCGGCCGCCAGCGTATCGCCCTTGCGGACGACCACGCTGGCTTCCTTTTCGAGAGGGCCCTGCCCCCACCAGTCGCGCGAGATCCACGCCGCAGCGCCGCCCGCCAGCAACGCCAGGACCACGACCAGCACGAGCAGCCGGCCGATGATCGAAGACTTGCGGCGGCGGGCCACGACCGGGTCAGTCCTCGATGGCGCGCATGATCAGGCTGGCATTGGTGCCGCCGAAGCCGAAGCTGTTGTTCAGCACGGCCTTCACCTTGCGCTTCTTCGCCTTGAGCGGAACCAGGTCGAAATCCTCGAGGCCGTCGCTCGGATTTTCGAGGTTCAGCGTCGGCGGCACGATCTGGTCGCGCATCGCGAGGATGCAGAAGATCGATTCGACCGCGCCCGCGCCACCGAGCAGATGGCCGATCGCCGATTTGGTCGAACTCATCGACACCGTCTTGAGCGCATCGCCGAACAGGCGGCGGACCGCGCCCGCCTCAAGCTCGTCGCCGAGCGGGGTCGAGGTGCCATGGGCGTTGATATAGTCGATGTCCGACGGCTGCAGACCCGACTTCTTCAGCGCCATCGCCATCGAGCGATAGGCGCCAGAGCCTTCCGGGTGCGGCGCGGTGACATGATAGGCGTCGCCCGACAGGCCATAGCCGATCACCTCGGCATAGATCTTCGCACCGCGCGCCTTGGCATGCTCATATTCCTCGAGCACGACGATGCCGGCGCCCTCGCCCATCACGAAGCCGTCACGGCCCTTGTCATAGGGGCGCGACGCCTTTTCGGGCGTGTCATTATAGGCGGTCGACAGCGCGCGCGCCTGTGCGAAGCCCGCGATGCCGAGCGGGCAGATCGCGCCCTCGGCGCCGCCGGCGACCATGATGTCGGCATCGTCCATCGCGATCATGCGCGCGGCATCGCCGATGGCATGCGCGCCGGTCGAGCAGGCGGTGACGACCGCATGGTTCGGACCGCGCAGGCCATATTTGATCGAGACCTGACCCGAGATCAGGTTGATCAGGCGGCCATGGACGAAGTGCGGGCTGACGCGGCGCGGTCCCTTTTCGTAGAGGACGATCGACTCGCTCTCTATGCCGGGAAGGCCGCCGATGCCCGAACCGATCGACAGACCGGCGCGGTAGCTCAGTTCCTCGCTCATGTCGGTCAGGCCGGCATCTTCGAGCGCCTGGCCGGCGGCGTCGATGCCATAGACGATGAACGGATCGACCTGCCGCTGCACCTTGTGGTCGACACGCTTGCCGGCGTCGAAGCCATAAGGATGGTCGGCGGGCTTGACCTCGCACGCGATGGTGCACGCCTGATCGCTCGGATCGAAGCGGGTGATGCGGGCAGCGCCCGACTTGCCGGCGATGATGTTGCTCCAGGCTGTCTCGACGTCCGCGCCGAGCGGCGTGACAAGACCCAGACCGGTTACGACCACGCGACGCATGGCAATCTCCTGCATATCCTCTTGAACGGCAAAGCGGCTCCCCGTCCCATCGGTTGGCCCGGGGTCGGGGAGCCGCCGAAAGCTCTCGGCTCGATCACCTGCCCCGGACGATCAATCGACCGGCGGGCGGGTGGATCAGCCCTTGTGGCTGTCGATGTAGCTGATCGCGTCCTTGACGGTCGCAATCTTCTCAGCCGCGTCGTCGGGGATCTCGACGCTGAACTCTTCCTCGAACGCCATGACCAGCTCGACGATGTCGAGGCTGTCCGCGCCCAGATCGTCGATGAAGCTGGCCTCTTCGGTCACCTTCTCGGCTTCGACGCCAAGATGTTCGACAACGATCTTCTTAACGCGCTCAGCGGTCTCGCTCATATTCCAAACCTTCCTTAGGGTTTCTGTCGCCTGCCCTAACGGGGGGCGACTTTGCTTGCAAGCATGCATTGACGACGCCGGGCCGCAATCGGCCCGCCATCGGCCTATGCTGCTCAGATCATGGCCATCCCGCCGTTGACGTGCAGGGTCTGGCCGGTGACGTAGGATGCCTCGCTGCTGGCAAGATAGACGACGGCGGCGGCGATGTCGTCGCCCTCGCCCAGCTTGCCGGCCGGGATCTTGGTCAGCAGCGCGTCCTTCTGGGCGTCTGGCAGGACGTCGGTCATCGCCGAGGCGATGAAGCCGGGCGCGACGCAATTGACGGTGATGTTGCGGCTGGCCAGTTCCTGCGCCAGCGCCTTCGACATGCCGACGAGACCGGCCTTCGACGCGGCATAGTTCGCCTGGCCGGGGTTGCCGGTGGTACCGACGACCGAGGTGATCGTGATGACGCGGCCATGGCGCGCCTTCATCATCGGCTTGGCCGCCGCGCGGATCAGGCGGAAGGCAGCTTCGAGGTTGACCGAGATCACCTGATCCCACTCCTCGTCCTTCATCCGCATGACCAGATTGTCGCGGGTCACGCCGGCATTGTTGACGAGGATATCGAGCTTGCCGCCGAGCGCTTCGACCGCACGCGGGACGAGGCCATCGACCGCTTCGGCATCGCCGAGATTGCACGGCAGAACGACAGTGTCCCCACCGATCTCGGCGGCGACGGCGTTCAGCGCCTCCTCGCGCGTACCGGACAGCGCGACACGCGCGCCCTGCGCCGCGAGCGCCTTGGCAATGGCCGAGCCGATGCCGCCACTCGCGCCCGTAACAAGTGCCGTGCGGCCCGAAAGATCGAACATGTGGATCGCCCTTCTCTTCTCTTTAGCTAATGCGGAATGCCGCGAGATGACCGAAGCGTGGTGGTCGCGCAGGCTTGCTCTACCCCTGCCCGAGGGCGGGAGGCAAGCGGCCTGCGCCCCGGCTCAGAGGCCTGCGGCCAGAGCCTCGATGTCCGCCATGGTGACGACGCTGGTCGCCGCCGCCTTGTCGGTGATGTCCTTGACCATCGGACCGACGACCTTGCCGCCGAACTCGATGAACTGCTCGACACCCGCATCGGCCATGGCAGCGACGCTCTCGCGCCAGCGCACCGTGCCGGTCACCTGCTCGACCAGCAGGCGGACGATCTCCACCGGGTCGGACACCGGCGCGGCGAGGACATTGGCATAGACGGGGACGAGCGGCGCCTGCACGGCGGTCTTGCCGAGCGCCTCGGCCATGGCGTCGGCAGCGGGCTGCATCAGCGCGCAGTGGAAGGGGGCCGAAACCGGCAGCAGCATCGCCCGGCGCGCGCCCTTGGCGTTGGCGATCTCGATCGCACGCTCGACCGCATCCTTATGGCCCGACACGACGACCTGGCGGTTGCTGTTGTCGTTTGCGGCCTGGCAGACTTCGCCCTGCGCCGCCTCGTCCGCGACCGCTTTGGCGCCTTCGAAGTCGAGCCCCAGGAACACCGCCATTGCACCGACGCCGACCGGCACCGCCGCCTGCATCGACTGGCCGCGCAGCTTGAGCAGCCGGGCCGTGGTCGACAGGTCGATCGCCTCGGCGGCGCACAGCGCGCTATATTCGCCGAGACTGTGGCCGGCGACGAAGGCCGCCTTGTCGGCGAGGCTGATCCCGCCTTCCTTCTGGAGGACGCGGAGCGTCGCGATGGCATTGGCCATGATCGCCGGCTGGGCATTCTCGGTCAGGGTCAGCTCGTCGGCCGGTCCCTCGACCATCAGCCTGAACAGATTCTGGCCGAGCGCGTCGTCGACTTCCTGAAACACCTCGCGCGCGACCGCGCTGGCATCGGCGAGCGCCTTGCCCATGCCGACGGCCTGGCTGCCCTGCCCCGGAAAGATGAATGCGCGCATGAACGGCTCCCTCGCTAAGGCCGCCGCCACTAGGAAAGCTTTACCGCGCTGGCAAGCGCAAAGCCTTGCGCGATCAGCTCGACAATCGGCCGAAAGGCAGCAGCTCGCGCGCCATCTTTTGGGTCGCACTATCGTCGCCCGCCTTCAGCGGCACCAATATCGCGATGGCGGCATTGCGGAAGATGCGGTCGAGCGGCGCGCTGACCGTGGCGACACTCGCGGCTTCGGCCAGTTGCCGGCCGCGCGCATCGTCGGGATCGATGGCCAGGCGAAGCAGCGCCGCCAGCCCCGGATAGAGCGCGCGACCGCCACCGAGGGCGACGGCGCGGTCCATCAGCCCGAAGCCGGTCGCCTTCTTCGCCCCGATCGCGAGGCCGGCCATCATCGCACCGAGATCGACCACCGAGTCCAGATGCCAGGTCCCGACCGACGCAATCGCCTCGGCGTCGCGCGGATTGGCTGCGGCCAGCGCCTCGAACGATTTGCGCGCTGACAGGGCATCGCTGCGGCTGCGGGTCAGCTTCGCGCGGTACCCGACGGCCATAGCCCGGATCAGCCGGGCATCCTCATCGCCCGGCCTCGCCAGTATCTGCTTGCCTGCGAGCGACTCCGCCTCCGCTATGCGGTCTAGCGCGACCGTCTTGTCGCGGGTCTTGAAGGCTGCCTCGACGAGAAGCTCGCGCGGCGTGGCGGCACTCAAGGGGGCGGCGGCAAGCACTGCCACCGCAATCGCGACGCACGACAGTCGATGTGATAACGATGCCATCCGTCCCCCCAGCTGAAACCGCGCGACTCCGTGAACAGACGGAGCATAGACTGGTTCCGCCAAGCGCCCTTGCCTTTTGTGGGCCTTTCCTCCATAGGCCGGGCCAGCCGGGGCGGGAGCCTGTCTCTCCGCCCCCGTTGCTTTTGGAAGACAGCCGGAGGGGCGTTCGTGATGGGCACGGCGTCAGCGATCGGCCAAAGGAAGGAAGTCGCGAACATGGCTCTGTACGAGCATGTGTTTCTCGCGCGTCAGGACCTGGCACAAGCCCAGGTCGACGCGCTGGCGGAAGCCGCCACCAAGATCGTCGAGGACAATCAGGGCAAGGTCGTCAAGACCGAGACCTGGGGCCTCCGCAGCCTCGCCTACCGCATCGCGAAGAACCGCAAGGCGCATTATGTGATGCTTCACATCGATGCCCCCGCCGGCGTCGTCGCCGAGCTGGAGCGCCAGACCGCGATCAACGAAGACGTGATCCGCTACATGACGATCCGCGTCGACGAGCTCGAGCAGGGTCCGTCCGCGATGATGCGTCGTGGCGAGCGTGAAGGCCGTCGTGGCGACCGCGAAGGTGGTCGTGGCGAGCGCGGTGACCGCCCGCGTCGCGAAGACCGCGAAGTCGCGTAAGGAGGGATAGAAACCATGGCACGCGCATTTTTCCGCCGCCGCAAGAGCTGCCCTTTCTCCGCGAAGGACGCTCCCCGGATCGATTACAAGGACGTTCGTCTGCTGCAGGGCTTCGTTTCGGAGCGCGGCAAGATCGTCCCGAGCCGCATCACTGCGGTTTCCGCCAAGAAGCAGCGTGAACTCGCCAAGGCGATCAAGCGCGCCCGTCATCTCGGGCTGCTTCCCTACATCGTCAAGTAAGAAGGGACCGCCAACATGGACGTGATCCTGCTCGAGCGTGTCGAGAAGCTGGGCCAGATCGGTGACGTCGTCACCGTCAAGGCGGGCTTCGCGCGCAACTATCTCCTGCCCCGCAAGAAGGCGCTCCGCGCCAACGAAGCGAACAAGAAGGTCTTCGAAGCCAACCGCGCACAGATCGAGGCCGACAACGCCAAGCGCCGCGAACATGCGGAAACCGAAGCGAAGACCCTCGATGACAAGTCGGTGACCCTGATCCGTCAGGCGTCGAACACCGGCCAGCTTTATGGTTCGGTTTCGGCCCGTGACATCGTCGAGGCTCTGGCCGAAGACGGCGTCAAGGTCGCCAAGTCGGGTGTCGTGCTCAGCCGTCCGATCAAGACGATCGGTCTGCACGAGGTGAAGATCTCGCTGCACGCGGAAGTCGCGCGCATCGTCAAGGTCAACGTTGCCCGCTCGCCCGAAGAGGCCGAGCTGCAGTCGCAGGGCGTCGACGTCATGGCCTCGATGTTCGAGCGTGACGAAGCCGGCTTCACCGAGGCTTACGACCCCAACGCCGAACCCGGCGAGATCGCTGCCGACCTGGTCGAGCAGCCCGCCGAGGATTCGGCCGAGGCCTGATCGCTTCGCCAAACAGAGAAAGGGCCGTCCGGAGCGATCCGGGCGGCCCTTTTCTTATGCGCACTTCGAAGCGACGGTCGCTCGCATCACGCCGCCTGATAGAGCTGCTTCTCGCGGCCTATCAATATCTCGGCGAGGAACCAGTAAGCCTCGCCCCAGGCAGCGAGGGTCTTGTCGTCCACGGCGTCGCCCAGGACGTCCTTGATAGCCGGCAGCAGCGCCGCGGCGACCAGCGGATAATGGTCGGGCTTCACGCCGGTCTCGAAATGGCGTCCCGCCATCCGCTCGACGGCCTGCCCGAGCACACCCAGATTATCGACATTCTTGGCATAAGCGAGGATCGCGGCGGCGAGGCGCTTGGGCTGCTCGCCCGATTCCTGGGCGGCCTCGTCGAACAGCGCCTTGACCGCAGGGTCGACGAACAGCCGTTCATACATGCGGGTGGTGATCGCCACGCCATGCTGCTGGAGCGCGGGCGCGGTGGCTTTGACGATGGCGATAGTGTCGGGAGAGAGAGTGGCGGTCATGATTTACCCCTTAAAGATGTAATATCGATGCATCTATACCGACCGCACTTAAGATGCAATTTGAATCTATCTTTAACAGCCGGTAAGGAGAGCCATGCGCCTCTCGCTCCACACCGACTATGCTCTGCGGACGCTGATCCATCTCGCGACGCATGACGACCGGCTCTGCTCGATCGCGGAGATCGCGCGCGCTTATGCGATTTCCGAGAATCATCTGATGAAGGTCGTCAACATGCTCGCCCGCGCCGGGCTGGTTCGCGCGACGCGCGGGCGCGGCGGCGGGCTCGCGCTCGCCCGGCCCGCGACCGAGATCCGCATCGGAGAGGTCGTCCGGCATGGCGAGAGGGACATGACGCTGGTCGACTGCGCTTCCTGCCGGATCGCACCGGCCTGCGGCCTGTCGGGGGTGTTGGGCGAAGCGTTCGGCGCGTTCATGGCGGTGCTCGACCGCTACACGATCGCCGATGTCGCGAGCCGACGGGGCGACCTCGCCCGGCTGCTGTCGCTGGAGCCTCTCGTCGAGGCCTGACGCCCCGCTGCCTGCTCAGGCCAGCGCGCGATGCCCCATCGGGCCGTGGCCACACCCCAGACCGGGCGCATGCTCAAGCGCCGACCGCACGAAACGCCGGGCACGCTCGATCGCCGCGTCGAGCGCCATGCCCTGCCCCAGGCCTGTCGCGACGGCGCTGGCCAGGGTACAGCCGGTGCCATGGTCGTGGATCGTGTCGATCCGCTCCGCGCTCCAGCGGGATGAGGCTTGCGCTCCGCCACGGTCGAACAGCAGGTCGGTAAGCTCGCCCGGTTGCAGTTCGGCACCGGTTGCGAGGATCGCGCCGCAGCCGAGGCGTTCGATCAGACCACCGGCTGCGGACGCTATCGATGCCTCGTCGCCCAAAGCCTCGCCTGCCAGAGCGCCGAGTTCGTCCAGATTGGGGGTCGACAGCGTCGCGCGGCGCATCAACTCCCCGAACACCGCGATCGTCTCGGCGCTCGCGAGCCGGCTGCCGCTGGTGGCGATCATCACCGGATCGAACACCACCGGCACGTCGGCAAGGTCCGGCCGGCACAGCCGCTCGGCGACGCGCGCGGCGGTGTCGGGCGATCCGATCATGCCGATCTTGACCGCATCGACGCCGATGTCCGACGCCACTGCATCGATCTGCGCAATGACGCTATCGGGGGGGATCGCATGGACATCGGTGACGCCCAGCGTGTTCTGCGCGGTGATCGCGGTGATCGCCGTCATCGCATGGCCGCCGAGCAGCGTGACCGTCTTGATGTCGGCCTGGATGCCGGCGCCGCCACCCGAATCGGACCCGGCGATGATCAGGATGCGCGCGACGGACATCGCGTTCAGGCGGCCTTGCGCACCGCGTCGCAGATCTGATCGACCATCGCCTCGACCAGCTTGCTGTCCTCGCCTTCCGCCATCACGCGGATCAGCGGCTCGGTCCCCGATTTGCGGATGACGAGGCGTCCGTTTCCTTCCAGCTTCTCCTCCGCATCGGCGATCGCAGCCTGGACCTTCTCGTCCTTGAGCGGTTCCCCGCCGGCGAAGCGGACATTCTTGAGCAATTGGGGCAGCGGATCGAACAAATGGAGCAGGTCGCTCGCCGGCTTGCCGCTCTCGACCAATTCGGCCAGCACCTGCAGCGCCGCGACAAGCCCGTCGCCGGTCGTCGCATGGTCGGACATGATGATATGGCCCGACTGCTCGCCGCCGACGTTGAAGCCCTCGGCGCGCATCGCCTCGACGACATAACGGTCGCCGACCTTGGTCCGGTGCAGCGACAGGCCCTGCCCCTGTAGAAAGCGCTCCAGTCCAAGATTGGACATCACCGTCGCGACGAGCCCGCCGCCACGCAGCTGCCCGCGCCGGTGCGCACCACTGGCGATCAGCGCCATCAGCTGGTCGCCGTCGACCACGCGGCCGAGATTGTCGACCACGATCAGACGGTCGGCGTCGCCGTCGAGCGCGATGCCGAGATCGGCGCGGGTCTCCGCCACCTTGTCCTGCAGCGCCTTTGTGTCGGTCGAGCCGCATTTGTCGTTGATGTTGGTGCCGTTCGGGCTGACTCCCACCGAGATGACATCGGCGCCCAGTTCCCACAGCGCGAGCGGGGCGACCTCATAGGCGGCGCCGTTGGCGCAATCGACGACGATGCGCAGGCCCTCGAGGCGCAGATGCTCGGGGAAGCTGGACTTGACCGCATGAACATAGCGGCCGCGCGCGTCCTCGACGCGGCGAGCCCGGCCGATCTCGCCGGGTGCGGCGAGCTTCACCGGCGCATCGAGCAGCCCCTCGATCGCGATCTCGTCGGCGTCGGACAGCTTGTAGCCAGCGGGACCGAACAGCTTGATACCGTTGTCGGCGAACATATTGTGGCTGGCGGAGATCATCACGCCCAGGTCGGCGCGCATCGACCGGGTCAGCATCGCGACCGCCGGGGTCGGCATCGGGCCGAGCAGGACGACATCCATGCCGACGCTGGTGAAACCGGCGACGAGCGCCGATTCCATCATATAGCCCGACAGCCGCGTATCCTTGCCGATGACGACCCGGTGGCGATGTTCGCCCCGGACGAAATGGGCTCCGGCCGCCTGCCCCACGCGCATGGCGATCTCGGCGGTCATCGGGCTCTCGTTGGTCCGCCCGCGAATGCCGTCGGTCCCGAAATATCTACGCACCATGCAACAACCCCCAAGTCCAAGCCGCCGCTAGATGCGCCGATTCCGGCAGCGTCTCAAGCCCCCTGCGCGACGAGCGGCCGGCCATGGCTGTACCATGACCGGCCCTTCCCATCTCCTCAGGCCTCAGCGCTCATAGGCCTTGGGCAGTGCCTTCTCGACCGGGTCGAGATAGCGGTCGCGCAGGCGCGTCTGGCGGCTGACGGTCGGCTGCGCGACGCCATCGATGAAGATGGCGGTCGGACGCGACGACAGTTCGAGCGGATCGCCACTCCAGACGACCACATCGGCGCGACGGCCGGCGCGGAGAGAGCCGATCTCCCCGTCCATCCCTATCGCCACCGCCGGCTTCGACGTGATCGCGGCGAGCGCCGCGCCCCAGTCGAGCCCCTGCGCACCGGGCACCTTGGTCAGCGCGACCAGATTGCCGGCATATTGCGGCAGGAAGGACTCATAGGGGCCTTCGGATATGTCGGCGTTCGATATGGCGACGGTGACCCCCGCCTTGGCGAGCCGCCCGACATTCGACTGGGTCGCGGCGATCGACTCGAACTTTTCGGGCAGGTCGATCAGCGCGGCGGCGATAACGGGAACGCGGGCGGCCGCAATCTCGTTGGCGACCATCCAGCCCTCGGTTGCGCCGACCAGCACCAGCTTGAGCGCCGGATATGGCTTCTTGAGCGCGAGTACCGAGCGGATGTCGGAGGCGCGTTCGACATGGACGAGCAGCGGCTGCGTGCCCCGTAGCACCGGCACCAGCGCCTCGGCATCCTGGCGCGTGATCAGCGCGTCCTTGCTGACGAAGTCCGCGCTGGCCGGATTGGCCGCTGCCGAAAGCGCCGCCTTCAGAAGGGCATAGGCCGCCGGACGGCTGCCGCCCGCGGCCGACATGCCCTCCTCGCCCAGTTCGATATATTGGAAGGCGCGCGGACGCGTCACCGGATCGGGATCAGTGCCGAGATCGATCACCGCCCCCTGCCCCGCGAACATCGTGTTGCCGGTCCCGGGCATGACGAAGGCGCGCGTGATACCGGCCGAACGCTCGGTGCCGATGCGCTGGCCGTTCGGGTTGACCGCCGTCGATATGTCGAGCGCGGCCGAGAAGGGCGACTTGCCGGCGCTGAGGTCGTTGACCTCCGACATGCCATAGCCCTCCATCACGCCGAGCGTGCTGACGCCCGCGACAATGCCGGGGGAAACCCATTTGCCGGTGGCGTCGATCACCGTCGCGCTCGCCGGCACGGCCACACCGGCGCCGGCCGCAACGATGCGACCATTGGCGATGACGACCGTGCCATTCTCGATCGGCTGCGAGCCATCGCCGATCGCGACGGTGCCGCCGGTGATCGCGATCGTCTCGGCGGCGGCCGGGAGGGCTACTGTCGCAAGCGCAGCGCAAAGGGCGCCGCCGAGCCCGCGGAGGAGCGTGGACCGGGTCATTTCACATCTCCCTCGCCGGGCTGGCCCAGCTCGAAATCGCTCACCGGGCGGAGCTTGGGATCATAGGCATCGTACAGCATCGCGCCGTCGACCCAGACCTTCTCGGGCCGGGTATAGACGCTCAGCGGATTGCCGTTCCACAGCACGACGTCGCCCATCTTGCCGGGCTTGAGGCTACCGGTCTTGTCAGCAATACCGAGCGCCTTGGCGGGCGCGATGGCGAGCCAGGTCCAGGCCTGCTCGTCGCTGATCTGGAAGCCGGCGCGCCGGCCCGAGGCGAGCGCCTTGGCGACCTCCTGGTTGAGCCGCTGGATGCCGTTCTGGTCGTCCGAATGGATCATCACGCAGGCGCCCGCATTGTGCAGGATGGCGAGATTTTCCGGGATGCCGTCATAGCTTTCCATCTTGAAGCCATACCAGTTGGCCCAGACGGCGGCGCAGGTGCCGTTCGCCTTCAGGAGATCGGCGATCTTGTAGGCTTCGACGGCATGGTGGAAGGCGGTCACCTTGTAACCGAACTCCTTCGCCATATCGAGGACGATGCCCATCTCGTCGGCGCGGTAGCAGTGGTTGTGGACGAGGATCTCGCCGTCGAGGACGCCGCGCAGCGTGTCCATGGCGACGTCGCGGGAGGGCGGCTCGCCGCCCTTCTCCTCATATTTGTCCCATTTGCGCTTATATTCGGTCGCCTTGATCCAGGTCTGGCGATCGACCGCCACATTGCCCATGCGGGTCGAGGGCTCGCGCCCCTTGCCGCCATAGACGCGCTTGGGATTTTCGCCGCAGGCCATCTTCAGGCCGTAGGGCGCGCCGGGGAATTTCATCCCCTGCACCGTGCGCGCATAGACATTTTTGAGCGTGACCGAGCGGCCGCCGAACAGATTGGCCGAGCCGGGCAGGATCTGCAGCGTGGTCACGCCGCCATTGGCGAGCGCACGGCTGAAGCCGGGGTCCTGCGGCCAGACGCTGTGCTCGGCCCAGACCTGGGCGGTCACCGGCGCGGTCGCTTCATTGCCGTCCGAGTTCGCCTCGACGCCCGGCGACGGATAGTCGCCAAGATGGCTGTGCACGTCGATGATGCCGGGTGTTACCCATTTGCCCTTGCCCTCGATCAGCTTCGCGCCCGCCGGGATGGCGAGATCGGGGCCGCCCACGCCGACGACCTTGCCATCGGCGAGCAGGACGGTGCCATTGTCGATGCGGCCGCCCTCGCCGTCATAGACGGTCGCATGGACGATCGCGGTCGGCACGCCCGGATAGGGCTTGTAGGTCGACGGGAAGGGATCGTGATCGAACGCCTTGCCCTTGCCCGGCGGGGGCGCGTCGGACGAGGCTGACTTGGGTGCGGCACCGCCCGAACAGGCGGTCAGCACCAGCGCCATCGCAGCGCCGTAGAGGAACTTATTGGACACCGTGCATCCACTTCTTGATGACCGGGGAGAGAAGGAACAGCACCACGCCGATCCCGATCGAGACGAGGCCGATGGTCTGGAAGACGCCGGCATAGGTGTCGAGGCTGACCTTGAGGTTGGTCACCTGCCCGCCGACCGTCTCCACGCTGGCAACCTGCGCGACCATGCCGGCAACATATTGCGCGCAGCTGATCGACAGGAACCACAGCCCCATCATCAGGCCGACGACACGCGCGATCGACAGCTTGGTGATCATCGAGAGGCCGACCGGCGAGATGCACAGCTCGGCCATCGAATGGATCAGATAGAGCAGCGCCAGCCACCAGACCGACACCTTGAAGTCGGGTCCGGCATAGGCCGTGCCCCACACCAAAGCGAGGAAGCCGAGCCCTACGCCCGCAAGCGCGATGGCGAACTTGACGGGGATCGACGGTTCGATCCCGCGCCGGCCGAGTGCATTCCACAGGATCGAGGTCAGCGGCGCCAGCAGGACGATGAAGAAGGCGTTGAAGAACTGGGTCTGCCCCGCCGACATGGTGAAGATGCCGAAGATCGAGAGGTCGGTGTTGCGGTCGGCGAATAGCGTCAGCGACGACCCCGCCTGCTCGAAGAGCGTCCAGAAGACAACGTTGAAGACGATCAGCACGATCGCCGCGACCATCATCTGGAACTCGACCTTGTTGCCGGCCTTGAGCGCCCACAGCGGGATCAGGACGACCGAGGCGAGGAACGACGCGAACAGCACCTTGCCCATGATCGGCAGGCCGAGCAGATAACCGATCATGCCGCTGCCGGCGGGCGTTGCGGTGCTGTTCATCAGGTTGACGAACAGGAACCAGCCGACCGGTACCGCCGCGATCGCACCGATATAGATCAGCAGCGACCGGTCCTTGTCCTGTCCCGGAGGCGGATCGCCATAGCCGTCGAGCTTGTCGCCCGCGAACTGGATCAGCGCCCAGCTGATCATCATGCCGATCGCGGCGAGGCCGAAGCCCGCCCACCAGCCGAGCGCGACCGCGAGGAAGGGGCACAATATCTGCGAGAAGAGCGAGCCGAGGTTGATGCCCATGTAGAAGATGGTGAAGCCCGCATCGCGGCGGCGGTCGCCCTGCTCGTAGAGCGCGCCGACGATCGTCGAGATGTTGGGCTTGAAGAAGCCATTGCCGACGGTGACCATGGTCAGCGCGACCAGCATCAGCATCGTGTAGAAATTGTCGCGATCGGCATCGGCCTTGAAGCCGCCCTTGGCGACGGTGCGCGCGACGCTACCGTCGGGCGCGACCAGGTCGACACTGCCGTCCTCGCGGCCCTTGATCGCCAGCTGGCGATTGCCGTCGACGACGAACTGCTGCTTGGCGTCGTCGATCACCACCTCGTAGCGGGCATTGTCGATCATCGCATAGGGCTTGGCGGTCGGGCCGCCGAAGCAGAGCGTCAGATAGCCGATCGACATCAGGATGGCGCCGAACTTCACCGACTTCTTCGAACCGAGATAGCGGTCGGCGAGCAGGCCGCCGACGAGCGGGGTCAGATAGACCAGCGCGGTGAAGCCGCCATAGAGGCCGTTGGTGGTCTGATCGTTGAACAGGAAATGCTGCGCCAGATAGAGCGTCAGCAGCGCCCGCATGCCGTAGAAGCCGAAGCGTTCCATCGCCTCGGTGGAAAAGAGTCTGGCCAGCTGTCTGGGGTGGCCGAACCAGGTTTCGCCGTCCGAGCGGCTCACCTGACGGGATGCCGGCTCGGTCGTCGCGTCTGCGTCGGGATTGACCATGAAGTGCTTTCTGTTCTCGGCCCCAAGGGCCTTGCGTTATCGGCGCACGGCGCTTCACTCTCCCTCTCGCCACAGGCCCCTTGCCTGCCACGCCCATTCTCTTCCCATCGGTGACGGGTCGGACAGGCGCCTGATGCGGGGAGCTTTTCGCTCGCCACCGGGCGATTAGGCCGTCCAGCGCTGCGCGGCCTTCATGAGTGTCAACAGTAACGGGGAATCCCGCCCTGTGAAGCCGATTGTTGCAATCGACACCAGCTGTTAGACCGCGAACCATGTTCAACGACCTGTCTTCGCCCGCCGCCCTCCTTGCCACACGCCGCTCGGGAAAGCCGCGCGACATGGTGGCGCCAGGCCCTGATGCAGCCCAGCTTTCCGCCATATTGAGCGCTGCGATGCGCGTGCCCGACCATGGCAAGCTGGCACCCTGGCGCTTCGTGATCGTCGAGGCTGCGGATCGCGAAAGCTTCGCCGATATGCTCAAGGCCGCCTATCTGGCCGACAAGCCCGGTGCCGGCCGCCTCGAGCTCGAGGCGATGGAGCAGTTTGCGCGTCAGGCACCGACGCTGGTGGCCGTCCTTTCGACACCGGTCGAGAGCAGCAAGATTCCGCTGTGGGAGCAGGAGCTGTCGGCGGGAGCTGTCTGCATGAACCTGCTGGCCGCCACCCACGCCGCCGGCTTCGTCGGAAGCTGGCTCACCGGCTGGCCGGCCTACAGCGCGGACGTGCTTCAGAGCCTGGGCGGCCGCGAAGGCGACCGGATCGCAGGCTTTCTCTTTCTCGGCACGCCGGGGCGCGAGCTGGAAGAGCGTCCGCGCCCGGCCTATGAAGCTGTCGTTTCGACGTGGAAAGCCTGATTGCCATTGACGCGCCATGCTGTGTTAGCACAGTGTGACGCCATGAGCAGCCAGGACCGTCCCGTCTATCTCCGCCTTCGCGACATCATCGCCGAATCCATCCTCGACGGCAGTTTTGGCGACGGCGACGCCCTCCCCTCTGTCCGGGTCTTTGCTGCGCAGCATGGTGCCAATCCGCTGACTGCCGCCAAGGCCTATCAGGGTTTTCAGGATGAAGGCTTCGTGACCGTCAAGCGCGGTGTCGGCATGTTCGTCGCCGAGGGCGCCACCGCCCGGCTGCGCGAAGAAGCGCGCGCCGCCTTCCTGCGCGACGAATGGCCGCGCGTCGTCCGCACGATGCGGCGCCTGCACCTCGACGCTGCTGACCTGCTCGACCGCGTCGAAGGCTGAACCGTTTCGGGGGCTTGCCCGCTCCCGTTCATCGCGATAGCGCCGCGGGTCATGGACACCCGGATCATCCCTGCCGACGAAGCCGGTATCGCCGCCGCCGCGGAGGCGATCGGGCGCGGCCAGCCGGTCGCGGTTCCGACCGAGACCGTTTACGGGCTGGCGGGGGATGCCACCAGCGGCGATGCCGTCGCTGCTATCTATGCCGCAAAGGGCCGACCCAGCTTCAATCCGCTGATCGTCCACGTCGACAGCATGGCCATGGCCGAGACCGTTGCCATCTTCTCGCCGCTGGCGCGTCGGCTGGCCGACGCCTTCTGGCCGGGTCCTCTGACGCTCGTGCTCCCGCTCGCCGAAGCTGCACCGGTCGCGCGGCTGACGACGGCGGGCCTGTCGACGGTCGCAGTCCGCATGCCTGCGCATCCCGTCATGCGCGCACTGATCGCCCGCTGCGGTCGGCCACTGGCGGCACCGTCAGCCAATGCCAGCGGGTCGATCAGCGCCACCCGCGCCGAACATGTGGCGCAGTCGCTCGCCGGTCGGATCGAACTGGTGCTCGACGGAGGGCCCACCGAGGTCGGGATCGAATCGACGATCGTCGCGGTCGAAGATGAGCGTTTACGCCTGCTGCGGCCGGGAAGCGTGACGCCTGAGATGCTTGCAGAGGCGAGTGGCGTGCCCTTGTCGCTGCACGACAATGGCAAGATCGAGGCGCCGGGGCAGATGCTCAGCCATTATGCGCCGTCGAAGCCGGTGCGCCTCGACGCCGCAGAGCGCCGGGATGACGAATATCTGATCGGTTATGCCGCGATCGAAGGCGATGCGTCGCTGTCGCGGTCCGGCGACCTCGCCGAAGCAGCGGCACGGCTGTTCGACCTGCTGCACGCGGCCGACGCGGCCGACGCGCCGGCCATTGCCGTCGCTCCGATCCCGGACGTCGGGCTCGGCATCGCGATCAACGACCGGTTGCGGCGCGCGGCGGCACCGCGCTGACGCCGGGGTTCAGACCTTCGCGCTATCCTTGAGACGCGCGGCATAGCTCTTGCGGAACTTGGCCAGCTTGGGCGCGACGACCATTACGCAATAGCCGTTGCCGGCTCCCTCGCGCGCGAAATACTCCTGATGATAATCCTCGGCGACATACCAGGGCGCGTCAGGCTCGATCCGCGTCACGATCTGGCCGGGCCAGTCGGCCTGCGCGCGCGTGATCGCGGCCTTGGCCTCGGCCTCCTGCTCGGGCGAATGCGGGAAGATGGCCGAGCGATATTGCGTCCCTACATCATTGCCCTGGCGGTTCAGCTGGGTCGGATCATGGACGTGGAAGAAAATGTCGAGCAGCTCGCCATAGCTGATGACGTCGGAATCGAAGGCGACGCGGATCGCCTCG
>JAIYAJ010000139.1 GCA_027489105.1 Zymomonas sp. | reverse complement strand
GGAGTGGCTGTACCACGTCGGCAAGAAGAACGCCGGACGCCTGCTCGACGGCGTGGCGCATGACGCCTTTCCCAACCCCATCGTCTCGGGGCTCGGCGCTATGGGGGCGGTGTGATGGGTGAAGGAACCGATCTCTACCGCCGCACAGTGGCCTACGACTACGGAGACGCCGAACGCAACGACTTGATGCGCAGGATCTGGACGCCGACGCCGTGGATGGTGAGTGCCTTCACGGGCCGATGCACCGAGGATCGTGATCGAAAAATGCGCAACTGGTGTCGTGACCAGTTTGGGTATGAATGCTTCCCGATCCACAAGCGCCCCGGCACATGGCAGCGCGGCACCGCCACAATCAACGGATGGACGTGGTTCGGCTTCGCGACCGAAGCTCAGATGCGCCAGTTCGAAGAAGCATGGCCGTCGCCAAGTGATCAGCTTGAAGCCCACCCCCTCCCCGGAGAAGCCCAATGACTGACACATGCAAGACGACAATCGACGCGGCGAGGCTAGACGAGATTGAGCGCGGGCTTGAGGGCGAGGGATGAAACTCAACTCAATGGAACGGGACGTTCTCGACATGCTCGTGAACGGGCGCACGCACTGGAGCGACACCGGCAAGCAGATTGTGTGGGGCGCGGCGCTGTCAGTGATTATCGAGACGCTGCATGATGCAGGGCTCGTCACCTACCCCGATGTCAAGGCCACCGACGCGGGCCGCGCCGCCTACGCCGCCATGATCGCGTCAAGCCCGTACAGGAGCGAGACAGATGGTCAGCGATGAGATGATCCGCGCAGGTCGCCTGCTCGACGGCATCGAGCACAACGACTTCCCCCACCCCTCGCACGACGGGAGGGTGTGATGATCCACTATCACGGCACGCCAATCACGCCTTACAGGGCTCTTTATGAGCTGGCTGGTCGATGCTTCTGCGTGTCGTTTGGATCCCCACACCAAATCCGCCCGATTCAAGACCAGAGCCAATCGACTATGATCGACAATGGAGCGTGGAAGTTGTTTAACGAAGACAGAAAAAGCGGTCGAGAGCCGACATCGCGTGACTGGTCGCCTTTCTACTCTTTCGTTGAGCAGTGGCTTCGCCCTTGTGATTGGGCAGTTGTTCCAGACGTGATCGGAGGCGGATCGCAACTCCAAGACGCCCTCTTGCGTGAATGGTCCTTGCCCAAGCGGATTGCTGCGCCGGTCTGGCATATGGACGAGCCAATCGACCGATTACTGCGACTTTGTGAAGGCGACTGGAACCGCGTCTGCGTCGGATCAACTGAGGAATACTTCATCGTCCTGTCGCCCTCATGGAAGCGGCGCATGGACGAGGCGTGGAACGCCATGGCTCACACATTTGGTCGATGGACGCCGCCGATACACATGCTGCGTGGGATGCAACTCAGCGCAAGAGAATGGCCCTTTGCATCGGTGGACAGCACAGACATCGCACAGAACCACAACAGGCCGCAGAACACACCTCGCATGATGGCAGATCGATGGGACGCCATGCAATGCCCGGCCTATTGGACTCCCATCACAACCAAGCAACTGGAACTCATATCATGACACGCGCAAATACAGGCGGATTTACAGCCCGCTTTGACATCACAAGGACTGACGGCGAACCAATCGACCCGGCCCGTCGATACATGGTGCTATCTTTTGACGGGAGCGACCCGGAAGCCGTCAAGGCTTTACTGTTTTATTCAGACTTGAAAAAGCCTGAAAACCCTAAGTTGGCATCCGATATACGCGCCGCCATCGCAGAACCGCTTTCAGCACCGGCACAGCATAGGTGGGCCAAGTGATGGGAAAAAATCTTTCGACATCATGTGCTTTCGTAGCCTTTGCGGCAACAATCCCAGCCGCAAACTGGCTGATCGGGAACGTCGGGACAACCTGCATCCCGAACGGTCCATGCCTGATCCCGGTCGGGTTCGGGCTGATGGCACCGAGCGGCGTTTTGATGATCGGGCTGGCCTTGGTTCTTCGCGACTGGCTGCATGAGTTGGCAGGGTGGCGCGCAGCATTTGCGGCGGTCATGACAGGAGCGGTTTTATCGCTCTACGTTTCACCACCAGCTATTGCATTGGCCAGCGCCGTTGCTTTTGGGCTGGCAGAACTGGCCGACTTGGCGGTATATTCAAAGCTGCGCGAGCGCGGTAAGGCCATCGCCGTCGCTGCATCAGGTGTGGTCGGCGCGGCGATTGACAGCGCCTTATTTGTCTGGATCGCCTTTGGATCGCTCCAGTTCTCGGCAGGAACAACCTTGGCAAAAGTCTATGCCTCAATTGCTGTGGCAATTGTGTTGTTTATGCTGGCAGCCCCTCCCCGCCCCACCATCAGGAGACAAGAATGACTGACCTGATCATCACCGAGAGCGCCGACGGGGCGTACTGGGCCGACCAATTCGATAACCGGGCGACGCTGCGCTACTGGGGCAGCGCAGAGCGGGCCAAAGCATCGCTTGGGACGCTGCGAAACTGCTCGGACTGCTCGGACTGCTCGCGCTGCTCGGACTGCTCGGGTCAAACTGGCGTGACCGACCCCGAGCCGGTCGCACCGACGATCGCGAACATCCACACCGCCGTCTACGTCGCCGCATCCGCGCCCGGCGCGCTGGACATGGCGTGGTGGCGCACCTGCGGCACGACGCACTGCCGCGCCGGGTGGGTGGTCCATCTTGCCGGCGAGGCCGGAGCAGCGATGGAGAGTTTCTACGGGACTGGCCTGGCCGCTCAGTTGATCTACCTTGCGAGCGACCCGGCGAACCCCGTGCCGCCGACACGGTTCTTCGACAACGAGGCCGACGCGCTGGCCGACATGAAGCGGCTGGCTGACCTGGAGGTGGCGCGAGCGAAAGAGGGGGGCGAGACAAATGCAGATCAGTGATGACGAGATGTCCCCGATAGCCGACGCGCAACAAGATGCCGCCGCCACCATCGAACGCCTGACGCGCGAGCGGGACGAGGCGCGGGCCGAAGCCGCCCGCCTGCGGGAAGCGCTGCGACCCTTCGCCAAGGCCGGCGAGCTGTTCCCGGTCCCCCGGCCGGCGAACGCGTCGGCCATGTCGGTTTATCGACCCGCTGCTGGGGCCGAATACGAGATCACATGCGAGCACCTACGCGCTGCTCGCGCGGCCTATGAGGCAGGACCTATCTCGCCAGAGCCAATGCCTGCGCCAAGACCGCCACAAGCCCCGCCGCCACATGACGCGGGATCAGCATGGGCGTGATCTTTCCGTCGATCACCATAGACACGCGGATCATGTCGCCGTCCGGGGTCGCGACCGCGTGATGGATCGTGGGAGGGGGCTGCGACATGCTCACCCCAGGTTGACGCGTGCACGGCCGATCTCGCCGCGATCTTTGTGAAACAGAATGCGGTTGACGGCCCGGCCGCTGCGCCAGCCTCCGCTTTGCGCGTAGGCGTCGCGCGCGGCGGCGGCGTTGAAGCTCTCGACCGTGACGCCGCCGACTTCCGTCCGGCTGTCCTTGTGCACGTGGCCGAAGAAAAAATGCCGGTGCTTGGTCTGGCCCCAATCCTGCGGGCGATCCGCCGCCAGCATCATCGCCATGCGCTCGGGCGGCATGGTGTGGCCATGCGTCGCCCCGATCAGCACCGAGCCGAAGCGGTGAAAGAAGTGCAGGCCCGGCTGCGTGTCCACCGTGACGCGCGGGTCGGCGGCGAAAGCCATGTCCATCGCCAGCGTCAGCGCGATCGCCGCTTCGGGGTCATGGTTGCCGGGGATGAAGCGCTTGCGGACGCGCTTGTGACATTGCAGGGCGCGCCTTGTGACATGCAGCCCGATATCGGCCGTGGCGCGCAGCACCTTGGCGAAGCGCCCATCGACATCGAGTTGATGACCGCTGGCGGGCGTGCGGTTGCTGTGGTCGTTGCTGTGCGTCGTGTCGCCCATCCAGAGGATGAGCGCTTCGGCCGTGCGCGGCGTCTGCGCCACGAGCTGGTCGATGGACGAGCAGATGTCGCGCGTCGCGATGGCGAGGTCATAGGCCTGTCCCGTTTCGCGGCCCCACGCCAACATGCCGATATGCGGATCGGCGATGATGTAGGCCGCCATGAGGTCGGTGTCGGGATCATCCACGACATCGGGCATGGGCGGCAGCGGCTGCACATCGGCGAGCGCGGCGCGGACGGCGGCGGCGATATCGACCGGGCTGGGGCCTGCCTCGCGCGTCTTGATCCATTCTGCGGTGACGCGCCCCTCCGCGTCCACCAGCGCCGAGCGGCCCTTGATGACGTGGCCGGGCGGCGCTTTGAATTTTGGCCCCGGCTCAGGGCCTGTGCGGATCGTCTGGCGGCGCAGATTGCCGCTCGCGTCATACATGGCCATACGGCCCTTGACCACCCAGCCCTCGGGCGGTCTGGCACGCTCCGGGATGTCGTCAGGCAGCAGACCGCGCGCGGCCATGACGCGCAGCCGATGTTGCAGCGTAGAGCGCCCGATGCCCAGCGCCACGGCCGCCGCCGAGATAGAGGATTCCTCGCGCACGGCGCGGATCGTTTCCGCGATTTTCCCTTCGCAAAGCGGCTGGATTTTCATCAGCGCCCCCGTCCTTCGAGAATTTGCCGGATCACGCGAATGTCGCCGCGCATTTCCTGAATTGAATTGCGGTCTTGTTCGGCCCGTATTTCGACGCGCTCAAGTTTGCGCTCTACCTGCGTGAGACGATATTCCTACGCCTGATCGCGGACATACATGGCGATGGCAGGGCCGCTGACCGCAGCTGTAATGGCGATGACAGCCACAATCGCTACACGTCTTGGCAGAACGAGATAGCCGCCCGCCTCGCTGTTGCCTTCTGGCAGTTCGCCCTTGTTCATGCCTCGCCCTCGCAATCGGCCGTCGCGGCGACCATGCGCGTCAGGACGGCTATGGTTTCTTCCATGCCCAGCGTTTCGATCACGTCGGGCAGAAGCTCGGCGATCTCATCGAGGGCGTCTTCGGCTTGCGCAAACGCGGCCTGCGCCTCGCGGAGCGCTTTCGGGTCTTGCTTCATGGCGCTCCCTTCCGGCACGAAATCGCGCCGTCGTTCAGCCTCTCCCATTCGGTGGCGAGCGTATCGGGCGGGACGGCGCGGTCGATGGTGGCGATCAGTTCGGCCGCGATCTTGCGCTTGTCGGCCGCGCGCGTGGGCGTAGGACAAGCGAGCGCGAACGGTCGTGGCTGCGGCTTGTTGAAGTCCGGGTCGAACGACAGCCCGGCCTCAGGCCCCGGCCTTGCGCAGGCGGTCAAGGACAGCAGAAGCGCCGCCACGGTCAACAGCATCCACCTTGGCCTGTTCATGGGCCGCGTCCTTCAGTTCGGTGTTGAGGGTGTCGGTTGCTTCGAGGACGGCCTTGCGCGCCTCGGTGAGCGCGGCCTTGGTGGCCTGAAGGTAGAGGCGGCGGTACAGCAGCGCCGCCGCCACCGCGCCGCACAGCGCGATGGCGAGGATGATGGCGAGCGTCGTCATGTGGGCGACGCTCCGATAAGAACGGGCGAGATCAGCACAGCGGCGGCGATCAGAAGGACCGCCGCCGCCACGATGACGCCGATGATGAGCCAGAGCGCTTTCACGACGCGGCCGGCTTGTTCGGAATGAGGTAGATCAAAACGGGCGTCAGGCCGACGATGACGGGCTCGGCGACGGACCGCAGCCAGTCGGTCGGAATGCCGGTGAAGGCCGTGAACAGGTAAAGCGCCGCCATGAACAGGGCGACGAGAGCCTTATCAATCGAGGTGAACATCTGTCGTTCCTTTCTGTAAGCCGGGATGCCGCCCGGCGCGGTCGTCAGAACCCGCGATCAGGCGGATAGGCGCACAGCACATGCAGCGCGGGGTTCAGGCAGACATGCCAGCGGCCGTCGAGGCGGCGGTGCTCGACCCGAAAGCGGTCGATCTCGACCACCAGATGCGCCGCCTTGTCGGCAGGCCACATCGGATGGCCGCCAGGAGGGATGCGAAAGGTCACGGCGTCGCGGGTTTCATGCACCCACGCATCTGGCACAGGGCCGCAGTCGCGCTGGCCACAGCAGCGATAATCGTAAGCCTCGTGCGCCCAGGCAGGGGTGAGCGCGGCCAGGGCGAGCTGGAGCCATGCGGCCCAAAATGCGATGATGGGCATGCGTCAAGCCTCGTTGGTTGAGATCGGCCCCGCCGCGCGGCGGATGATCGGCCGCACATTCGCCGGCTGGGCAATGCGCCAGTCAGGGCGGCGGGCCGCGAGAAGGCGCGGGCGGGCGATGCGCGTAATCGTCACCGCGTCGGACTGGTTTCCGCCAAGGACATGGAACGCCGTCCGATCCTCGCCGACATAGATGCCGACATGCCCGCCCTCGCCGCGCTCGAACACGAGCACGTCGCCCAGCGAGGGGCGATCAGCGGGCCGTTGCCAGCGCGTCCAGTTGCGCGCCCACAAAGGGTTCGCGACCGGCTCCCATGAGGCGCGGACGCAGACCACCGCCATCCACAGCCCGCACCAGGCGGTCGCGTCGTGGCGATAGACGCCCGACAGGCCCGTCTCATGCGCCCATGACAGGATGGTCGGGTTGTTCGCCGCGCCGGGCCATTCCTTCACGCCATAGGTCGCGAGCCCCGCGATCAGCAGGCGCGGCCCCGGCTCTTCGGCCAGATCGAGATAGGCTTTCGGAAGCTTGGCCATCGTCACGTCACCGTCACCGTGACCACGCTCGCGCGGCCGTTGTTGATCGCGCCGGAGAAGGTTTCCGTGAGCGTGACCTGGTGCGAGCCGACCGCGAGGCTCACGCCGCGCAAGGTGTTCCCGTCCGCCAGCCATGTCCCGCCCGGCCCGGTCACGGCCGACACGACGATGTTGGAGCCGCTGGTGCGGCCGGCGATCGCCCCTTCGTAGTCGCCGCTCGATCCCACATGCGTCGTGGGCGTCACCGTCAGCGCGCGCAGGCCCACGAGCGGCGTGATCGGCGCGGCGAGGCGGTTGTTCCAATCGTCGATCCACGGGCTCGCGTTCGATGTGTTGATGGCGAGGCCCGAACGCTTCCATGTCGCCGGGACGGTGATCGAGAACTCCCCGATCAGCACGCCGCTCTGGAACACGCGGACCATGCCGGCGCGAAGCTGCGCGGTGATCCTGACGCCCGAGACATAAGGGGTATAGAACGGGCAGTCGCCGACCGTGCTCTGGACGTTGGCGTCCATGCGGATGATGCGCATGTTGCCCGAGGCGTTGGCCTGGATGCCGAGCCAGTTGGTCGCATCGAGGCCGGCGATGACCATGCTCGCCGCAGACGACGCCGATGTCCGCATGGAGACGGCGATCTGCTGCTCGATGGTGTCGCCCTGCTGGGGAGCGAGATAGACCACGCGCCCGCCCGTGCCGCCGGTGACGGAGGGCTGGTTGCTGACGATGCTGATCGTGCCGGTTCCGGCCCCTTGCCGCGTCCAGTTCGCTGAGGCGTCCAGAAGCTCGTTGGCGCGGTTGAAGTTGTCGAAGAACCCGTCGTTAACATCGGTGACGGTGATGGTCGCGGACCGGTTGGCCGAGCCGTTGGCCGGGTTGAAGTCGGTCGCGGTGATGGTCAGGTCATAGACGTTGTTGGCCCCTGCGTCGGCCGGGGTCTCGAAGTCGAACTCCGGCCCGGTCAGACGGCCGAAGGGATCGACCGCGAACAGCGCCGCGTCCGCGCCGGCGAGGCTCCACCGCGCGAAGGGCTTGTTGGCCGCAAGCTGGCGGACGAACGCGCCGTTGCCTTCCGGTTCGGTCATGGCGGCCGGAGAGGTGATGCTGATCGGCGTGGTGTCGGCCTCGTTGCGCATCAGCAGGTTCGGATCAGCGACGCTTGAGAAGCGCGGCAGGGCGATGAGGATTTCGCCGAGGCCCGTGGCTTGCCCGAAGAACACCTGCACCATGAACGTCGCGGACGTGGCTCCGGCCGAGATCGGGAAGGTCTCGATACGTACGCGGTAGTCCTCCGTGGGGAACGCCATGGGCAATAGCGAGAACTCGGGCGATGGCATCGGCGTGCCCGAAGGGTTGATGCCCGACAGGCCAACGCCCGTGTTCGATCCGCTCGCGATGCTGACGCGGCCCGTGGTGCGCCAGCCGCCCCACGCCTTGACGTCGGCCTCGACGGAGCCGGCATGCCAGACTCCTGAGGCGACGGTTCCGACCGTGCCGGTGACGCGCACGCCCTCGCAGCGATCCGACGCCATGCCGCTGCTCGACACCAGAAGCCGCAGCCAGCGCGTGCCGGTGATGTCGATCACGGAGGCGACGACCGTGGCGAGGCTTGAGGCGCTGGTCTCGCGCGAGAGCGTCCAGTTGTCGGGAACCGAGCCCGAAAGCCCCGCGCCGGTGACTGTCCCGCCCGTGCCGGTGAACGCCGGGTTGGTCAGAAGGTTCGGGCCGGTCATCAGCGTGGCGGCCGGCGAGGCGGCGATGAATGGCGCGATGGCCGTGTTGATGACCTTGGCGATGGCGTAGCCGCCCTGCGTGGACCAGTGCGTGCCGTCGCGCACGCCGAAGGGGAGGGGGTTACGGTCGGGGTCGTTGAAGTCGATCAGCACCGAACGGATGTCGGCGTAGGCCATGCCCTCGCTGGCGGCCCACGCCTGCATCTGCGAGTTGATGGCGGGGATCAAGAGACGCGGGGCCTGACCTGCGGCCCAAGGTCCGCCCGCGCTGGTCGGCCGCTCGACCACGCTCATGATGCACACGCGCTTGCCGTTCGCCTTCAGCGTCGATGCGATGGCCTGGGCTTCCGCGCAGTAGGCGGCGGCCGTGAAGGTCGTGCCGTCCGGATTGTCGAACTGGATGCTGTTCGAGGACAGGTCCATGAGGATGATGTTGGCGTCGCTGGAGATCAGCTTGGGCAGGCGCGCCCTCATGGCCGGGAAGCCGTTGCCGTCATTGGCGAACAGCATGCCGTTGAGGTTGTTGCTGTTCTGCTCGGCCGTCGCGTCGAACCACGCGGTGAAGCGCTGGCGCGGATCGAGCGCCTTCATCCAGGACAGAGCGCCGCCCGTCAGTTCCGTGGCCACGTTCGTCGCGCCAAGGCCGGCTTGCCGGACGCGGGAGCCGCCAAGCCCGGCGAGAAGCGGGTTGGTGAGGGGGGCGGGCCCGCCGCCCCCGCCGCCGCGCCGACGCGCAAGCCCGAGGGCGAAGCCGAATCCGTAACTCAGCATGGCGGCGCGCCTACTGCGTGATGATCTTGATCTCGACGCTGGCGGGCACGGTCGCGCCGCCATTGATCGAGACCAGGCGGCGCACGCCGAGCGGTTCGTAGGACACGCCCGTTTCGATGGTGACCGTGTCCGTCGCGGCGTCGCTGGCTTCGGCGACAGGCACGACCACCAGGGTCAGGACCGAGCCCGAGCCGTTGCGGATGCGCAGCGCCTTGCCGTATTGCGGCAGTTCGGCGGCTCCGATCATGGCGTTGGTGAGCGCGTACCAGTTGCGGGCGGAGCTGATCGGCGTTGCGGTCGTACCGGCGAAAGGGTCGAGGGGCTGGCTGTAGGGCATGCGTCATCCGCCGTTTCCGGCGCTCCCATGTGGTGGACAGGTCAGGGCGGCGCGGGCGCGCCTCAGGTTTCGCTGGCGTAGCCGCGCAGGGTGTTGGCGGCGCGGGTCGAGCCGGCGCCAAGCCCGGTCATGGCCGCGCCGCCGGAGCCGGGGCGAATGAAGATGTTCGCCGCATAGTGGTTCAGGTTGCTGGCCGAAGCCCCGACAGTGACGGTGCTTTCCCAGACGACCTGCGTGCCGTCCGCGGCGACCAGGGTGTTGCCGTTCACCAGCACGTTCTGGCAGCCGTTGACCTGCAAGGCGCGGTCGCCGGCCTGATCCATCTGGATCGTGTTGCCGCTGATGGTCGAGCCGGCGCTGAGCCGCTCCAGCACCATGCCGGTGGCGTGGCTGCCGGCCGTCACCGAGGCGACGGTCGCGGTGAACTGCGGGCCGGTGGACCTCGCCGTGGTGATCGAGCCGGTCGTGAACGTGCCGGATGTCTCGAGGATATAGACCAGCCCGGTCGTGGCCGAGGCGTCGGAATAGGTCACCACCAGCGCGCGGGCCGTGCCCTGCCGGATCTCCTCGCCCTTCTGCAGGAAGTCGACGACGCTGGTCAGGTTCAGCGCCTTCGGCAACGGCTTGGTCGACTTGATCGAGCAGCCGGTCACCGTGGACGGGCGGCGATATTCGGGCCGCACGTCGGAGCCGATATACATGCCGCCGTTCGTCGCGTTGGTGATCGGCACGCCCTTGATCGTGTGGCTCGCGCCGCGCGCGACGACGCCGTAATTCACCGAGCCGTCGATCGTGTGCCCGTCGACGATCCAGTCGTCGCAGGCGCCATGGGTGTTGATCGGGTCCCCGAAGCCGTCCGAGGCGAAGCTTTCGCCGCCGCGCACGCCGCACATGCGGGTGATGCCGTAGAGGCCGAGCAGGCTGGAGACGCCAGCCGCTCCATTGGTGCCCTGCGCCACCGAATGGCGCACGCGGCGGAACGTGGTGTTGACCACGAAAACGCCTTCGCTGGCGTTGTTGATCGAGACTCCATAACCGATCTTGCCAAGCGCGTTCGTGCAGCGATCAGCCTGAAAGGTGCCGCCGACGCAGTCCGTGAAATTGGCCCCGAGCCCATGAAAGTTGCTCATTTCGGCGATGTAGATGCTGGGATCAAAGCAGCCGACGAGCTGGAAGCAGCTGTGGTCGATGATCTCGCCGCCCTGGACGATGCCGTCGCCCATGCCGACATTGGTGGCCGGATCGGTGTCCGCGCCGAACCAGCGCCCGCCCAGAATGCGGATCGGACCGACAAGGTCCAGGCGGCGCACGCGGGCGTTGTCGGCCGTCAGGAAATCGTAGTTGAGCGGCGTCTCGAAGCGCAAGCGGCCCCCGTCGACGAACTCCACCTTGCGGATCTGGCCGAGCTTGACGTTGTCGCCGAAGCCGTCGACCTCGTTGCGGTCAAAGACCTGCTCGGAGCGGATATAGATGAACTCGCCGCGCTGGATGCCGGCGCTGCTGGTCAGGTCCGCATAGCGCCCGTTGCCGACCGTGCGGCCGGCGTTCGCCGCGAGCGTGATGTCGGAGCCGACAAGCTGCCCGAAGGCCCGGAACAGCGCGGTCTGGTCGGGGCCGGCCCAGATCATGACCGAGCCGTTCCAGTCGCACTCGATGTCGACGCCGCCGGCCGGGCAGGCCAGTTGCGTCTCGAAGCGGAAGGTTCCGGCCGGCACGGCGACGCGGCCGACATTGATCGCCGCCTGCCAGCCGGGCGAGGCGTTGTTTCCCTTGGTCGGCGACGCGCCCCACCAGCAGGGCGAAACGCGGTGGCGCCCGAAAGCGCCGGTCACCGTGCCCGCGCCCTGGAAGATGGTGGCGAGCAGGCTGGCCTCGATCGGCGCGGCGATGGTCAGCGTCCGGCCCGTGGCCGCGTTGAGCCGCCCGGCGGGGCCGACCGCGATCGGCGACGACAGCGTCAGGTTGGCGTCGATCCGGTGCGCGCGCACGATCGCGAGCTGCACGCCGCGCGCCAGCGCGTAGGCGTCGGCGTCGGCAAGCGCGGCTGCGTCGTCGGCGGTGTTGTCGCCCGCCGCGCCGAACTGCGCCGGCGTCGGCAGCTGCTCGATCAGCTCCCACCATGCGCCGTCGGTGCTTTGCACGCGGCCGGGATGCGCCGGCATGCCGGCTGAGCGGCGGTAGAGCCCGTGGCCGCCGTCGCCGGCCGTGGCGAAGCCGCTGGTCTCGATCACGCCGCCAGCCGCGCTCATGTCGGCGGCGGCGACCTCGGCCCGCGTCAGCCGGACCGACATGGCGACGCGCTGCGCGTGCAGCGTCGAGGTCAGGAGCGTGCGGCCCGCCGCCGTGCTGTCGGTGATGTTGGCGGCCGGAACGCTGGTCAAGCCCGCGCCGGTCGCCAGCGCCACCGGATCGCCGGAGGAGTCAAAGCCCAGCAGCCGGCTGGCGCGGGCCGCCGCGGCCGGAATCGGCGGCACGATCTCATTGGCCGGCACATGCAGCGCGCGCGAGATCAGGGCCGCGTCCACGAAGCAGCGCAGCGTGCCGGCCACGCGCATGGCGATGACCGATTGGCCGGAGGGCAGGAAGCCGGCCGGCAGGTCACGCCCGGCCACGTCCCTGAGCGGCAAGGCCGCGCCGTTGATGGTCAGGACCGGGCTGCCGCCGCTGGCCGCCGGCATCACCCATGCGAGCAGCGCGGCGCGGTCGACCGACGAGAAGGGCAGCGCGGACGTGCCCGTGAAGGCGACCGGGCCGCCCGTGACCGTGGCCGGCACGATGCCCGAGGCCAGCTCCATGCGCTTGACCCAGGAGCCTGCGCCCGAGGCCCCGGTCTTCTGGTAGATGCCGATATTGACCGGCGCCGGGTCGGCCACCACCCATGCGGCCGTGTGGGCGGGATAGCCAAGGGTCGCGCTGGCCTGCGCCAGCGTCTCGAAAACGAGCGCGCCGCCCGAGGCGGCGGCGGACAGTACGGCCCGCTCCACTTCCGTGGCCCAGGTGCGCGTTTCGGCCATGCTCGCGCCGCGCGGCGAGCCGCCGGCCGTGGGCGCGAAAACCTCGGCGGCCGGGAGCGTCAGGGGATAGGAGAACGACATGCGCGCCTCACAGCGGTGGGATGATGATGTCGACGGTGACGAGCGCGCTCTGCCCGCCGTTCGAGAAGGCGCGCGCCGTGAAACGCGCGGTCTGCGAACTTCCGGTGCGCGAGGGCAGCGCGCGGGTGCGAGTCAGAATCTGGCCGGGGCGGCAGGGCAGCGTCTCGACCAGCACGGGCGGGTCGGGCAGGACAGCCTGCCGCAGTTCGATGCGCGCCACGTTCAGGTCGGGCGGCGCGGTGAAGGTGAAAAGCGCCGTCATTTCCTCGAAGTCGGGCTCGATCGCCAGAACGGGCGCGGCCGGGTTGGCGGCGCTGACGGCGGGCGTCAGGCTCGCCCAGGCGGACCAGTGCGAGCCCTCCTCCTTGTCGTTGAACAGCCGGAGCCGCACCTGCGTGGCCTGCCCGGCGAGGCTGACCGGCAGATGGCCCATGCTGACCCCGGAGGACGCGCGGTATTCGCTCATGCCCACCGGCGGCAGCGGGTTGCCGCCGCTGAACAGGCGATAGGAGGCTTCGACCACGAAGGCCGCGCCGGGGTCCGGCCAGCCGAAGCGGGTCTCGACCGAGGCGTCGGGATAGGTCACCACCACAGCGGCCGTGGCCGGCGCGGGCGGCGCGATCTCGGCCTGATAGTCAAGGTCGGGCAGAGGCGAGGGCGCGGCGACCTCATGCAGGGCCGGCGTCCATGGCCCCAGCGCCGGCAGTTCGCGGAAGGGGAACTCGACCAGCCCGGCCGCGTCGTCGTTGCGCGGCGGGTCAGTCTCGACCGTCATCGGCCCGAAGGCGCTGACAATTCCCAGCGTGCGCGCGTTCCAGGCGGCGAGGCCCGCCAGATTGGTCTTGAGCAGGCCGCCATCGGCCCGCGCCAGCGCGAACAGGCGGCGCGCGATGCGCTGCGCCTGCGACGCGGACGGGCAGAAGCGCAGGTCGATCGTGAGCTCGCGCTTGCCGGTGCGGTCAATCTCGCCCTGATCGCGCGCCCAGGCCGCGCCGCTCAGGTCGATCTCCGCCATCTCGTAGCGGCGCTCGGGACTGTAGTAGCGCAGCACCAGCCGGTTCGGCCGCTCCACGCTTTCCGGGCCGGAGTTCAGCGCCAGCGAGACGATGTCGCGCTCGGCGATGGTCGCCTCGGCCGGGCGGTCGTCGTCGATCAGGCGAAAGCCGATCTTGCCGGCCAGCGTCCAGACCTGTTCGGCGCCGATGCTCTGCAGCACGGCGGTCAGGGTGTCGGAGCGCGTCTCCTCCGAGGAGAACACGCCCCAGGCGCGCGCGCGCGGCTCCGTGCCCGTCAGCGTCGCCACGGGCGCGTCGGCCCGCGTCGCCTCCGCCGCGATCAGGGGAAGATCGAAATCGGCGAGGCTGAGCTCGGGCGCGGACAGCGCCACATGCAGCGCGACGAGAATCCCGTTGTCGGACCAGACCGTCGCGCCCGTGCGCGGATCGTAAACGCGCTCGCCGCGCGCCTCGACCTGATACTCGGGAAAACCGCCCTGATACATCGCCGACCATTTCGGCTTGTCGATGCCCGGCGACAGGTATTCCACCAGCGTCTGCGCGACGCCGCGCACGCGATGCGCCGCCGTCCACAGCGAGGGGAACGCCGTCTGCAGCTGCGACCACGCCGGCGGATCGCCCGCCCCGTCGCGGTGACGGATGGTGACGTAGGACCCGCCCGGCCGCGTGTAGGGCGGCGAGGAGACCTCGCCATTCGGCTCGACGATGACCTCGCGGTTGCCGAGGAAGTGCGCCTCGACGCCGTCGATCGGGCCGCGGCAATGGGCTATCAGGCGATAGCTGGTCAGAGTCTGCGTGTTGCCGAACAGCTTCAGCCCGCCGAGCATCACGCGGCCGACCGCGCGCAGCTCCGGGCCTTCGGCCGTGGAGAAATTGCTCTTGGTCTCGGCCGGGTTGACCGGCTGGCGGCCCCGGCGCGCGCCAAGAAGGGACAGCCCGAGGCTCGCGCCCAGGGACAGCGCCGCGCCCACCGCCTGCCCGACCGTGATGGCCGATCCCGCGATGGTCGCGAGCACGGTGGTCCCCGCCGAGGCCGCGCCGAACAGGCTGCCGATGCCGGTGGCCAGCGCCGTGCCGATGGTGACCGGGTCCGCCTGCGCGGCCGTCATCATCGCCAGCAGAGCCCCGCCAGCGCAGACCGACAGAAAGATGACGCGCATCAGGGCCGCTCGGGAACCCGCCAGGCGGCGATGAAGGCGCGCGGCCTGAGATAGGACCAGCCGGCCTGCGAGCGCACCGCGACGCGGCCGTGATGCAGCCAGATGCAGCCCATGGGCCCGTGGCGGCTTTCGATCAGGCCGACGTCGCCGTGGCCGGGCAGGCCGGTTTCCATGACGCCGGCGCGGGCCGCGACGCCGCGCCACAGCGCCTCGACGCCGCCGGCCATGAGCGCGCGCGCCTCGGCTTCCGACGCATAGGCCGGCAGGGCGAGCGTCACGCCGGATTCGCGCTCGAACCAGCGCGCCGCAAACAGACAGCAATCGTCGACGCCCCAGACTGCCGGCTTGTCCTGCAGGGCGGCCAGATAGGCGCGCAGGCGCTCCGTGCGGTCGGCGGCGTCCGTCACTTGAGCACCTCCTTGACCTCGACCCCGACGAACTCCAGCCCGCGATCGCCGGGGAAGCGGCGTCTCTGGTCAGCGTCGTTCCATCTGCCGCCCGGCGCGAAATTCTGCGCGCTCCAGACGCTTTCGACCGTGATGGTCAGGCTGCGCCCGCCGATTCCCTCCGCGAGGAAGGCCGGCGAGGTCATGCGGCCCATGGGAAACAGCGGCTGCATGGGCCCGATGGGCACTTGCGATTCCTGATCGAACATCTGCCACCAGACCTGCGCCGGGCGTCCCTCGATCTGGCGGCGCGCGGCGCGGACCTCCTGCAGGAAAGCCAGCGTCGAGCCGGACAGGGTGAAGGTGACGGAGGCGGCCGAGCCGAGCCGCGGCTCCTGCACCTGGCTGACCGACAGCAGCACGCCGCCGGCCGGATCGTCGACGCCGGTCCAGTCCTGGCCGGAGAGCGTCAGCCGCCCGACGCCCGAATGCAGGCGCAGCATGCCGCCCGGCAGGTCGAAGGCGGCGAAGAAGGCCCGCGCCACATGCGGCGCGCGCAGGGCCTCGACCTGCTCTGGGCTGAAAGCGACAGCCATGATCAGTCCGTGAAATGCGCGCGCACAAGATCGTCGGTGACCTCGACGAAGGTGGCCGTCAGGCCCTCGGCGAAGGCCGCGCCGCGACCGGCCGTGGCGGCGCTTTCGCTCTCCAGCCGCATCGCCAGAACGGGCGCGAGCGTCGCCTCCTGCGTCGGCGCGATGTCGGCGCGCAGCGGCGGCCAGATGCGATAGCGGCCGTGGCCGATCGCCTCGGTGATGGTGTAGAGCCCGAAATGGAAGGGCGCGAAACCGATCATGACGCCCAGCCCGGCCTTGTGGCCCCAGAAGGCGTCGACCAGCGCGATCACCGTGTCGCCGCGCGCCGGCGCTGTCGCCAGCGGCACGGTCGGACGGCCGATGCGCCAGTTCGGGCCTTCGCGCCACGGCAGCCCGTTCGACCAGGGCGCGCCGGCGCGCGCGCCATCGGCCGAGACCGTGACGCCGATTTCAGCCCAGCTCATGCCGTCCGGATCGCAGAACGGCACGCGCAGCGCGTTCGCGCCGCCATGCAGGGCCGTGACCGTGCCGCGCCAGGCGCGGAAGGCCTCGCCGCGCAGCGGCGGCAGGCTGAACTGCCAGCGCCACAGGCCGAAGGGGCTGGCCACCGTCTGCACATGACCCGTGACGCTTTCCGTGGACGCCGCGCCGACCGTGCGCGGGCCGGCCAGCGGCTCCCGGCTGGTCCAGTGGACGCCAGCCGGCCATGACAGCAGCCGCGCCATCTCAGGCCCTCACGCCGCGCACCTGCGCCACGCGGTTCGCCGCCATGACGCTGGCTCCGAAATTCCGCGCCTGCTCGGCGAGCACGCGCTCGATGCGCGCCACGGCCCCGGCGTCAGCCCCGCGCGCGTCGATGACAGGCGCGAAGGTGACCCCGCCGCTGGCGGGAGCGGACTGGCCGACGAAGCCGGACGCCCCGAAAACCACCTGCTCCGGCCCACGCTCGCCGACCGTGTAGGCGCGGCCGGGGCGCACGGGACCGCCGGTGGCGCGCGCGCCGCCGAACAGGCCGCCGAGAAGACCGAACAGCCCGCCGATGCCGCCGCCTCCACCGCTGCCGCCGAAAAGGCCGCCGAACACGCCCTTGAGCGGGCCATCGCCCAGGAGTGCGGCCTGCAAGGTGGCCTCCGCCAGCCTTTTCTTAAGATTTTCCATGGCGCGCCCGCGCTTCTTGCCGCCGGCCGCAAGATCGGACAGCCCCGCGACCGCAGCCTGACCGAAGAAGCGCGACGCCTCGTTGACGCTGTCCTGCGCCTCCTTCAGGCGCTTGACCTGCGCCTCGAACTCGACAAGCGCGCCGACATTCTGGGAAATCTGCTCGCGCTGGGCGGCGGTGGCGGTCACGCCATCGGACTGCACACGCTGCAGCGCCTCAAGTTCCAGCCGCGCGCGGCGGGTCGCCTCCTCGGACTGGCCGAAGGTCTCGACCTCCAGCTTCGCCAGTTCCGTGCGGCGCTGGATCGTGGCGATCTCGCGCGCGAAGGCCGAAGGCGAAGCGCTTCCCCCGCCGCCGCCGCCGCCACCGCCGCCGGAGCGCGGAACGATGGTCGGGCGCGCGGAGCGCGGGCGGCCGACAGCGACTTCCAGAGGCTGGGACGGCGCGTCGGTGAAGATCTGGCCGTCCGAGCCCATGCCGATCAACGGGGCCTGAACAGCGCCCCGGTTGAATGTGGCGATGAACTCGCGCGCCTGGTCGATCAGCTTGCCGATTTCCTTGATCGTCGAGCCGATGGCGGCGAAGGAATAGGTCGTGAAACTGGTCCACGCCGCGTTCCATTCCTTGACGAACTGCTCGGCTTGACGAACGACCTCCGCGTCGAGCACCGCGCCGGCTTCGCGCGCCTCGCGCTGGGCCTCGCGCAGCGCGTCAGCCCCCTTCTCCAGAAGCGGAATCCATTCGCGCGTCAGCCCGAGGGCCTCGACGATGCTGATCTTGTCGGCTTCGGTGGCGGCGTTGCGCACCAATTCGGCGGCTTCACCCAAAAGGTCGTTGGTCTCGCGCTGCTTGCCGGCGCGGTCGCGCAAGGCGACGTTGTTGGCCTCGAACAGCTCGCGCAGGCGGCCTTCTCCGGCGACGGCGTCGGCGATTCCGCGATTGAAGGCCTCAAGGCCCTGATCGACCTGCGCCCCGGAGACGCCCGTGGCCTGAGCCGCCAGGCGGACCTCCTGGAAGGCCTGCAGCGACAGGCCGGCGCGGCCAGCCGCGCGCTCGAATGTCGCGATCTCCTGCGTGGCCTTGATCACGGCCGCGCTGACGACGCCGAGGCTCAGGCCCGCAGCCGCGAAGGAAGCCCGGATGGCGTTGCCGACCGCCGCCAGTTGCGGCGCCTTGGCGAAGGCGCCCTCGACGCCCTTGCCGGCCTGGGCGGCGTCGCGCATGACGCGCTGCATCGCACCCTGAAACGGGCGCGGGTCAGCGCCGATGACGGCTTCGATATCAGGGCGCGCCATGCTGGCCTCGCCTCAGCGCCTCTTCATGCGCCGCGAACTGCTTCTCGGCGCGCGCCATCGCCGCAGCGAGCGCCGCCTTGCGCTCGGCCGCCGTGGGCGGCTGGAACGGCTTCAGCGCCGCCCAGAACTCGGCCAGCGTCGCGCGCCAGAACGTGCGCGGCGTCCAGCCCAGCCCGCGCGGCGGCGGAGCCACGGCGAGGGAAAGCCAGCCCGTCATGACCTGCGTCAGGCCGCCGCCTGCGGAGGGCGCGGCGCGTCGCCATCCTCATCGCCGTCCGGCGCAAGATGGGCGGCGAAGGCGTTCTTCACCGCGCCGATCCATGCCGGCATGTCGTTGAGCGTCATGGCCTTCGCCGCCGCCGCGCCGTCGCCGCGAAGCACCAGCGTCGCCAGCGCATGGCGCACGGTCGGCAGGTGGAATCCGACCAGCCGGCCATAGAGGCTGGCGAAGTCGTCGACTCCGCAGCGCGCCTGCAGCTCGGCGAGGCGCTCCATCTCCACGGCGAGCACGAGATTTTCGCCGCCGAGCGTGACCGGGGCCTCGCCGCGCAGGGGGTTGAAACTGATCGGGCTCATCACGCCACCGGCGTGAAGAGATAGTCGGGATCGGCCGGCAGCCAGGCCAGCGCCACGGTGAGGTCGCCCTCCACAGCGCCGGTGAAGGTGGCGGTCTCGACAAAGAAATTGCCCTCGAAGACGCCATAGCCGGGCACGGCGATGCGGTAGCGCCGGGAGCGCTGCAGGCGCACGTCCTCGATCACGGCGCGGTGCGTGGCCTCGGAGGTGAAGATCGCCGTGCCCTCGAAGCGCAGGTCCTGCGTGCCGGGCGAATAGGTGCGGCGCGGCGCGTTCGCGCCGGGGTTGACGCAATCGGCGGTGATCCGCTCGATCATGTTGTTGGTCATCGCCAGGCTGCGCTCCTGCAGGGCGCAGACGGGGTCGAATACCACGGACGGGTCATCCTGCTTGCGGTGGATGACCAGCGCGCGGCCAAGCTGGAACGACATGGCGGGGCTCCTTGGGTTCAGCCGCGCCAGGCGGCGGCGAGGGTGAGGCGATAGACGCCGACAGGCGGGTCGGATTCGGCCGTCATGGCCGGGTCAATGCGGGCGAGCATGATGGTGTCGACCAGCCCGCCGAGCGTGGCGCGCCCGGCCAGCGCCGCCTCGATGGCGGACGCCATGGCGTCGAGCGCGGCGTCGAGGCTGCGGGCGGGGCCTTCGGCGTGGCAATCGACGCGGACGCGGACGACGTGCTCGAAGGCGAGGCGGTCGGGGCTGGACAGCGAGGCGAGCGCGCGGCTTTCCTGCCCTTCCAGAAAAATGTTGATCAGTCCGCCAGCCGGCACGGCGGCGGGATGGAGGCGGCGGCGCTGCACCTCGGCCTGCGGCGCGGCGGCGCGCACGAGCGCCTCGACGGCGTCGAGAATGGCGGCGCGGCTCATGGTCAATCCCGTTCGAGGATCAGGCGGCGCATCGCGCGGCCGTCGCGCGCCACGGCGCGGACGACATAGGAGGCGTCGTCGATGACGACCGCGGAGCCCTCGCGCATCGGCGGGGCGCTGTCAGGCAACGTGCAGGTGAGAAGGTCGGCCGCCATGGGCGTCTCGCCCTCGGGCAGAACATCGACGGAGCGGCGACGACGGACGATGGCGCGCAGAGTGACCGGCGCGCCATCGATGATGAAGAGATGATCCCGGCCCAGCGCTTCGGCGAAAGCGGGGCCGAGATCGTCGAAAGGCGTGTCGGTCACGCCCAGACCACGGTGTAAAGCGACGCGTTCGGGCGGCCCGGGATCGGCACGCCGGCCGAACGGGTCACCACCTGCGTGGTCGGCGGCATGGTGACCACCGAGACGTCGGGCACGCGCGCGGCGGACAGCATGCCGATGCGCGGGACGCCGGCGCCCTGTTGCGAGGCGACCGGGCAGGCCGCATAACCCATGGTTCCGGCGATGTCGCCGACCATGACCAGACCCTGCGCCGGAATGTAGGGCAGATCGTTGCCGGCCGCGTTGCGGTAGATGCCGGCATGGCGCCAGAAGCGGAAGTCGCCGATCTGGCCGATATAGGCCACCTCGCGGTTCTGGCCGCCGGCCGCCTGCGGGCCAAGCTGCATGACGCCGTTTTCCTGACGACGGTTGTCCAGCGCCGCCGCCACGCGCGGGTCGCGGACGAAGCGCGAGGCCGCGCCCGTACCCATGATCACGTCGGCCGCGATCGAGCCCGAGTGGACGGCGATGAGGCCGGCCCACGTTTCGAGATTGCCGATCACGTCGGCGGCCGATTCGCCCCAGCGCGCGGTCGACGACAGCGCCGCGGGCGCGAGCGCCGCGTTTCGCGCATAGTTGATGGTGGCGCTGACGCCCTCGCCGGTGGCCGTGACCGACCCGGCGATGAGCGCCTGCGCGCACATCCACTCCTCGCGCCGCGCGATGCGGTAATCCTGGCGCTGCAGTTCGTCGAGAACCTGAAGCTGCAGGCGGTCGTCGGCCGACATGTCGCCGCCGAAGCTTTCGCCGGGACGGCGCGAGGTCGCGGTGGCCGGATCAAGCGGCGTGCGCTCGACGATCGGCGGCGGCTTGAAGGCGGTCGACACCGACGCGACCGGCAGACGATAGGGCGCGTCGATGCGGAAGGAGACGAACTCCGCGATGGAGCGATCCAGCACGAAGGCGTCGATGTTGATGGTCTCGGTCTCGGAAAACACCTGGTTCCCGAAGAAAGTGTCCCGCAGGAAGGCCTGCGGGCGGTCCATGGCCTCGACGGCCTGGAGCAGGGTGGCGGTATCGTAGAGATTCATGGCTGCGTGCCCCTCAGTTCAGGGTTTCAAGGAAGATCGGGCGGCCCGACACGGCCATGGCCGTGTTGACCGTCGTGGCCGTGTGGCCAGCCCCGAAGCTGCAGAGGCCGGCGTCGAACTCGCCGGTGAAGAAGGCCTGGCAGACCTTGTCGGCCGAAGCGCCGGTGAGCGGCTCGGCGAGGATGGCTGCGGGCGTCTGGCTGCCATCGGAGGCAGCTGCGACGCTGACGATATAGAGGCCGGTGGCGGTGATGCGGCCGAGCACAGAGCCGGCCGGGATGGCGGCGGCGGTCACCGTGATCGTGCGCGTCTTGGCCGGCAGCGTGCCGATGACAAGGCCGCGCGGGCTGAAGTTCTGGGTTTCGACGGACATGGGTCAGATCTCCTGTGGGTCAGCCGCGCAGGACGCCCTTGCCCTTGCGGGCGCGGGCAAGCGCGAGGATGGCGGGTTCGTCCACGCGCGCCTTGGGCGCGTCGGGCGAGAGGCGGACGGCGGAGCCGGCGAGGCGCAGGCGCACGGCGGAGGCGCGGTCTTCCTTCGGCGCGGCGGCCTTGATCAGGCCGACGGCCTGGCGGGCCGGCATCGCCGTGGCGAAGGCCAGATGCACGGCCAGCTTCGGCGCCTTGTCGGCGGCGACGTGGCCGAGAATGGCGCCGATGCGGGCGCGCTCGATGCGCGCGGAGCGGCGGGCGACGGCCTTTTCGCGCGCGGACTTCGGCGCGTATTCCTCATCCTCCTCTTCGGAGGCTTCGGGGTCCTCTTCCTCGGAGGCTTCGAGGTCTTCCTCGTCCTCCATGGCTTCGGGCTTGTCCTCGTCCGCAGCCTTGCGGGCGGTCTCTTCCTCTTCCTCCTCGTCGTCATCGACGACTTCGCCCTTCTTGCGGGCCTTCTTCTCTTCTTCCGTGGCGCGGGCGGCATGCGTCCCCGCCACCGCGGCGATAAGATCGCGCAGCGACATGATGGTCTCCTTATGTGGGTCCGGCCGTTCAGCCGGGCGGGGTCGCGCAGGCGGCGCAGAAGGCCGCGAACGCCTCGGTCGGATGCGCGACGGCATCCACGAGCTTGAGCGACAGCGCTTCCGCGCCGGCGTAATGTTGCGCCTCGGTGGCGAGCGCGCCGTCCCGGCCGAGCTCCGGGCGGCGCTCGCCGATGAAGCGGGCCATGTCCTGGCGCGTGGCTTCCAGATCCGCCTCGATGCGGGCGCGCACCTCGTCAGGAAGGGCGGCGAACGGGTGGCCGTCGACCTTGTGGCGGCCGGCGAAGAGAGGCGTCACCACCAGTCCGGCCCTGGCGAGCGCGGCGCTTTCATCCACATGAATCGTCAGCGCCCCGATCGAGCCGGCGCGGCCATGGGCGGGCATGACGATGCCCCGGCAGGCGCTGGCCAGCACATAGGCCGCCGAGCAGGCCATGTCGGTGAGGATGGCGAGCGTGGGCTTGGCGTCCGACAAGGCGGCGAGACGCCCGGCGCAATCCATCAGGCCGGAGATTTCGCCGCCGGGGCTGTCGCATTCCAGCACCACGCCGGCCACGGACGGGTCCTCGGCGGCCATGAGGAGCTGCGTCAGCAGGCCTTCATAGGAGGTGTTCCCGCAATACTGGCCGGTGAAGCGGCCCTTGTGGACCAGCACGCCCTCGATCTCGATCACGGCGACCGGACCGACGCGGCGCAGTTCCGCGACGGACCGGCCGTAATCGTCGCGCTCCTCGCGCAGCGGGTCGCCAAGGCGTCCGGCCTGCACGTCGTCGACGCCGCCCAGGCGCGCGCCGAAGGCGTGCAGAAAAGCCGACGCAGCGCCGGGCTCGATGCCCAGCGGGCGGTTGAAGGCGCGCGCCGCCAGGCGCGGAACCGGGTTCATCAGGACCCGATGACCACGATGTCGAACAGGACCGGCGTCCCGGAGCCGCCATTGGCGAGCCGCAGCAGGTCGCCGGTTCCGGCCGTGACGGTCCATCCGGCCGGATTGTGCAGGGCGATCGCCGCGCCGGGCGACACCGCGACCGTGTGGGCGGACGCGCCGAACGGGCCGACGAAGGCGTTGGAGCTGGCCCCGCCCACGATGACGGCGTTGGTGTTGGCGGCGGCGGCGCGGACGATGATCGTGGTGACGCGGGCGAAGCTGACGGTCGCGCCGAAGCTGTCGGTGACGCCGCCGGCGAGATCAAGGCTTTCGGTCGCCGATGCGGCCAGTTCGCGCGCGCCGTCGCGGAAGATCATGGTCGCCTGCCCGGCGCCGGAGCCCGGCGCGAGACTGTAGCCGGCCTCGAAATCCAGCGTCGCGACGCGCTCGCCGAAATCGGCTGGGCCGATTTGCCGGCCTCGGACTGAAAACTGCACGGTGGCGCGCACGGACATGGGGCTTACTCCTCGGGGATGGCGTCGGTTTCGGCGTCGGTTTCGTCGTCCGCCTGCGGCTCGTCGTGGCGCAGGCGCGTGTCGCCGGCGGGGGTGAGACCAAGTTCGGCCAGGAAGCGCTGCTCGCGGTGACGCTGCAGCGCGTCCTCGCGCCAGTCGCGGCCCTGCTGCGCGGCTTCGGCCTCAAGCGTGGACAGCCCTGCGCCGACGCGGAAGGCGGCGGCCTGCGCTTCCTTGCCGGGGTCGACCCAGCCGCGTCCCGGACCGATCCATTCCGCATGCGCCCAAGCGGGGGGCATGGCGGCAAAGTCGAACCGCGCCGGCGGCAGGGTCAACATTCCGGCCTCGATCATCTCGGCCAGCCATGCCTGATAGAAGGGCTGCACGAAGCGAGCGGCGAAGCCGTCGCGGTCGGCGTCGAAGGCGCGATAAATGGTCAGCATCGCCGCGCGCGCCGATGAGTAATTCACCTGGCTCCAGTCCATCGTCATCTGCTCGTAGGTCAGACCCACGGCGCTCGCGATATTGCGCAGGGCGGCGTTGACGAAGGGCTCGAAATTGGCGTTCGGGTGCTCGGCCTTGACCGTCTTGATGTCCTCGCCGTCATAGAGCGAGGCGACCTGCACGCCGTCCATCTCGATCGGGTTGGCCTCGGCCCATTCGGCGCGCTTGGCGCTGTAGGCGTCGCCGGTGCGCGCGGTGAGTGATTCCGACGCCGCTTCCGGGTCGAAGGGCGAGGTGACGAAGGCGGCCATGACCGCGTTGAGCGTCGCGGCCTGCAATTCGACGTCGTCGAACTGCGTCACCTGCCTGAGCTTGCGGACGATCGGCGCGAAGCGGCTGACGCCGCGCCGGTCGCCGGCCTCGGCGGGCGAGAAGGCGTGCAGCATGACCGGGCGGCCATCGACATGGCGCGGCACGCGCTCGAAGCGCCAGGCGTCGGCGATGCGCGCCGTGTCGGCGGGATGCGCGACGCGGACGTGGTAGGCCACGGGCGCGCCGAAGTCGTCCGTTTCCACGCCCATGCGCAGCCTGGCGCTGTCCATGCTGCCCAGCGGAGAGCCGACCCGGTCGGGGTGGACGACCTGCAGGCACGTTGCGGCCAGCGGATTGTCCTCGCGCGCCGTGACCAGCCCGAAGGCCTCGCCGTCGCGCACGTAATGGCGCATGGCGAGCCCGATCAGGCCGCCGAAATGGTGGCTGCGCTCGGCGTCGACCTCAAGATGGCCAGGCGCGGTGTAGACGCTCCACAGCGCCTCGATCTGGTCGGCGACCTCACCGGCGGCCTCGGGGTCGAGGCCGAGCACGCTGGCGACCGGCTTGGCCGAAAGCCGCCAGCCGCAGCCCACGACCTCCGAGACGTAGCGCGACACGGCGGCCGAGGCCCAGCCGTCATTGCGCACCAGATCGCCGACGCGGGCCTGAATCGCCGTGCGCGACCATGACAGCGCCGACTGGTGATGCGTGAGCCCTGGACGCCAGCGCGCCAGGGCAGGATGCGACGTGCTCGCCGCCTGGAAGGCGGAGGCGCGGACGGGCATGCCGTCCGGCCCCAGGATGGCGGAGCGGGCGCGCATCAGAACAGCACCGGCCGGGCGCGGCCGCGGCGCGGCGCGAGGCTCGGGCCGGTCTCGTTCAGCAGGCTGCGCAAGCGCTCGATATGAGCCGACAGCGCCTGCCGGTCGGCGGCGGTGTATTCGAGGCTTTCGCCGTCATAGGCCAGCTTCACCGCGCGCTTTCCGGTCGCGAGCGCGTGAAAGGCGCTTTCGGCCTCCGTCAGCCAGGCGCGCAGTTGGGTTTCGGTCGCCATGAAGCCTCAGAAGCGGTTGCGGGCGCGGGCCAGCCGCTCGGCGGCCTTGCGCAGGGGTGTCATCGGGTCGGCCAGCACACGCGGCGCGACCGTCTCAAGCGGGTCGACGCCCGGAAGGTCGGCGGCGCGGGCGGGTTCGGACTCTCCGGCCGTTTCGCCGTCCGGCGCCGGGCCGACCGGCAGGTCGGCGCGGGCCACGCGCACGGCTTCTGGCGTCAGAAGGTCGAGCGGCTGGTCGGGAACGCCGCGCAGGCGGCGCAGTTCCGCCCAATGCTCGGGCCGGTTGGTGCCGAGCCCGCACATTTCGGCCGCCGCCATGGCGTAAACGCGGGCGTCGAGCAGGTGGTTTTCGCCCAGCGCCGTCCAGCGCTGCACGGGCTTGCCTTGAACCACGGTGCGCACCAGCGTCTCGGCCGTGATCTGGCGAAAATAGACCTCGTCGAGGAAGGTTCCGAAGTGGCAATAGCCCGGCGGGTCGCTGTCAGCGCCGCCGGCGCGGCCGACCTTGTGCAGGTTGGCGTAGAAGATGCTTTTCAGGCTCCAGACGCCCACGGGCCAGAGCATGGCGCCGGAGCGCTTGCGCTTGCCGGCGGCCGTGATGGTGACCTTCGTGGGCTGGCCGAAGGGGGGCGCGCGCCAGCCGGCCACGCCATGCACCGCGCGCCGCCTTTCGCGATCCTGCCGGCAGAAGGCATGGACGATCTGGGCGCGGCCGCCGTCGCCGGCGTCGATGCAGGCCAGATCATAGGAGCGCACGCGCCCGAAGCTGTCGGGCAGACCCTGCCCGAGCAGGCTGGCGAGTTCCGCCCATGCGCCGCGCCCCTCGTCGGTGGTGTCGCCGGGCAGGAAGCGCGCCAGCAGCGACCAGCTGCGCCGGTCCGGCGCGTAGCCCACAGCCTCGAACCACAGGCCCGAATGCTGGACGTCGACGCCCGCCACCAGAAGCAGCGCCTCGGGCGGGACCACGCCCTCGGCGTAGGCCTCGCGCCGCTCCATGAGCCGCACGTGATCGGGCGCGGAGCCGCGCATCTGGTAGGGCAGGCCCAGGACCAGATTGTGAAAGTCCTTCAGGCCGCGTTCGCCGGCTTTCTGCGCTTTGAGCCAGTCCTCGGCGATGTCGCCAAGCGAGACCATGAGGCTGCAGAAGGCGTCGACATGGAAGCCCGGATGCCGATCAGGCCCCACGGCCGTGGCCACCCACCGGCCCTCGCGCACCGCCGCCCGGCGCTCCGGCTCGGTGATGACGCAGCCATGGGCGGGGCAGGCCAGGACGGACGCCTGCGGGCGCTCGCTGTCGATCTGCAGATCCTTGAGCGTCGGCGTGAAGCCGTGGCCGCAATGCGGGCAGGACATGCGCCAGTAACGCTGATCGGAGCGCCGGAAGCTGCGGTCGATCCGGCAGTGGCCGACCTGCTCGCCCAGCGGATCGCCCGTATCGATTTCGGGCGTGCTGATTTCAAGGATTTTCCAGCTTTTCTCCGCGCGAAAAGCGGTGAACCGGCCGAAAAACAGGGTCTCTGGGTCGCCACGGCCCGGAATGTCCTCCCATTTCGAGAGTTCGTCCTTGACGCCGCGCCGGATGGTGCGGCTGGACAGGTCCATGGCCGAATTCGCGTTGGCGAGCTGCAGGTAGCCGCCGGGGAATTTCTTCTCCAGCGTGGTGCTGCCGGCGCCGGAGCGCGAGGTGACCGGCGCGAAGACCTGCCGCCGCGTGCGGCGCTGCCAGGCGTCGATCAGCGGCTGCAGCTTCTGGCCGCTCAGGTCGCGCAGGGCGTCGAGACCGGGCACGCCATAGAGGATGTTGCACGGCTTGCGTTCGGCCCAATAGAGGCAGGCGCCGAGCCCGAGGATGCTGACGCCGGTCTGCTGGCTCTTGCGCACCGTGACCAGATTGGCCGGGTGCTCGTCGGTCAGGCAATCGGCGATCTCGGCCAGATAGGGCGCGCCCTGCAGGCTCCACAGCTCGCCGGCGCGGGGGCCGTCCACCAGCACGAGGTTTTGCGCCAGCCATTGCGACAGCGGCACGGGCGGGCGCGGCCGGATCTGCTGCGCCAGCGCCTGGAACACCAGCCGCGCGGCCGAGGGCGTCGACAGCGGGCGGCCTTCCGGGACTCCGGGCGCGATGGAGTTCACGCCGGCGCGTCCAGAAGCGACGCGGCAGGCGCTACGAGGTCTTCCTGCGGGGCCTCGTCCAGCGCCTGTTCGAGCGCCTGGGCGATGTCGGCGGCGAGGCGCTGCGCGATCGCGCGCATGGCGCGGCGCGCGCCGGCGATGCCGTCCTTGTTCGAGGCGGCCTGCACCGTTTCGGCCTCGCTTTCGATGCGCAGCAGCAGATCGGCGATGCGGACGCCGGCCGTCACCAGCGCCGAGCGGGTGGCCTCGGCGTTGATCAGACGGCCGCGCGCGACTTCGAGATCGAGGCGGCGGCGCTCGACCTCCTGCCATGTCTTCTGGCGCAGCGCCTCGTCGTAGCTGTCGCCGCGGGGCGGGGCGGGGTCAGCGGGAGCCACGGCGGGCGGCGGCTGGAGCGCGGGGCGCTGGCCCTTCGAGGGGTCGGCGTACATGGCGCGCAGGTGGTCGTAATGGGCGACGTCGACGCTCTGGACGTGACCCTGCGGCGTGCGGATCACGCGCAGGCCGTGGTGTGTCGCAAGGCGGGCGACCATCTTGCTCACGGACTGGCGGCTGACGCCGTCGCGGTCGGCAATGCGGGCCATGGGCCAGTGCAGCATGTCAACCGACGCGACGGGCGCGTCACCCATGACAACCCTCATTCGCGATCCGTCAAACTGGCAGACCCCCCGGGTCCAAATTACT
>JAIYAJ010000307.1 GCA_027489105.1 Zymomonas sp. | reverse complement strand
GACGACCCGGCGGCGTACCGGCGCTTCGCCGAGCAGAAGATGGCCCGCTTTACCGATTTCCTCGTCGCCAACCGGCTGATGGAGGACAAGCCCTATTACCGCGCCGCGCTCGCTGCCCAGACCTTGAACTATGTCCCGCCCGAGCGGCGCAACTTCTTCTACCATGTCACCGCGCTCGATCCCTGGCCGCTCTACTCGCACGACATCCATTGGATGGAGCTGGCCCGGATCAAGCATGAGCCGAGTGCCGACCCGATCCGCCGGACGGCGCCTCTGTTCAACATCTTCCAGTCTCGCTCCGAGGGCTTCGCCACCGCGCTTGAGGAATTGGCGATGCATGCCGGTCTCTATGACGACGTGCCGCGTGGCCGTGAACTGGTGTGGATCATGCTCGCCAACCGCGCGGCGCGTGGGTTGGCATCGCTGCATGTGCAGGCGAACGAATGGACGCTGGCGGAAGCGGGACGTTTCCACGCCCGCTGGACCCCGCGTGGCTATTCGGACCCCGACAATCCGCTCGTCGGTTTCGAACAGCTGCTCTACCTGCGCCAGCCTGGCTATGGCACCAGCTATGTCACCGGCAAGGTCGAACTCGACGCGCTGATCGCCGATGCCGCGGAGGCGGACGAGACGCAGCCCGCAGCGGACGTGCTGGCGGATGTCTTCGGGATGCTCAACAGCGAGGGAGCGGTGCCCTTCTCGCTCTATCTGCGCCGGGCGCGCTGACACCTGCAAGAATAGAGCGTTTTCGAACCAGATGGAATCATCTGGTGACTCGGAAAACGCGGTAAAACAATAATCTAGAGCGATCCGTCCGATGCAATCGGAACGGATTTCGATCTAGCCGCCCGATAAAGGGCGGCGCGGCAGGCCGTCGGGCTTCTTGACCCAGACGATCCTGCCGCGCTGCTCAACGGGAGGCGGTCATGCGATATATCGGAGCACCGGCGTCAGAAGCTCGACCAGTCGTCCTCGGCTTTCAGCGCGAGATTGCCGGCGACGCGGGGCGCTGAAGCGACCTTCTTCTGGGCGGGCAGGGCGGTCGGACGCGGCGCTGCTGCCGAAGTGCTGCCGCCGAACTGGAAGCGGGCAACCTGTTCGGCGAGACTCTGTGCCTCGTTGGCAAGGTTGACCGCCGATGCGGCGCTCTCCTCGACCATCGCGGCGTTCTGCTGGGTCATCCGGTCCATTTCGCCGACGGCATCGTTGACCTGGATCAGGCTGGTGGACTGGCTCTCCGCCGATGTCGCGATGTCGGTGATGACCTCGCTGACCTCGCCGACGCGGTCGACGATGCGGGTCAGCATCCGGCCGGTTTCGCCGACCAGCTTCACGCCGATCTCGACCTGCTCGGTGCTGTTGGTGATCAGATTCTTGATCTCCTGCGCCGCTTCGGCGCTGCGCTGGGCGAGCGCGCGCACTTCATGGGCGACCACCGCGAAGCCTTTGCCCGCATCCCCGGCGCGCGCGGCTTCCACCCCTGCGTTCAGGGCGAGGAGGTTGGTCTGGAAGGCGATGCCGTCGATCACCGAGATGATCTTGGAAATCTCGCCCGACGAGCGTTCGATCGCATCCATGGCGCTGACCGCCTGCTTGACCACGACGCCCCCCTCGGTCGCCTCCTTGTGGGTCTTGGCAATCGCACCATTGGCGGAGGCCGCGTTTTTCGCGGTTTCCTGGACCATTGCGGTCGCCTGGCGCATGGCCTCGGCGGTTTCGGCGAGCGAAGCCGCCTGCTTCTCGGTGCGCGCGGCGAGGTCGTCCGATCCCACGCGGATCTCGCTGCTGCCCGAGGAAATCATGTTGACGCTGGAACTGACCGACTGCAGCGTATCGCGCAGCGCGCGGATCGCGGCGTTGAAGTCGCGCTCCACCTGCGCATATTCGGCCGGAAGGCCGGACATGCGGGCGGTCATGTCACCTTCCGCCAGCTGCGTGAGCGCCGACCCCATCTGGCCCAGAACGACGTTGCGGACCTTTTCCTCCGCATTGACGAAATAGGTCGACAGAGCGACGTCGATGTCGAGCAGCGCCACCTTGATGAGTGCCGACAGGTCTTCCGCGAGCTGGCGCTTCCGCGAGGGCAGCCAGCCGAAACGGCTGGACGTCACCATCTCGGTCACCAGTTCTTCGAGGATGACGGCATAGCCGCCGACATACCATTTGGGTTCCAGCCCGATCCGGGCATGGACGCGACCGACGCCGACCGCCCGCTGGTAATAATCTTCGGTCAGGCCGTCGCCGAAGACCTTCATCCAGTGGCTGTTCTGCGCAGACTTTGCATGCTCGAGCATGCCTTCGCTCGAGAAGAAGTGCGCCAGCTCCGGGAAGTTCTTGACCTTGCGATAGAATTTATCGAGTGCGCCGCCCACGAAGCGGGTCAGCGCATTTCTCACACTATGAAAGGCCGAGGTATCTGCCTGCTCCAGGCCGTAAAATCTCAAACGTGTCTGCAACTCCGGATTCATCGCACCATGCTCCCGCTTTGTAGAAACGCATCCCCGGAGCGGACCATGGTGATGGCGGGTAAAGATATGGTGAAATTTCCCTGACTCCCTGCATGCTCTCCGTAGAAATCTATAGGTAAATGTACGGATACTAGTAGATATACCGATTAACACCCTGTTTCCGATGAAATTTCATACCGTGTCCGCCATGCCGCAAGCATAGCGATCTCCAGACGAGCCCCGGGTCTTTCTCTTCCTGAAAATCGCCATGTTTAACGTGACGTTTACGGGAAATGATTAGGCCAAGGTGTCTCCAGCAAATGAGGTCGCCGTGGGTATTGTCGTCACGCTCCAGGAAAAAGTGAACCTGCAATCGATCGCTGCGGTGCAGCATCAGATCGTCGAGGCGATCGAGGCTGATGCGGACGTGGCGCTGGACATTTCGGGCGTCGCCGACGCCGACCTGTCCTTCGTGCAACTGCTTGAAGCCGCGCGCCAATATGCCGCGCATGACAACAAGCTTCTGCGCCTGACACAGCCGGCTTCGGCTGACTGTGCAGCGCTGCTCGAGCGCGCAGGCTTTCTGTCGCCCGGTTCGGCGGAAACACTCGATTTCTGGTTCCAGGGCAACCGGCCCGGCTAATCATGCGCCGTTTGCCGATCCGCAATATCGAACGATGGAGCGTGCCTCCCCTGCGGAGTGGGCCGCGACGCCTTCCTCCTCGGATATGCCGACGGTCATCCGAGGGGGCAGGCGAGCTTTCCCGGCGATGCATCGGTCAGCAAGCTCTGGATGTCGGGGGAGCGGCTGTTCTGATGAGTGATCCGGCAAAAAGTGTCGTTCAAATATAAAGGGCTGAAGCCAGCTAATTTATCCAATCTTAACGACATTATTCTATCTGTTTTCGCGAAGAGGCGAGGCTTTCGATACTCGAGACAATCGAGGGAGATTCAAGAATGACTGCTTCCATTTTGACCGTGGACGACTCTTCGAGTCTTCGAATGGCGACGCGCATCGCCCTGTCCGGCGCCGGCTATGCGGTGACCGAGGCCGCCGACGGATGCGAGGGGCTGAACAAGGCCCAGGGCCAGAAGTTCGACATGATCATCACCGATCTGAACATGCCGAATATGGACGGTCTCAGCATGATCCGCGAGATCCGCAAGCTGCCGATTCAGGCCGGCACCCCGATCATCTTCCTCACCACCGAGTCCGACGATGCGATGAAGCAACAGGCGAAGGCAGCGGGGGCGACCGGCTGGCTGGTCAAGCCCTTCGTTCCGGATCAGCTGCTCAAGATCGCCAAGAAGGTCCTCGGTCGATGAGCGAGCAGGATCCGGTAGCCGCCTTCCGGATCGAGGCGGCCGAGCTTCTCGATCAGGTGGAACAGGCCTTGCTCGATCTCAGCAATCGGCTGGACGACAAGTCGCTGATCGACGCCACCTTTCGTGGTCTGCACACGCTGAAGGGCTCGGGCGCGATGTTCGGTTTCGACCGGCTCGCCACCTTCACCCACCATTGCGAAAGCGCCTTCGACCGCGTGCGCAAGGGCGTCGTGCCCGCCACCGTCGAGCTCGTCTCGGTGATCCTTTCGGCAATGGATCACATGCGTGCCCTGGTCGATGACGAAGCGGCGGCCGAGGAAGCCACGGGCACCGAGATTCTCATACGCCTGCACGACGCGATCGGCGATGCTGCCGCAGTGCCGACAGCAGAAGACGAAGAGGCCGAGGTAGTTAACGACAGCGTGCGCGCCTCCGGCTGGAATTTGTTCTTCCGCCTTCCGCCCGACGCGATGGCCAACGGCACCAACCCGCTGATGCTGCTCGACGAGCTGCGTGAACTGGGCGACTGCACGATCACGGCCTGCACCGATGCTATCCCGCCGTTGCCGGATCTCGTGCCGACCGAATGCCATATCGGCTGGAATGTTCAGCTGCGCGGAGACATCGAGCGCGGCGCGATCGAAGATGTTTTCCTGTTCGTCATGGACGACATGGAAATGCATCTCGAACCGCTCGGCGGAACGCCCGAGGCCAGGGTCGAAACTGATCAGCCGGCGCGTGCCGCTGCGGCGCAGCCGGTCGAGGCCGCCGGGCCCTCAGGCGAAACGGCAACGCGCGCCGGCACCAAGGCCGGTGAGAGCGTCCGCGTTCCCGCCGAACGCCTCGACATATTGATGGACCGCGTCGGCGAACTGGTGATCGTCCAGAGCCGACTGTCGCAGCTTGCCAATGCGGGCGCGTCGGGACCGGTCGGCGAACTGGCCTTGCGCTCGATCTCCGAGGAAATCGAACGACTGGCGAGTGAGCTTCGCGACACGATGATGGTTCTCCGCATGGTGCCCATCGCCGCGCTTTTCGGGCGCTTCCGCCGCCTGGTCCACGACCTGTCTCGGGAAACCGGCAAGACGATCGATCTGATCACCAGCGGCGAGAGCACCGAAGTCGACAAGACCGTTACCGAGCGGCTCGCCGATCCGATCGTGCATCTGATCCGCAATGCCTGCGATCATGGCCTGGAAACCGCCGAGGAGCGCGTCGCTGCTGGCAAGCCCCCCGCGGGACAAGTCCGGCTGGCAGCGCAGCAGGCGGGCGGCGAAGTGCTGATCACGATCGAGGATGACGGGCGCGGGATCAACCGCTAACGGGTCCGGGCGAAGGCCGAGGCCAACGGCCTCGTCCAGGCCGGTCAGGTGCTGAGCGATCAGGACTTGCTGCAGATGATATTCCACCCCGGATTCTCTACTGCGGCGCAGGTTACCAACCTGTCCGGGCGCGGTGTCGGCATGGACGTCGTCAAGCGCACGATCGAGACGCTGCGTGGAACGATCGACATGGTGAGCGAGGAAGGGCGTGGTTCGCGCATCACGCTGCGCATCCCGCTGACGCTAGCGATCATCGAAGGCCTGCTCGTACGGGTCGGCGACAGCCGCTATGTCATTCCGCTGGCCGCAGTCGAGGAATGTCTCGAACTGTCGCTGGAAGAGGATCTGCGCTCGCGTGGGCGCAGCATGATCCAGGTCCGCGACACGCTGGTGCCGTTCATCCGCCTGCGCGAGCTGTTCGACACGGGCACGCGCCCCGATCCCTATCAGAAGATCGTGGTGATCACGACAGGCGGTGAACGGGTGGGGCTGGTCGTCGACCAGATCATCGGCAGCCACCAGACCGTGATCAAGTCGATGTCGGTCCTGCATCAGGACGTAACGAGCTTCTCCGGGGCGACCATCCTCGGCGACGGCGGGGTCGCTCTGATCCTCGACGTCGTCCAGCTGGTCGCGCTCGGACAGAACCGGGAGGAGCGGCTTCGCGCCGCTGTATGACCATGCAAGACGTTGAAAAGACCGCCTGGGACGACGCCGGCAATCTCGAAGTGCTCACCTTCGACATCGGCGAGGAGAAATTCGCGCTCGAAGCGGTCATGATCCGCGAGATTCTCGATCTTCTTCCGGAAACGAAGGTTCCCGGTGCCGCCGACCTGGTGGGCAGCATCGTCAATTTTCGCGGCAAGATCATCCCGATCGCAGACCTGCGCCTGGCCTTCGGCATGCCGATCGAGGAGCCCGGGGCCGATAGCCGTATCGTGGTGATCGAGACCGAGATAGCCGGAGAGACGATCCAGCTCGGCATCCGCACCGATCGCGTCCACGAAGTGGCGACGCTAAGCCGCGCGTCGAGCGCAGAGCCGCCGATGGTCGGCATGCGCTGGCGCCGCGATTTCGTCCGGGAACTGGTGCGCGAGCCTACGGGCCTGGTTGTGCTGCCGGACCTCGATGCGATTTTCGGAATGATGCACGGCCGGATGCAGGCAGCCGCCTGACACGGACCGCGCGCCCGACAGCCGCGAGATTTTCTGAACGGAGCCGCTGGGGATGGCAACGACAAGATGAAGCGCCAGGCGGGACGCACGAGATCCCGCAGGTAATACTCAACCCAGACGTCGCTTGGCGACCGGAGACGATCAATGCGTGCAACCATAAAGATGAAGCTGGCAGGCTCCTTTGCCGCCATTCTTTTGTTGATGGGCCTGCTCGGCGCCATCGGTATCCTCAAGATGTCGAGCATCAACGAACAGTCGACGATCATTACCGAAAACTGGATGCCCAGCATGGATGCGATGCATCGCATCAACACCGCGACATCTGACCTGCGCATTGCGCAATATAACCATGTCGTGTCGACCGACCCTGCGGTGATGGCGCGGCTTGAGCGCGAGATGGCCAGCATCCAGAGCGACATCAAGAAAAGCCGGGACCGCTACGAGCCGCTGATCACCTCGCAGGAGGAGCGTGCGATGTACAACGCCTTCTCCGAGAAATATGATCGCTATCTGGAGACGTCGAGCGCCTTTATTGCCCTCTCTCGCGCACAGCAGACCGAAGCCGCTATTGTGAAGCTCGACGCCAGCAAGGCGCTCTACGACGAGATGTCGGCCGATCTGCTCAAGCTGGTCAGTTTCAACGTCGATTCCGCGGTTAGTGCCAGCAAGGAAGCCGACAAGGCCTATGCCGATGCCAGGACCATCTTCCTGACCGTCATTTCCATCTCGCTGATTGTCGGTATCGCTGCGGCGCTGTGGATCGCACGCACCGTCTCCAAGGGCCTCGGTAGCATCGACACCGCGCTCAAGGCGGTTGCTATCGGCGACCTGACCAGCACCGTCGTGGTGACGACCAATGACGAGATCAAGGATCTTGTCGACACGGTCGAGACCATGACGGCCAGCCTGCGCAAGACGGCGGATATTGCCGACAAGATCGCAGCTGGTGACCTGACGGTCGAGCATAAGGCGCTGTCCGACAAGGACCAGTTGGGCAATGCGCTGGTCGAGATGATCGATCGCCTGCGGACGGTCGTGTCGGATGCCACGGCGGCCTCCGAGAATGTCTCGGCGGGCAGTCAGGAACTGGCGGCAAGCTCGGAGCAGGTTTCGCAGGGCGCGACCGAGCAGGCGGCGTCGGCCGAAGAGGCGTCGGCTGCGATGGAAGAGATGGCGGCGAACATCAAGCAGAACGCCGACAATGCCGCGCAGACCGAGAAGATCGCGCGCCAGTCGTCGAAGGACGCCGAGGCTTCGGGCGTGGCGGTCGACAAGGCG
>JAIYAJ010000178.1 GCA_027489105.1 Zymomonas sp. | reverse complement strand
TACAGCTCGGTCCCACTGCGCGTCGCCTGCTGTTCGGCGAAGCGGGCGCACCGCTTCCCCGACGCTGAGACTGATCGACGGAGTTAGTCGACCGGCTTGTCGAGCGGGCGTAGCGCGATGTGGATGTAGGCCAACGTGCCTACGATCACTGCGCTGGCCAGGAGGTGATAGGCCAGCCCCCGGCCCGCCACCGCCTCATTGCCGAAATAATTGGCGACCGCGCAGCCGGCCGAGGCCGCCAAATATTGGAACATCGAATCCCCCGGCGGCCGGTCGCCGACCGAGCGCTGCAGGAAGAGCACGACGAGCCCGGCGAAGATCGCCACGGTCAGCCAATCGTAAACTGTTTCCAACCCAAGGCCCTCCGCGCCATTTTGGCGCCATATCGACTTGTCGGCGCCCCACGCAATCATGTAGCACCCTTTCATTCGGGACTGTCAAACAGGCGTCGGGGGAAGAGAAGTGAAAGTGAAGGCTGCCCTCTTAAGCGGCGTGGTCGCGGCAGGATTGCTGCTGAGCGCCTGCCACAAGGAACCCAAGGGCCAGATTCTCGCTATCGTCAATGGCGAGGAAATCTCGATGCAGGAGCTCAACGCCGAGCTGCAGGGCGCCCGCATTCCGGACAACGCCGACCGCGCCAAGATCCGCAAGGAGGTGCTGCAGCGCCTGATCGATCGCAAGCTGATCGTCCAGAAGGCGCGCGAACAGGGTCTCGACAAGACCCCCGAATTCGTCGCGCAGCAGCGCCGGCTTGAGGAGAATCTCCTCGTCAGCCTGCTCGGCCAGAAGATCGCGGCGACCGTCCCGATGCCCGACGACCGCGACATCACCCAGTATATCGCCGACAATCCCAGCCAGTTCTCGGGCCGCCAGCGCCTGCTGCTCGACCAGATCCAGTTCGCCGCCCCCAAGGACCCGAAGCAGCTGCTGATGCTGCGTGATGCCCATTCGCTCGACGATGTGGCGGCCGGTGTGCAGAAGCTCGGCCTCGCCATGTCGCGCGGCAAGGGCGTGATCGACACCGGCCGGCTCGACCCGCAGATGGTCGAGATCATCGACAAACTGCCGCCGGGCGAGCCCTTCGTGCTGCCCTCGAACGGGCAATATGTCGCCAGCGTGATCGTCGGCCGCGACAGCACGCCGACTCCCGGCAACGTCGCCCGTCTGGCCGCCGCCGAGGTCGTCCGTCGCAGGGCGCTGGTTGCGGAGAGCAAGGCTCAGGTCGCCCGTGCGCGCACCGGCGCCGAGATCCAGTATCAGCCGGGCTACGAACCCGACAAATCGGCGATCAAGGCCTCGCAGGCAAAGGCCCAGAAGAAGTAAGCAACGCCTTTCCGGCGCGCTATCGAAAAGGGCCATCCCGCACATTCGGGGTGGCCCTTTTCATGTCCTGTCAGCGGAATGCCCCAGGCTGAGCCCGCTCAATAGGCGTTGCGGTCCCAGATGACACGCCAGACCGTCTCGAGCATGATCCGCAGGTCGAGCAGGAAGGACCAGTTCTCGATATAATAGGTGTCATATTCCACACGGCGCTTGGCGCGCTCGATGGTGGCGATCTCTCCGCGCAGACCCCTGACCTGCGCAAGGCCGGTGATGCCGGGCTTCACCCGATGGCGCGCCGCATAGCCGCGCACCGCATCGAAATAATAGGTGTCGCCGACCTTCATCTCGGTCGCATGCGGCCGGGGTCCGACGATCGACATCTCGCCGGTGAGCACGTTGAACAGCTGCGGCAGTTCGTCGATCGACAGGCGGCGGATGATGCGGCCGACCGGGGTGACGCGGTCATCCCCCTTCACGGTCCGCGCCGCACCGCTCTGGTCCTGCCGCTCGACGTACATCGAACGGAATTTCAACACCTTGATCCGCACATTGTTGAAGCCGAACCGCTCTTGCCGGAACAGCACCGGCCCTGGACTGGTGAGCTTGATCAGCAACGCCGTAAGCAGCAGCAACGGCGACAGAAGAACAAGGCCGACGAAGGCCAGCACGCGATCCTCCACCGCCTTGACGATGCGGTGGAAGTCGCGGATCGGCCGCTGCCAGAGGGCGAAAAGCGGCACCGATCCGATGAAGCGCATCGTATATTGCTGCGACAGGTCAAGCGCCTCGCGCGGCATCAGGCAGATGTCGACCGAAACCTGCTGAAGCCGCTCGGTGATCTGATCGAGCCGGGCCTGGCTGATCATCGGCAAGGCGACGATCACCATGTCCACGTCGCCCTTGGCGATCCGCGCGACCAGCGCGTCGAGCCCGCCCAGAAAGGGCACCGACCAGGGCGCCGCGCTCATGATGCGGGTCGAACGGTCGTCGGCCACTCCGACCACCGAAACATAAGGCAGCCTTTCGAGGTCGAGCAGCCGCAGGACGCGGTCGCAGCTGGACTGCTCGGCGCCGTAGATCACGATCCGCTGACCGATGAAACCGGCCTGGACGAGGTGCCAGACGAGCTTGCGGACGAGGAATCGGCTGACGAAGAGCAGCGCAGGGGTCAGTGTCAGATAGACGAGCGCGAGGACGGTCGACAAGGGCTTGGCCTGGCCGATCTGCCAGATCGTCGCGTAGACGAGCAGCACGGCGAGGAGGAATTCGAAGGCGACCGCCTGATCACTGTCACCGCCGCGGCCCATCGGATGGGCATAGCTGTTGCGGGACAGGCGGATCAGGAAGAAGTTGACCGAGACGATCACCGCGACGTTGAGATGCCGCTCGAAGAAATATTGCGGCCCGAGCAGAGCTTCATAGACCAGTGGCGTCGCCAGCGCGCCCGCGACCAGGCACAACAGGTCGACCACGAGGATGATCGTGGCGATCACGTTGGACGTGAAGCGATATTTGCGCGAGGTCGGCACCGCACCGTCCGATTCGCTGTTAACCATGGTCAGCATGTGGCGACGTTTCTGCCACAGGAGCGGGAGGTCCGAACAGCGGCAATAGCCGCCGATGCCCGACCGTTTTGGGACGAACCGAGCGCCGCCCGGCGCGACGAAAGGGCGGCGCGGATCTTCTGTCCTCCGGGAAGCTGCTCTAGGGCATCCATCGCTTCGTCGACGCATTCGCCGTCGCGCAGATCGAGGCAGAGCTCCGCGCGCTGCCGCCAGCCGCTCGACGACCTGGGATTGTCGCGGGAAAACCGCTTCGTCGCATCGAGCGCCACACGGTCCCGGCCCTTGCCCCGCAAATAGCCGACATAGGCTTTCAGCATCTCCGGATCGTCGCCGAGATCGTTCATCGCGCTCGCATAGCTGTTGTCGGCCAGGATTGGCTCACCCCGGCGGACGTGGATGTCCGCCAATGCCACGCGCGCCTCGGCAATTTTCGGATTGTCCCGCACCAGTACCTGCGCATCCTTCAACGCCTGCGACAGGTCGCCCGTCCGGGTCGACACGCGCACCCGCATCAGCAGCGCCCGGGGATTGTTCTCATCGAACCGCAATATCCGGTCGACCATCCTCCGCGCCTCGCCGCCGCGCCCCAGCCCGCTCAGCGCGCCGGCATAGAGGACGTCCGCCTCGACATTGGGCGCGCTGATCGTCTCGCGATCGACGAACGGCCGCAGAAGCCGTTCCGCGTCGGCATAGCGCTGCCGGTCGAGCAGCAGATGGGCAAGCGCCATCTTGAGCGGGCGATCGCCGCTGCGCGCGACGAACCGGCCGAGCAGGTCGATATCGACCTTGTCGGCGCCGACCTCGGTCCACATGTCGACGATCCGCTGCTCGAGCTCCTGGTCGCCGGGATGGCGGCGGATCAGGCGCGCCAGCATGGCCAGGGCGCGATCGGGCCGTGCCTTTTCGTAGAGAAGACGGGCATATTCGATCCGCAGGTCGACATTGTCCGGCATCAGCGTGAACAGCCGCGCAAAGGTCCGCGCGGTCGCTGGAAAGTCGGCATTGCCCGAATGCAGGTCGAGCAGCGCAAGCAGCTTCGGAATGGACTCTCCGTCCTTCACGACGGACTGTTCGACGATGCGGATCGCCTGCTGGCGGTCGCCACCCAGGTTGACCGTTCGGGCCAGCAACAGGGTCGCCCCCTCATTGGTCGGATCGATTTCCAGCATGCCCTGCGCGATGGCCTTGGCCTTTTCGACCTCCCGACGCTCTACCGCGACCGACCCCTTGACCAGCTGCATGCGCAGCGAGCGGGGCTGTTTCTCCAATATCTTGTCCGCGAGCCTCTCGGCATCGTCATAGGAGCCGCCCGAATAAGACAGCTCGGCCATGGTCTGGATCGCCTCGCCATTGTCCGGGTCGAGTTCGACCACGCGATTATAGGCGTCATAGGCCTGCAGCAGCCGGCCGTCCGCCAGTTCGAGCCGCGCCAGCCGGGCCCAATATTCGGGCACATCGTCCTGCGCCGCCAGGACCCGGTTGATCTCCACTCGCGCCGAATAGAGATCGCGCCGCGCATAATAGATGTCGAAGCGGGTTGCCGCCTTAGACGCCTTCTCCTCGGCCGAACCGCAGGCGACGAGCGTCATCGGCAGCAGCATGGCTGCCGCGAAGATGCGAGCCGTCCCGAAAGCCATCTCTTGCCAGCCATCCTTTTCGCACCGATTACAGACCGGCAATCCGTAGCGATCAATAGGGCAAAGCGTAAACTATGGTTCGGACCGACGTCGCGATCGTGGTGATCGGCCGAAACGAAGGGCCCCGCTTGCTGCGCAGCCTGGCGTCCACACAGGGCTGGCAGAGCCTCTATGTCGATTCCGGATCGATCGATGGCAGCGCCGAGGCGGCACGGCGCGCTGGCATAACCGTGATCGAGCTGTCGGCCGAGCGCGGCTTTTCCGCGGCGCGGGGGCGCAATGCCGGGCTCGATCGGCTGCTGGCCGATCCGGCGATCCGCTACGTCCAGATGCTCGACGGAGACTCCGCTCTCGAACCCGGCTGGATCGCGCTCGCCACCGACCGCCTCGACCGCGAGCCCGAACTCGGCGCGCTGTTCGGGCGGTTGCGCGAGCGCGAGCCCGACGCCAGCATCTATGGCTGGATGTTCGACCGCGAATGGGACGTTCCCGCCGGGCCGGCGCCGGTGTTCGGCGGCAGTGTGCTGTTGCGCGTCGAGGCAATCCGTCATGCGGGCGGCTATCAGGACGACATGATCGCCGGAGAAGACCCGGACTTCGCGCTGCGCCTGCGCATGGCGGGCTGGCAGATCGAATGTATCGACGCGCCGATGGCAGTCCACGACGGCGACATGGTCCGCTTTCGCCAATGGTGGCGCCGGACGATGCGCGCCGGCCATGCCTTCGCCGAACTGGTCGATCGCCATCCCGGTTCGACCCTGCACGATTATGGCCGGAGCAGGGCGCGGATCCTCTTCTGGGCCGGGCTGCTTCCGCTGGCTGCGGTCGCGAGCCTTCTCGCGGCGATCCTGCTCGATCCGCGCGCCATTGCCGGCACCGTGCTGGTGCTCGCATTGCTGGCCCTCAACCTCGTGCGGATCGCCGTTCGCGAGACGCATCGCCACGGCATCCGGCGCGGCGTGCCCTTCGCGCTGTTCCTGACGCTCGGAAAATATGCGGAGATGGTCGGCCTGCTGTCCTACTGGCGCAACCGCCGCCGCGACCGCGCGCCGACCCTCATCGAGTATAAACGGTCATGATCGACGCTCTCGCCTGGCTGGTCGTGCTGCCTTCGATGCTCGCGCTGGCGATCCTCTCGATCGAACTGGGCGGGGCGCAGCTACGCCCCAGGACGCGACCGTGGACCAAATCCGCCGACCTGACAATTCTGATCCCGGCGCATGACGAGGAAGCCGGGATCGCGCGCTGCATCGAAGCGGTCCGCGCGTCCGCGCCGCCCGGAAGCTCCATCCTCGTCGTCGCCGACAATTGCTCTGATCGAACCGCCAGGATCGCCCGCGCAGCGGGGGCCGAGGTGATCGAACGGCACGATCCGGTCCAGCGCGGCAAGGGCCATGCGCTGGGTTTTGCCCGCCGCCATCTGCGCGCCGCGCCTCCCGCGATCGTGGCGGTGCTCGATGCCGATTGTGCGATCGAGGGGGACGGTCTGGCGCGGCTCGCCGGGACGGCCGCCGCGCTCAACCGCCCGGTCCAGTCGGCCTATCTGTTTCGGCCCATCCCCGATCGCGGTCCGCTTGTCGCTGTCTCCGGCTTCGCCCTGCTCCTGCGCAATCTCGTCCGCCAGCGCGGGCTGGCGTGGATCGGCGCACCAGCCCTGCTGACCGGTTCGGGCATGGCCTTTCCCTGGCGCTGCTTCGATGCGGCCCCGCTCGATACCGACGACATTGCCGAGGACCTGAACATGGGGATAGCGCTCGCCCAGCTGGGCATGGCGCCGGTCTTCCTGCCGCAGGTGACGACCTGGTCCGATCCTGCCGCCCGCTCCGCCACCTTCGGCCAGCGCACCCGCTGGGAGCAGGGCTTCCTGCGCGGCGCCGTCCGCCATGCGCCGCACTTGCTGCTGTCGGGCGAAGGGCCGCTGCTGTGGCTGGGCCTGCATCTGTGCGTGCCACCGCTTGCCCTGCTGGGCCTGCTTTGCGCTGCCAGCCTGCTGGTCTCGGTAGGGCTGATCGCGCTCGGGGCCTCGGGCTCGGCTGCCCTGGGATTGATTGCCCTGCTAGTCGCCGCAGCGGGACTGGTGCTGCTCGGCTGGTGGCGCTTCGGCCGCGCACAAGCCAGCGCCCGACAATTGCTGCTCGCGCCTGCCTATATCCTTTGGAAGCTGCCCCTCTATCTCGGCGCGATCCGCAAGCCCGAACGGATGTGGAAGCGCACGCCGCGCGACTGACCGCTCAGCCGATCAGCCGCAGTCCCGCCTCGACCACCTGCGGCGCGGCGACCCAGCTGATCGCAGCCCCGACCAGGACGGCGAGCGACAGGGCTGCGTAGTACAGCATATGGTCGCGCACATCGAACAGCCCGTGGCGCGCGATCAGCGGCAGGGTGTAGATCAGCCCCGCCAGTTCACCGCCCGCTAGCGCGAGTGGCAGCGCGATCGGCCCGAGCAGACCGAAGGTCGCGGCGACCAGCAGCAGGAACACCGCCAGCCGCAGGAGATTGGCATAGAACATCACCCGCGCATGGCCGATGGCGAGCAGCGTCTGGAGGTTGGTGAAGGAATCGAGATCGAAGGCGATCCGCAACAGCAGCACGCTCAGATAGATCCAGCCATATTCGTAGCGATGGTCGAACAACAGGCGGAACAGCGCGGGCGCGACGCCGATGCCGAAACCGATCCCCGCGAACAGCACCAGATAGTGTCGCCTGCGCGCTGCGTAGAAGATCGATCGTAGCCGGTCGGGCGCATCCTGCCATGTCCGCGAGACCAGCGGGAAGAAATGCCGCTCGACATAGTTGCGGCCGAAGGGCTGGAACGCGACCGCAAGATTGGCGGGCAGCATGTAGACCCCGAAGTCCGCGACCGTGAACAGCCGGGCGAAGAGCATCTTGTCGAACTGCGTCATCAGCAGGGTGACGATCGTCGACGCCATGATCCAGCGGGAAAAGCCGAAGAATTCGCGTGCCAGGCGGCCGTCCCACGCGAACCGCATCCTGCCCCCCAGGAGCGCCGCAGTGAAGACCATCCGGGCGATCCCGCTGACATAGAGGCCGATGATCAACGCGCGATAATCGGGCATCAGTAGCGACAAAGCCAGGTTCGAGGCGACCTGCACCGCCAGCGCCGCCAGTTCGACCGAGCAGCTCGCCTTGATCCGGCCTTCGCGCTGGGCGAGCAGCAAGCTGATCGGGCAGAGCGCGTTGATCAGGAACAGCGGTGCTGTGGCGGCGATCGGCCAGGCCAGCTCGGGCTTGCCCAGCACCAGCGCGATCGGCCAGGCCCCCGCCAGCATCGCCGCTGCCTGCAGCGCCCCCTGCCCCAGCCGGATCGACCAGACAACGTCGAGAAATCGGCGCTCCCCGCCGCGCTCGTGCCGGATGACGAAGTCGAACACGCCCAGGTCCGACAACATCGCCAGGATGATCATGGTCGAGGTGATGATACCGACGACGCCGAAGGCTTCGGGGCTGAGCAGCCGGGTCAGGACGATATTGCCGCCGAGCCGCAATATCATGGTGGCGATGGTGAAGCCGAACACCAAGCGACCGGGCCCGCCGAGCAGGCGCGCGGCAAGCGCCTGCGGACGCGAGGACGAGGCTCCCGCTCCGACGCTCATCGCAGCGCCGGCAGCCTTTCGCCCGGCTCGTCATGCACGACCGCGACGAGCGGCGGCCCCGCGCTGGCGTCGGCACGTGCCGACGCCAGCTGGGTGCGCAGCGCGACCAGCAGCGCAACCATGATGAAGCTCAGCTGCATCGGCGCAACCCAGCTGCTCAGCAGAGCCAGCGAGACCGCTGTCGCGGTATGAATGGAAATCAGCACCTGCGCGAGAATCAGCTGCTCGCGATCGGGCTGCAGCCGTTTGATCGAGCGGTAATGGGGGTAGGCCGAGAGGATGAACAGCAGGAAGGCGATCACCGTGACGAGCCCGCCCTCGACGAGCAGCGCCAGATAGGCGTTCACCAGATCGACGATGCCCTGTCCCTGGATGAAGCTGTCGAGCATCCCCTGCGCGACGGCCTCGCGATAGCCGAACCACAAATGCCCGCCCAGCGCGCGCGGAACGCCGCTCAGCAGGCCGATCCGATAGGTGGCGTTGAAACGCGCATCTTCGCCGCCCAGGATCGGCAGGCCGAGCACGATGACAAGACCGGCGAGCGGCACGAGGACGGCCAGCAGATAGCGGCCGCGCAGCAACTGGAACACCATCAGCCCCACTGCGACCGCAACCATGCCCGATCGCGACAGGGTCGCGGCGAGGCCGAGCAGGATCAGCCCGCCGAGCACCACCAAGGGGCCCGAAACCCCGCGAATACGCGACAGGCCCCAGGCGGCCACGGCGGCGAGTCCGAGCATCGCGCCGCCGGTCAATGGATGGGCGAAGGGACCATAGGCCCGCGCGATGCCGCCGCGTTCGAGCCAGGTGCGCGGCGCATCGACCGTCCAGATGTCGTTCTTCACGCCCATCACCCCGGCGTAGAGCGGCCAGTGCCGCACCGTTTCGAACAGGCAGAGCAGGCCAGCGGCGGCGGCGGCGAAGACGAACAGGCGCAGCACGATCTCGGGCGAGCCGATCTTGACGCGCGAGAGGATCTGGTAGCTCAGCACATAGGGAATGAGGAAGGTGACCACGGTCCGCGCAATGCCCGTCGGCGTGTCCCGCAGCGACATGCAGACGCAATAGACCAGCGTGAAGCCGAGAACGGCGAGATCGCTCGCGACGAGCTTGCGCCGCTGGTGGCTTTCCGGGTGCAGCAGATAGCCAAGCAGCAACGCCCCCGAGAAAGTCAGGAACGGCGTGATCGGCGCGATATAGGCACCCGATACCGCGAGCAGCGACCCCGCTGCCGGCGTCCACAGCAGAAAGAACAAATAGGTCGCCGCGATCGGCAGGCGTCGGTCGAAACAGGCGGTGAGCAGCAGAAGATAGCCGATCTGCGTCGCGATCATCGGCAGGGCGCTCAGCGCGAGGCAGACCGCGACGATGCCGCAGAAGAAGAGCCGCGCCAGATAGACCTTTTCCCAGCGGGCGCGCACGAGCATCGATGCCGGGAGCGTCACGACACCCAGCAGCACGACGAGCACGACCGCATTCTTCCAGAGAAACATCGCCCCCCGATCCGAGCATGGTGCGGCGCGATCCGGGTGCCGACCCCGATGGTCGACCGCGGTGCGCTCGCCGTCTTAATCAAGCCCAATGACGTCCAGGTAAAGAAGGAATGGCTTGATCCCTCGCCCAACTGCCCCCAAATGACGCCCATGCTGATCGAGACAGAAACCACGCCCAACCCGGCTACGCTCAAATTCCTGCCGGGTCGCGCCGTCATGACCGCGGGAACCCGCGACTTTGCCGATCCGGAAGAAGCTGTCGCATCGCCGCTCGCGGAAGCGTTGTTTTCGCTGGGTGATGTCACCGGCGTCTTCTTCGGCCAGGATTTCGTCTCGGTCACCGCCGGCGAGGGCAGCGAGTGGCGCGACTTGAAGCCGCGCGTCCTCGGTGTGCTGCTGGACCATTTCTCGTCCGAAGCGCCGCTGTTCCGCGCCGGCTCTGCCGCCGACATCAGCATCGCCCCCGATGACGACTTTGGCGATGATCCTGCCGACGCCGACATCATCGCGCAGATCAAGGACCTGATCGAAACGCGCGTCCGCCCCGCCGTCGCGCGCGATGGCGGCGACATCATTTATCGCGGCTTCCAGCGCGGGACCGTCTATCTCGCAATGCAGGGCGCATGCTCGGGCTGCCCGTCTTCCAGCGCCACGCTGAAGCAGGGCATCGAGACGCTGCTCAAACATTATGTACCGGAAGTGACCGAGGTTCGGGCGGCCTGATCGCCCGATGAGCCGCACGCTGGTCATCGATACCGCAACCGCCGCCTGTTCGGTGGCGCTGTTCGACGAGGACCGGCTGCTTGCCGAGATTCATGAAGAGGTCGGCAGAGGCCACGCCGAACGGCTCATGCCGATGATCGCTTCGCTGCCCGATGGCGGGCGGGCGGGGCGGCTGCTCGTCGACTGCGGCCCCGGCAGCTTCACCGGCGTTCGCGTCGGGCTGGCTGCTGCCCGCGCACTGGCTTTTGGCTGGAACGCACCGGTCCATGGCTATTCCTCGATGGCAATCATCGCCGCAGCAGCGGCCTCCACCGCCCCCACCCTGTCGGTCGCGATCATCGGCGGCCACGGCGAGTTTTTCGTGCAGGCCTTTTCCTGCGATCCGCTCTGCCCGACGTCCGAGCTGGCATCCCTGCCCCCCGGCGAAGCGGCCCTTGCGATGAGCGCCGAACATGTTTTCGGGTCTGCTGCGGAAAAGCTGGTAGAGGCGCGCGGCCACGGCGTCGCCCATCCACGCCTTCCGCGTGCGGCGGATGCACTGCTGCTCGGTGAGCTGGCCAGGCTGCCGGCAAGCCCGATCTATGGACGAGCCGCCGACGCCAAGCCCGCGGCGGCGTAAGGTGAGCGACCTCATCATCTCCGAGGTCGGCCCCGGTGGCCTCGCACCGGTCATGGCGGTCATGGATACGGCGTTTGACCCCGGCTATGGCGAGGCGTGGAACGAAGCCCAGACGCTGTCGATGCTGACACTGCCGGGGACCTGGCTGTCGCTGGCCCGGTACGAGGACTCACCCGCCGGCTTCGCCCTGATCCGTCAGGTCGCCGAAGAAGCGGAATTGCTGTTGCTTGCCGTAGCGCCATCGCATCGACGCCAGGGCGTGGCCCTCGCATTGATCAAGCACACTCGAAAATTGTTGCACGAACGTAATGGAAGCGTTCTCCACCTTGAAGTGCGCTATAATAATCCCGCAATCGAACTGTATAAAAAAGCAGGCTTTGTTCAGATCGGTCGCCGGCCCGGCTACTACCATGGTCGCGATGGACAGGTTCACGACGCCCTGACCCTTTCATGTTCGGTTTGACTCGGACCTATATCTTCCCGACTATATTTACGTTGCAAAAGCCGCCAAAGTGCCGCAGAGGCGGCGCAGTCAATGCTCTCGGGGCGGCATTGCGAACTCGGATTCGTCATCTCTTTCCTGTGAAGGTCAACTCATGTCGGACAATAACGGTCTTTCTGAAACTCTGATCGCACTGACGGCGGACATCGTTTCGGCGCATGTCAGCAATAACAGCGTCGCCGTTTCGGACCTGCCCCTGCTGATCCAGAACGTCCACAACGCGCTCGCGGGTCTGGGCGAAGAAATCGTCGAGCCCGAGATCAAGCAGGAGCCTGCGGTCTCGATCCGTTCGTCGATCAAGCCCGACTATATCGTCTGCCTGGAAGACGGTAAGAAGCTCAAGATGCTCAAGCGCCACCTGAT
>JAIYAJ010000127.1 GCA_027489105.1 Zymomonas sp. | reverse complement strand
GTCGACGTCGCTGTTGAAACGGATGTCGAAGACGAGCGGGCGACGCGGTCCATAGCCGGCTTGTGCGAGCAGTCGTCGCGCTTCGGCCATGCGCCGCTCCGCGCTCCATGCCGCGTCGGGCGGAGCGAGCGCACCGACCGGCCCGGCAACGGCGGGTGGGACCACGCCCCAGGCGGGCTGGGTGCCCAGCCCGATCAAGCGCTGCGCGATCCAGCGCCGGTCGATCGCCAGCGACAGTGCACGGCGCACCCGAACGTCGTCGAACGGCGCGCGCGTGGTGTTGAAGACGAAATAATAGCTTCCATTATAGGGGGCGATACGCGCGGTGCCGGGTCGCCGTTCCTCGATCCAGTGCAGGCGGGTCTGCGGCAACTCGTTGGTGGTGTCGGCCTCGCCTGCGGCGAAGCTGCGCAGCGCGGTCAGCCGATCGGTCACGGGCCGCCATTCGACCGAGGCGATCGGGGCGCGGCCCGAATGCCAATAGGGGTTTCGTTCGAGCCGCAGCCGTTCGTTGAGCCGCCATTCGACCAGCCGATAGGCGCCCGAGGTCACGAGAGGCCGGTCCGATGTCCAGTCGTCGCCGCGCGCCGCGATCCTGTGTAGCGGCAGTGCGGCCACCGCCGGAAGCGCCATGAGCTCGGGCAGTGACGGCAGGGGGCTCCTGAGACGAACACGGACCCGGTTCGGTCCATCCGCCGCGATGCCATCCACCGCGTCGAACAGCGCCGCGCCCGGCGAGGCGACCGCCGGGTCGCGCAACCGTGCGAAGCTGCCCGCCAGGACGGTGGCGTCGATCGGCATGCCGTCGGAGAAGCGCAGGCCGGGCCGCAGGTCGAACGTCCAGTCGAGCCCGTCGCCCGAAACCGACCAGCTTTTCGCGAGGCCGGGCTCGGCCCGGCCGTGCCCGTCGATGCGGGTCAGCCCCTCGAACTGGTCGGTCGCTACGCGCAGCGTCGCCAGGTCGGTGCTCTTCTGGGGATCGAGGCTTTTGACCTCGTCGTCAGCCAGCCGAACGATACGCTCGCCGGGCGGGGCGGATCGATTGGCTTGGCCGCAGGCGGCGAGCAGAAGCAGGAGAAAGATCGTTAGCCAGCGCATCTCCGCCCGATGTGGACCGATCCGGCCCACCGGCTCAACCCTTCTTTGCAAATGCGCAGGATCGCCGCCAAGATGAAGCGCTTGGCCGCCTGGGAGAGTAAGGATGAGATTGCTGCTGGGCTGCGCACTGCTGTTGGCGACCCCGCTCCACGCCAACCCCGCCGACGACCGCTTCGACGCCTTGAGCGGCAGGGAATGGACATGGCGGCAGAAGAGCTTCCAGAGCGCGGAGTCGAACAAGGGCGGCATTCCCAGCCATCTGCCCGACGAAAGCCCGGCGACTCAGCGCGAGCGGCTGGCGACCTGGACCGACACGCTTCGCGCGCTCGATGCGATCGACCCCGCCACGCTGTCCCCCGACAAGCAGGAGGACTACGGAGTCTACCGCGTCCAGGTGCAGACGCTGCTCGACACCCAGCGCTTCCGCGACTTCGAAAAGCCGTTGAACTCCGACAGCAGCTTCTGGGCGGACTTGGGTTATGTCGCGCGGCAACCGATCCGGACCGAGGCCGACGCGCAGGCGATGCTTTCGCTGATGCGCGACATCCCCCGCTATTTCGATCAGAATAGCGAGAATATGCGCGCCGGTCTCAAGCGCGGCTTCACCCCACCCCGGATCACCATGGCCGGCCGCGACCAGTCGATCGCGCTGATCGCAGAGGCGAAATCGCCGCGCGACACTTTGTGGTTCACGCCGTTCAGGAGTTTGCCCGCGTCTATCGCGCAGGCGCGACAGGACGCGTTGCGGGCGGAAGCCGAGACGATCATCACGACGTCGATCATCCCTGCCTATGCGAAGCTGCTGACGTTCATGCGCAAGGACTATCTGCCGAAGTTGCGCGAGGGGCTTTCGGCTGAAGCCTGGCCCGACGGCAAGGCCTATTACCGCGCCCAAATCCGCGCCTATGCCACGGTCGATCTAAGCCCCGAGGAAATCCATGCTATCGGCCTGGCCGAGGTCGCGAAGATCCGTGCGCAGATGCTCGACATCATGAAGGAGGTGAAGTTCGAGGGGGACCTCCCGGCCCTCCTGCACTTCCTGCGCACCGATCCCCAATTCTATGTGAAGACGCCGCAGGCCTTGCTCGATCGGGCGGCGTGGATCTCCAAGCAGTTCGACGGCAAGGCGGCCCAGTGGTTCGGGCGCATGCCACGCGGACGCTTCGGCATCGTGCCCGTGCCCGACGACATCGCGCCCTTCTACACCGCCGGACGGGGCGGGCAGGATCGCTACCTGCTCAACACCTATGACCTGCCGTCGCGGCCGCTGTTCCAGCTGACGGCACTGACCCTGCACGAGTCCGCGCCGGGCCATAGCTGGCAGATGTCGATGGCAGCCGAGAATGAGGAGCGCCCCGAATGGCGGCGCTACACCTATATCTCGGCCTATGGCGAGGGCTGGGCGCTTTATTGCGAGCGGCTGGGGATCGAGATGGGGATGTACGAGACGCCCTATGATCGCTTCGGCATGCTCAGTTACCAGATGTGGCGCGCCGCGCGGCTGGTGATCGACACCGGGATTCATTCCAAGGGGTGGACCCGCGAACAGTCGATCGCCTTCCTGCGCGACAACAGCGCGCTGAGCGAGCATGAGATCACGACCGAGGTCGACCGCTATATCGGCTGGCCGGGCCAAGCCTTGTCCTATTATCTGGGGATGCTCCAGATCGAGAAGGAGCGCGCCCGGGCCGAGGCAGCGCTTGGCGCGAAGTTCGATATCCGCGCTTTCCACGACATGCTGCTCTCGCTGGGGTCGGTCCCCTTGCCGGTGATCACCGCGCGCACCGATCGCTTCATCGCCGAAGGCGGAAAGGGGCCTTGGCCGCTGCCAAACTGATCGGGCATCGGCCACGATCATGAGGATAGTTGCAGCGCCGGCTTGTGCTACGGCTCTTATTGCGTCGTGCGGACCGGCCGTTGCGGGGCCCTTGCCGGACCCCGTACGCGCAATGATCGAGACGGCGATCGCCTCCGACGATCCGGCGACGATCCGGCGACGATCGCGGCGGTCGTGTCTGTCGCCAAAAAGACCAATCCCGGCTCAAGCTGCGCTGGACTCCGATTCCGCGCCTGACGCTGGCGCAGGAAGTGGCGCTCTATG
>JAIYAJ010000516.1 GCA_027489105.1 Zymomonas sp. | reverse complement strand
TGGGCGCTCATCTGACAATTCCTTATCGTGCTTGCGGCTCGCTCGGCCCCCTTCTGGGCGACCGTGAGCCGAACTCAGGCCAGCGGGCGCTGGACCCGGGTCGCGGCAGCCACCCTGACAAGGCGTGGCAGACTCAAGAGGTCCGCTACCGGACTTCAAGGTGGCGATAACGCCGCCATCTTTCAAGCACGCCGTCTTCAAGCCTGCGTGGGCGTGGCGCGCTCGTCGGACGCGATGCAAGGGGAAGGCCAAAGGCCGCCCCCGCTACGCGCGCTGCGCGATGGAGAGCGCACGAAAACGCCCGGAGGTCTTTCGACCCCCGGGCGCCCGAGAAACCGATCGCTGGAAGTCGATCAGAACTTGTAGTTGATGCCGCCACGGACGATGTGGCCCGTGTTCTCGAACCGGGCGGCGTAATTCACGCCGGTCGCGACGGCAGCCGCGTTGAGCGGAACGGCAGTGACCGTCTGGCGGCCCAGATCGTAGTAGAGGTACTCGATCTTGGCGGTCCACTGGTTGGTCAGGGCGTACTCGACGCCGCCGCCGACCGTGTAGCCGAAGCGGGTGGAGTCGCCGCCACCAGCCCAAAGGCCGCCAGCAGTCGAGGTCACAAGGCCCGAATTATTCGGGTTGCCATAGGCCAGACCACCGGTGACGTAGAACAGCGCGCGATCGGCGGCGAAGCCGAGGCGGCCGCGGACAGTGCCGAGATACGTCATGTCGGAACCGGCCGAGGTCGTCAGGGTGCCGACGCCCACGATGCCCGTGGGCAGTCCGACGAAGCCAGTCGCCCGCTTGTTGTCGAGGTAGTTGATGTCGGCTTCGATGCCGAACACCGCGGCGCCCATCTGCCAGTTGTAACCGATCTGCGCGCCGCCGGTGAAGCCGTCCTTGCCGGTCCGGAGCGACGCCGGACGGGTGCCGGCCGGGAGGGCGAGGAAACCGGCGGAGCCGAGGGTGACGGCGTCGTTGCGGCTGAAGGAATAGCCGGCGTTCAGACCGACATAAAAGCCCGTCCAGGTAAACGCGGGAGCGTACACAATCGGAGCCGCAACGGGACCCCGGCGGGCGGGAAGATCCGCCGCGAAGGCTGCGCCGGCAGCCATCACGCCGGCAAGGGCGGCTGCGCCGCTGACGAGGTACTTGTTCATTAGGAACTCCATAGTGGGTTGGTAATCTGGAACTTCCAGTAGTTCGACTGAAAGACGTTTAGCACAGGCCCCGATTCCAAGCTGTGCCATCAAGGACACATCGTGTTCGGTGATCAGGGCCAGATTATGTCAGAATGTGGCGAGAATTGGTCACGATCCGTATTTATGTGTTGTTAACACAGAACTAGAACTTATAGCTCATACCGCCTCTCACTACATTGTTTGTCGGTGAGAAGTTTACAGGACCGCCGATACCGGCAAACGAAGACTTTGAGTAGTTGTAGTTCAGAAACTCGCCTCTCACAGCAACGTTTTCAGTGAGCAGGAGTTCCGCGCCAGCTCCCAAAACTGTTCCAGGTCTCATGCGCGACGCTGAACCGACGGGATTTCTGTATTCGTAGTTCGAAACGGCGACGCCGGCTGTCCCGTAGACGAGCAGGCGGTCGAAGCTGTAGCCAAGCCTCCCGCGCATCGATCCGTTGGTGCCCTGTCGGAATTTGGCTCCGAATCCGCTGTTGCCGTTCGAGGTCGCGCCGACATCGGCCTCGACGCCCACGACCAGCCTGTCAAACTGTCCGTTGACGCCGAGATGCACGCCCGCGACGAATCCTGTTGAGCTGCGCGAGGCAGCGGCGCCAACCGCTCCGCCGACATGCCCGCCGGCGTAGACCCCCTGCCAGTTGGCCGGGCGCGACGCCTGCTGGGCATTGGCGGCGAGGCAGGAGCCTGCCAGGAGGAGGCTGGCAGCGGCCACTCGGATAAGCATGTGCGTCTCCCGCTTGGTTCATGAGAGACGTATATGATGGGTCGATATTTACGATAAAGTTGCCGGTTTCCGTTAACTTTGTTTATCGTTTACTGTCGGTAAACAGGGTTTTTCACTCGCGTTGCTGGCATCTCGTGCGCGGGATACGGAGTTCCTTCCGCTGCAGGCGGCTTCAGGCCATCGAGCCCCGAACAACGAGTGGTTGCGGGGCTCCGCCGCAGCAGCGGGGGAAGATCCGGGAGCCAGCCGCGCCGCCAAAGAGGCGGCGCCCTCCCATTCAGTTCGAGAACACCACCGTCTTCTGCCGGTTGAGCAGGACGCGACCTTCAAGATGGTAGCTCACGGCGCGTGCCAGCACACGGCGCTCGATGTCGCGGCCTTTGCGCACGAGGTCCTCGGCGGTGTCGCGGTGGCTGATGCGCTCCACGTCCTGCTCGATGATCGGCCCCTCGTCGAGGTCGGAGGTGACGTAATGGGCGGTCGCGCCGATCAGCTTCACCCCGCGGGCGTGGGCCTGATGATACGGCTTGGCGCCCTTGAATCCCGGCAGGAAGCTGTGGTGGATGTTGATGCACCGGCCCGTAAGCTTGGCGGCGAGCCCGTCCGACAGCACCTGCATGTAGCGCGCCAGCACCACCAGTTCGGTGCCGCTCTCGCGCACCAGCTGCCAGATCTGCGCCTCCTGTTCCATCTTCGTCGATTTGGT
>JAIYAJ010000119.1 GCA_027489105.1 Zymomonas sp. | reverse complement strand
GCGCTTCATGGAGCGCTACGCGCCGTCCGCCAAGGATCTCGCCAGCCGCGACGTCGTGTCGCGCTCGATGGCGATGGAGATCCGCGAAGGTCGCGGCGTCGGCAAGAATGGCGACTATATCTACCTCCACCTCGATCACATCGATCCCAAGGTGCTGGCGGAGCGCCTGCCCGGCATCACCGAGACCGGCAAGATCTTCGCCGGCGTCGACCTGACGCGCCAGCCGCTGCCGGTCACGCCGACCGTCCACTACAACATGGGCGGCATTCCCTGTAACTATCATGGCGAAGTCGTCACGCTGAAGGACGGCAACCCGGATGCGGTCGTCCCCGGCCTGTTCGCCGTCGGCGAAGCAGCTTGCGTGTCGGTGCACGGCGCTAACCGCCTCGGCTCTAACTCGCTGATCGATCTCGTCGTTTTCGGCCGCGCGACCGGTTTCCGCCTGGCGGAGCTGATCAAGCCGAACAGCAAGCACGGCACGGTCAACAAGGAAGCCGACGAAAAGGCGCTCGGCCGTCTCGATCATTATCGCAACGCCAAGGGCGGCACGCCGACCGCGCAAATCCGCCTGAAGATGCAGCGCACGATGCAGAAGCACTGCGCGGTGTTCCGTGACAGTGAACTGCTGAGCGAAGGTCTGACGCTGATCGACGACGTCTACAAGACGATTGCCGATGTCGGCATCACCGACCGGTCGCTGGTGTTCAACACCGACCTGATCGAGACGCTGGAGCTGGACAACATGCTCCCCCAGGCGGTCGTGACGATGCACTCGGCGGAAAATCGCAAGGAAAGCCGCGGCGCGCATATGCACGAGGACTTCCCGAACCGCGACGACGAGAATTTCATGAAGCACACCATTTCCTGGTTCGACCAGGGCAAGGTGAGCATCGATTACCGTCCGGTGCACGAGTACACGCTCACCGACGAGGTCGAGTATATCAAGCCGAAGGCGCGCGTTTACTGATCGCAGCCGATAGCTTCGGAACAGGAAAGGGGGCCTCGCAGCCCCCTTTTTTGTGTCTCGTCACTGTGATTTGCGTCAGGCCGCCTGGTCGAGCGGTGCCGCTTCGTCGTGCGGAGCGGGAAGGAAATCGTCGATCGACAGCAACGGGTGCGGATAGCGGAATTCGTTGCAGTTCATTGGCAGCACGAAGCCCTCGGCAGCGCCCGGCATGAAATAATTGCCCTGGTACATGTTGGGCTGGGTCACCGGGTCATACTCGTCATAGACCGAGCCGATCGGCGCATAGCTGAGGTCCGTGCCGAACACGGCATAGAGCGCCATGTCGACGAAGTTCATATATTTGGCGGTTCCGCGCAAATGCGTGTCCTGCGCGATGATCGCGTGCAGCTGCTCGCGCGCGAAGGACAGGGCGGCGAGGTCCTTGACCACGATCTCGAAATGATGCGCACCGTCATGGTGGACGACCGTGCGGCGGGGCGCCTCGGCGAGCATCACGTGGCGGACATAGGCCGGCAGGTCGCCGTGGAACAGGCGAATGCGGCCGGCGGCCTCGGGATACATCCGCCGCGCCCGCTCATAAGCGTAGCGCAGATAGCTGGCGCTGAGGTCGACGATGTCGAGCGTGAAGTCGAACCGGTCCATGCAGCCGGCGAGGATCGAGGTCGCGCCGCCCATATAGCAGCCGACTTCTACGACATGGTCGAACTCGCCGTTGAAGTCGCGCAGCGTCTGGACGAGGTCGAAATAATAGCGTGCCGAGCACTGGTCCTCACAGGCGAGCGGCGTGTCGTTCCAGCGCTGCCAGATCTCGTCGAAGATGCGGTTCCGACCGAGCAGGCTCTCGCCCGCCTGGATCGCGCGTCCGCCGGAGAAAACCGGGCAGCCCAGCTTCTCGTTTGGTTCCGCAAGCTCGGCCAGGCTGAGGTCGGGGTCGATGAAGCGCGCTGGGATCATGCTGGGCATCCGATGCTGGGAATATCGGCGTCCGGCTTAGACTTATATGGTTAAGGCAAGGCTAACGCGGCTCAGCCGCGGCCCCGCTCAGCGCTTCGATCAGCAGGGTGCGGGCGAAGGCGACGCGCGGCTGGCGCAGCGCGCTGGGCGTCCAGGCAAGGTGGAAGCGGTTCTCCGGCGTCGCGACGGGCGGAGGAATGATCGCCAGCGTGCCACGCGCGACCGAGGCGGCACAGAGATAGTCGGGCATCACCGTCCAGCCCGCACCGTTGCACAACATCATCCGCAGGACGCGCAGATCCGGGGCGGTCACGACGGGCATCGTCGTCGGCAGGGGCAGGTCGTTGGCGCGCAGCCAGGTGCGGACCAGCGGGCGATCGAGATCATAAGCGAGGTGCGGCGTCTCCGCGAGCGCGGCGGCGATGTCGCCGCGATCCGCAATCGCCTGCGCCAGCGCGGGCGAGGCGCAGGCGTGGAGCTTCTCGAACCCCAGCGGCTGGAAGGCGAGCCGGGGATCTTCGGGCTTTGACACGATGAAGGCGAGGTCGGCGCGGCCGTTGAGCAGCATGTCGAACAGCAGATCGCGTCCGCCGACATGGAGGCGCAACTCCAGCCCCGCACGGAGCAGCCCGTCGAGGCGGGGCGCGACGCTTTCCGCCATATAGTCGGACGGAGCCGCGATGTGGACGACCCCGCCCAGTTCGGCCGAACGCGCGCGCATCGAGGCGAGCGCGGCTTCGGCGCTGTCGAGCGAATTGCCGAGGCTCGCCGCCAGTTCCTCCGCGATCGTCGTCGGCCGCACACCGCGCGCATGGCGTTCGAACAAGGGCCGGCCCAGCTGGCTCTCGAGCGAGGCGACATGTTGTGAGACGGCCGGCTGGGTCAGACCCAGCACGCGGGCCGCCTCGCTGATCGAACGCCGACGATAGACCTCGACGAAGGTACGGAGCTGCTGAAGCTGCATGGTCTATACATAACATATCTTATGGATGACCCGCGAGATGCTTTGAGGCGTTTATGCGAACCGATGCCTATCTCGGCTCCGTACCGATCATAGAGATCAGGAGATATTCGTGCCCGCTGCCAAGCTCTTCCAGCCGCTCACCGTCGGCGGCCTGACCCTCGCCAACCGCATCGTCATCGCCCCCATGTGCCAATATTCGGCCGAGGACGGCGCGATGACCGACTGGCATATCCAGCATCTGGGCGGGCTTGCCGCGTCGGGCGCCGGCCTGCTGACGATCGAAGCGACGGCGGTCGAGCCCGAAGGGCGGATCAGCTATGCCGATGTCGGCCTGTGGGATGACCGCACCGAAGCGGCGATGGCCCGCGTGCTGGAGGCGGTGCGCCGCCATTCGACGATGCCGATCGCGATCCAGCTGGCCCATGCCGGGCGCAAGGCGTCGACCGACCTGCCCTGGCGGGGTGGCGCGCAGCTGGCGCCCGATCATGAGCATGGCTGGCAGACCGTCGCCCCCTCGGCGCTGCCGTTCGAGGAGTCGGAAAATGCCCCGACCGCGCTCGATCGGGCCGGCCTCGACCGCATCCGCGATGCCTTTGCCGATGCTGCGCGCCGCTCTGCGCGGCTGGGCCTCGACGCGATCCAGATCCACGGCGCGCATGGCTATCTGCTCCACGAATTCCTCTCGCCGCTCTCCAACCGCCGCGAGGATGACTATGGCGGCAGCCTGGAGAACCGGATGCGCTTCCCGCTCGAAGTCTTCGACGCGGTCCGCGCGGCCTTCCCGGCCGATCGCCCGGTCACTGTCCGCCTGTCTGGTACCGACTGGGTCGAGGGCGGCTGGGACATCGAGCAGACGATCGCCTTTTCAAAGGCGCTGGAGGCGCGCGGCGCCGCCGCGATCCACGTCTCGAGCGGCGGCCTCGATCCGCGCCAGGCGATCCCGGTCGGCCCCAATTATCAGGTGCCCTTGGCCCGTGTGGTGCGCGAAGCGGTGTCGATCCCGGTCGTCGCGGTCGGCCTGATCACCGAGTTCGAACAGGCCGAGGCGATCCTGGCGACCGGCGACGCCGATCTGATCGGGCTGGCGCGTACGGTACTCTACGATCCGCGCTGGCCCTGGCACGCCGCCGCGCATTTCGGGGCGCAGGTGAAGGTGCCGCCGCAATATCTGCGCAGCCAGCCGCGCCGCTTCCGCGACCTGCTGGTCGAGGATCGGTAAGCTACAGGCGACGGGGCAGGGCGATCCTGCCCCGACCGCTTCATCATCCTGCCGCATTTGGTGCCTAGGCACGCACCCCCATGAAGAAAGCCATCATTCTTTCCGCTGGTCAGGGATCGCGCCTGCTGCCGCTGACGGCCGACCAGCCCAAATGCCTGATCGACTTTTCGGGCCGCAGCCTGATCGCCTGGCAGATCGCGTCGCTGGTCGCGAACGGGATCGATCAGATCGTCGTGGTCACCGGCTTCCGCGATGAGAAGCTGGAGGCCGCGCTCGCTGCGCTGGCGCTGCCGGGCGTGACGATCACGACGCGCTTCAACCCCTTCTACAAGGTCGCGGACAATCTCGGCTCCTGCTGGATCGTGCGCGAGGAGATGGACCAGGACTTCATCATCCTCAACGGTGACACCTTGGTCTCGCCCGAGATCGTCGGCCGGCTGATCGCGGGCTCGACCGCGCCGATCACGGTGACGATTGACGTCAAGGACAGCTACGACCTCGACGATATGAAGGTGCAGCGCGACGGCGATCGCCTGCTGCAGATCGGCAAGCGGCTGGAGCCGGCCGAGACCAATGCGGAATCGATCGGCATGCTCGCCTTCAGGGGGGAGGGCCCGGCGACCTTCCGTCGCCAGGTCGAGGCGATGATGCGGACGCCCGAAGGCGTGCTCAACTGGTATCTGAAGGCGATCCACGCGCTGGCGCCCTCGGGCGTCGTCGGCACGGTATCGATCGAGGGCCTGCGCTGGGCCGAAGTCGACTTCCCCGAAGACCTGCCGATCGCGCGCGCGCTGACGGAGAGCTGGGCGACCGACCGATAGGTCGGCAGCTTCTCGGGCAGGGCCGCCGCACGCTTCAGGCGCTGAGCGGTCCCGAAGCGAAATCCTGCCGATCGATGGCATAGACCACATGCGCAGCGATGGCGCCGGCCATCTCCACATCGAGCACGCGCTCGGTGAGGCGAGCCCCGATCTTCTCCACCGCCCTGCGCGAGCGGACATTGTCTTTGCCGATGACGAAGATCACCCGCTCGAAGAAGCGCAGCGCATGGCCGACCATCAGCCGCTTGACCGTGAAATTGGTCGGCCCGCCCCATGCCGCGCGTGCAAGGAAGGTCCATCCGATCTCGACTTCGCCTTCGTCGGCCCGTGTCCGATCGAAGCGGGAGGAGCCGATGATCTCGCTGGTCCCGGTCCGCGTGATGGCCAGAGCGCCGCCGCTCCGCAATGCCTGATCGAAGAAGGCCCGGAAGACGGGCTCCTGCCATCGGTCATGCGCCGGATGCGCGGCCCAGATCAGCGGGTCCGACGCTACCGCAAACAGCGCCTGCCAGTCGTCGGGTTGCAAGGGTCGCAGCCTGATGTCGCCATCGGTCAGCGTGGGTTGAAGATCGACCGTCATCATTGAGACCGAAGCCCCCCTCAAACCGGCCACAGCTCCTTGAGCCACAGGCTCAGCGCCTCGACCTGCTCGGCCGTCAGCGTCACTGCCTGGCCGAGCACCGGCTGCCCCGGCCAGCCGGCGTCGGTGACCGACACGCCGGCCCATTCGCGTTCGCCCTCATAGCGGGGGATGACGTGGAAATGGACGTGGGGGTCGACCATCATCAGCATCAGATAGTTGATCTTCTCGAACGCCAGAGCGCCACGCAGCGCATGTTCGAGGTCGCGGGTCACGGCCGCCAGCTGGGCATGGGCCTTGGCCGGCAGGTCCCCGAAGGCGGTCGCGTCGGATTTCGCCGCCACCACCAGCGATCCCAGCGTCGGCTGGGCGGGGCGCAGCAGCACCACCCAGTGGCGATAGTCGTGGATCAGCGTCGCGGGGAAGCCGAACTTCTCGATCGTCGCGTTCGTCATCTCCGCCCCGTCCTCAGACCTGCAACCAGCTGCGGATCTTGATGCCCTTCTTGCGGCGGCGCAACGCCTGCACCAGCCGCACCGCGTGGAAGACGCAGCTGAGCACCGTCCACACCGCCACCGCGATCAGGCCGATATCGGGGCGCTTGAAGATCATGGCGACGAACAGGATCACCATGTTCGGATTGCGCCGCGCTGTGATCAGACGGAAATCGCTGTCGATCTTTTCCCACACATGGATGTGCATGCCGGCGAAGCGCTGGATGAAGGCGCCCTCGATCAGCCGCTGGACGACATAGCCGGCGACGATCGCGATCATCACCAGCGCGAATTCCAGATGGGTGAAGGCCAGCCCCCAGCTCGCCAGCCCCACACCCCAGGCCCACCACCAGAAGGGCGGATGGACCAGGTCTATGCCATGGTCGAAGATGTCGCCCCATTTGCTCGACGTGATCGTGCAGCGGGCGAGTTTCCCGTCGACCGTGTCGAGCACCATGAAGACGAGGCCCAGCCCCATGCCGGTCCAGTACTGGCCATGCCAGAAATAATAGGTCGCCGCGACGCACAGGATCGCGCCGATCGACGTCACCATATTGGGCGACATGCGGATCCGTGCCGCGATCCGCGTCAGCACCAGCGCCCATTCGGGCCACAGATATTTGGTGAGGACGTCGGTCACGCCCTTGTAGGCACCGAAATAGGTCGCCCGCTCGATCCGCTTCACGCTGTCGCGCGTCAGCTTTTCGATCACCGGCTCTTCGCGCTTGCGCAAGACGACGTTGTAGAAGACGCGGTGATCCTCGGCGCGGACCTCCTCCAGCCCTTCGGGAAAGCCATCGCCATCGCCGCCGCTGTCGCCGCCGGGCACATGGGCGATCACCTGCTCCCCGTTCAGGGTCAGCACCTGGCCGGGGCGGTCGGCCATGAACTTCAGCCAGGCCGGCTCGAACACATGGCTGGCCGCGACGAGCAGAACCGGACCACCCTCCCGGTTCCGGGTCGAGAGTTTCTGCGACCGGGCGATGCGGCGCAGCCGCTCCTCGCTGGTCATTCCCCAGATCCGTGTCGGATTCGTCCCGATCGAGCGGACGCTAAGCGGCGCGTTGCTGGTCATGTCTTCCAAAAATTGCAGTGATTAGGTCTGTTCCTTGCCCATCGCATCGGTGGCTGGCAAGGCGAGAACATGACCAAAATGTTATATACTGTAATCCTACTTGCAGGGCAGCGGCCCGGTGTCGACCCCCTGGCCGAACATTTCGACGAAGCGTTCAAGGCGCTCATCGAAATTGCCGGGCAGCCGATGCTCGCCTGGGTCGCGAGCGTGCTGGTGGCGCGCGCCGATGTCGGCCGGGTGGTGATCGTCGCGCAGTATGCCGACGCGCTTCTCGACCATCCGGGGACGCGCTGGCTGCGCGACGAGGCTAAGGTGGTGACCCGCGACGCAGGCGGCTCGATCGCCGAGGCGATCGCCGACACGCTGAGCGCTATGCCGCGCGGCTACCCCTTCCTGGTCACCACCGCCGACAATGTTCTGCTGACCGACGCGATCCTCGACCGCTTCCTGGTGGGCGCGGCGGGCAGCGACATGGCCGTCGGCCTGGTCGAGCGCCGCACGCTGGAAGCCGCCTATCCCGGCAACCGCCGCACCTGGCTCCCCTTTCGCGGCGGCGCCTATTCGGGCACCAACCTGTTCTGGCTCGGCAGTCCCAAGGCGCTGGAGATCGTCGCGGTGTGGCGCCACGTCGAACAGCAACGCAAGAAGGCCCGCGCGATCCTGAGCGCCTTCGGCCCTGGCCTCGCCCTCCTGATTGCGCTGCGCATCCTGACTCTGGGCCAGGCGGTCACCCGCGTCGGGCGGCGTTTCGGGTTGAAGGCGACGGCGGTGCTGCTGCCGCAGGCGGAGGCGTGCATCGATGTGGACAAGGTGTCGGACCACACGATGGCGGAGGGGATTTTACGGGGGCGGTGAGGGGCGGAGTCCTGCAGCGAAGCGTCTACTCCCGGCAACGACGGTGCCTCATTCGGCGCTGGCGATGCGCAGCCGGAATCCAGAACAACAGCGGTATGCCTATTGCCTTATGGGCGGGGTTCTCACAAAATGCAGGGCATATCGATGCTCATCCATGACGGAGAAAATGTGATGGAAATGCATGCAAGGCCTGAAACAGATCCGCATATGGCCGTCAAAGCTCCCGAGCAGGAGAAGGCTGCCTGGACTGCGCCTGCGCTCACCCGGATATCGATCATCGAAACGCAGCTTAATGCTAGTGGAGCGGATGACGGGTTATCTATCGATTTGATCAGCTGAGGGCGCCTGCCGGATCGGACCGAGGATGCTCAGCGCTTCCTCTTCCGATCCCGCCTTGATGGTCGTCCCTCCCTTATACCAGTCGTAACCGCTCCGCCGTCTACCCCAGCGCCAGTTTGCTCTTGCTGTCGAGCCGGAATACGCCCGCCGTGCCGAGGAAGGGCGGGGCGAAGGGGGGAGGCGGTCGTGGATCCATGGCTGGACCATCGGAGCCAGCACCGAGATCGCGATGCCGGTCGACACTGCGATCGTCCTGCCGCCCGCTCCGTCTGAGGCAGCAGCATCGCGCCGGCAGCTAGCGCGGCGGCGCTTCCGGCAAATGCTGGCCTTGGCGCCTGTGGCGGGGCTGCCTTCGGCAATATGCGTAATTGCTTGAATGCTGTTGGGTCGTCTAGGCCGCTCCCGTAACGAGAAGGGCCCGATGGTGGAAACGAACGCAATGGCAAATGGTGATCTGCATGTTGTCGGGGATCGCGCCCAGGGCGCCCAGCCCATTTGGGTTGCGCCGGTGCTGACGGTGATACCGGTCGTCGATACGCAGTTCAGCACCGGTCCGAATGCCGATGGGATGACGGGACAGGACCCCAGCTGAGAGGCTGCACCCGGCACGGCCCCGAGCAAACGTCAGTCTTCATCGTCGGGTGCGCGGTCATCAACCGGCACCCACTCACACCAGCCTTAACCGCTCCGCCGTCTTGCCCAGCGCCAGCTTGTCCTCATGGCCGAGCCCGAACCGTCCCGACAGCCATATTCCGCCGGCCAGCAGCAATACCCCCATGCCGATCCGCACCAGATGATGGAAGGGCGTCAGCGCCTGCGACAGGGCCAATATCCCAGCGCCCACCAATATCGACACGCCCGCCGTGCGCAGGAAGGGCGGGGCGAAGGGGTGGAGGCGGTCGTGGATCCAGAGTTGGGCCATGGGGGCGAGCACCGAGATGGCGATGCCCGTCGAGACCGCGATCGCCATGCCGTTCATCCCGCCCTGCGGCAGCAGCAGCGCGCCGACGGCCAGCGCCGCTGCGAGGCCGATCGCGCTGCCGATCAGGGGATGGTGGTAGCGGCTGATAACCGACTGGATCGCGGCGGCCTGTCCGGCGACGGCCTCGATCAGGCGGGTGAAGGTGAGGAGGGCCAGCGCGAAGAAGGCGGGCTGGGCGGCCGAGCCGAACAAGGCGAGCAGCGCGCGGCCGCCGCCGGCGATGGTGCAGACGACCGGGGTCGCCACCGCGATCGTCAGCCGGGTGGCGAAGCCGTAGATTTCGAGGATGTGGCGGCGGTCGTACCGCGCGGCTTCCGAGGCGAGCGGAGCCATCACATAGGAAAAGGCCTGGCGGATCAGCTGGACGCCGCTGGCCAGCTTGCGCGCGATGGCGAACAGGCCGGCCGCGCTCGCCCCGCCCGCGCCGGGGATGATCGCGTTGAGGATTAGCGGGGGCGCATCGGCGAACAGGCGGCTGACGATGTTGCTGGGCAGCACGGCCAGGCCCGCGAGCAGGGTCCGCATGGTCATTTCGGGATCGCGCTTGCCGCCGCCCTTCACGACCAGATCGAGGCGATAATAGCGCGCGAGCAGCCGGGTCGAGAAGATGCAGGTCAGCGCGAGCGAGCAGAGATGCGCCATCAACAGGCCCAGCGTGTCGGCGCCGAGCAGGCAGAAGGCGGTGGCCGCGACCATCCGCATCACCTGTTCCCACATCACGCGCAGGCGGATTTCCGGCCCGAAGGCTTTGCGCGCGCGCAGGGCCGAGGTGGCTATCTCCAGATAGGCCCAGAGCGGCAGCGCCCAGGCGAACAGCGCGATGCCGGTCGCCAGCTTGTCGCGGTCCTTGGCGGCGACGTTCATCAACTCGGCGATGTGCTGCGCGGCAAGACTCGCGCCCAGCGCGATCAGCAGGCAGGGGATGAGGCCCAGCAGCATCGCCTTGCGCAACAGGCCTGCGCGCTCGGCATCGTCCTTAGCCTGGGGCACGACGCGCTGCAGCGCGCTGGTCATGCCGAGGTCGGCGAAATTCTCGATCAGGTTCACCGCCGACCATAGCACCATGTAGAGGCCATAGGTGGGCAGGCCGAACAGCCACACATAGAGAGGCTGCGAGATGATCTCGACCACCCCGCCCGCGCGGGCGAGCAGGGCGGTGCCGGCGCCCTTGGCGACCTGGCGGGAGCCTGGGGGCAGATCGGGCGCGGCGTCGGTGGACATTGCGGGCTTGTAGCGGTTCGCCCGACCCGTTCAAGGCCGGGTTCGTGGCGTTTTCGGGCGACAGGGGAGACCCATGCTGCACCCGCCCCAAGGGGAAGATGGCGGCTTTCGGTCATATTTGTTTAGCTTGGGCGTTGAGCAGCGCGGATCAATTCGCTATCGCGCAACCCAATCAAGGCAGGGGTTTCGAGTCATGGCTGAGTTCTCTCTCCCGAAGAACAGCAAGATCCAGAAGAGCGGCAAGGTTCACAAGGCCGCCCCCGGAGCCAAGGACGTCAAATCGTTCAAGGTCTATCGCTACGATCCGGACAGCGGCGAGAACCCGCGTTACGACACGTTCGAGATCGATCTCGACGAGTGCGGCCCGATGGTGCTCGACGCGCTCATCAAGATGAAGAGCGAGCTGGACCCCTCGCTGACCTTCCGTCGCTCGTGCCGCGAGGGCATTTGCGGGTCCTGCTCGATGAACATGAACGGCAAGAACGGCCTCGCCTGCACGACCGCGATCGAGGATTGCAAGGGCGAGGTCCGCATCACCCCGCTGCCGCACATGGACGTGATCAAGGATCTCGTCCCCGACTTCACCCATTTCTATGCGCAATATGCGTCGATCCAGCCCTGGCTGAAGACGGTCACGCCGAACCCGTCGGGCAAGGAGCGGCTGCAGTCGCCGGAGGATCGGGCGAAGCTCGACGGCCTCTACGAGTGCATTCTGTGCGCATGCTGCTCGACCTCGTGCCCGAGCTACTGGTGGAACAGCGACAAGTTCCTCGGCCCTGCCATCCTGCTGCAGGCCTATCGCTGGCTGGCCGATAGCCGCGACGAGATGACCGGCGAGCGCCTCGACGAGCTCGAGGATCCGTTCCGCCTCTATCGCTGCCACACGATCATGAACTGCGCCAATGTCTGCCCCAAGGGCCTGAGCCCGGCCAAGGCGATCGGCGAGATCAAGAAGATGGTCGTCGAGCGCCAGCTCTGACGCCCGCGGCTCTGACGACGGCTGCCGGGATCGCCGCACGCTGATGGTGAACGAGACAAGCGCCTTCAGCGTCCGGCCCCATCCCGAGCTCGAAGGATGGCATCTGTGGCGCAGCCATGATGCCGTCCGCTTTAACACCTTGCTGGGCGAGCTCGCCGTGCACTGCGAAGGCGACGGGCGTGTCCGCCTGCGCATGCAGCCGCAGCAGCAGCTGTCGAACATGATCGGCGGGTTGCACGGCGGCGCTCTGCTGACCTTCATCGACGTCGCTTTGTTCGTCGGCCCGCTCGCCTGCGGCGACGACAAGGCGCTCGGCGGGGTGACCGTCGACCTGTCGACCCAGTTTGCGGGCGGCGCCGACCTGACCCGCCCGATCGACCTGCTGCTCGAAACGGTGCGCGAGACGGGGCGGATGAAGTTCCTGCGCGGGGTCATCGATCAGGAGGGCGACATGATCGCCAGCTTCATCGCCACGGTGCGCAAGGCCCGATGACCTCTGTCCTTGCGCGCTACGAGGAGATGCTGGCGGCGGGCGAATTGCGCGCCGACCCCGACCAGCGTGAGACGATCGTCCGCCTCGATGCGCTCGCCCGCGCGCTGGAGGAGCGGCCGGCGAAGGGCAGCCTGCTGTGGCGGATGCTGCGCAAGGCACCGACGCCGGTGCGCGGCCTCTACATGTGGGGCGGGGTGGGGCGCGGCAAGTCCATGATGATGGACCTGTTCTTCGATTGCGTCCGGGTCGGCTCCAAGCGGCGCGTCCACTTCCACGAGTTCATGCTCGAAGTGCATGATCGTCTGCGGGGCGAGCGCGCCAAGGAAAAGGGCGATCCGATCCCGCCCGTCGTCGAGGCGATCGCGGCCGAGGCGAAGCTGCTCGCCTTCGACGAGATGGTCGTCAACAACATGGCCGATGCGGCGATCCTCAGCCGGCTGTTCACCGGGCTGATCGTCGATGCGGGCGTCACCGTGGTCACGACCTCGAACCGCCCGCCGAGCGACCTCTACAAGGACGGGCTCAACCGTCAGCTGTTTCTGCCCTTCATCGACCTGATCGAGCAGCGGCTCGACGTCCTCTCGCTCAACGGGCCGACCGACTACCGGCTCGAGCGGCTGGGCGGCTTTCCGGTCTGGTATGCGCCCGTTGGGCCGGAGGCGACCAAGGCGGTCGCGGACGCCTTCTTCCGCCTCACCGATTACCCGCCCGAGGACAAGGCGCATGTCCCGACGGCCGACATCGCGGTGCAGGGCGGGCGGACGCTGCACGTGCCGAAGAGCCTGAAGGGCGTTGCGGTCTTCTCGTTCAAGCGGCTCTGCGCCGAGGCGCGGGGGGCGGCCGACTATCTGGCGATCGCGCGCCACTATCACACGGTGATCATCGTCGGCATCCCGCTGATGACTCCGGAGAACCGCAACGAGGCGGCGCGCTTCAAGGTGCTGATCGATGCGCTCTACGAGCATAAGGTGAAGCTGCTGGCGACCGCTGCGGCCGAGCCCGAGGCGCTCTATCCCGATGGCGACGGCGCGTTCGAGTTCGAGCGAACCGTCTCGCGGCTGATGGAGATGCAGAGCGAGGATTATCTCGCCGCCGGCCACGGCCTCGACGAGCAGGCCACCGGCTAGAGGCTCTCAGCGCCCGACGAAGACGAAGGGTGCCCAGTTGACCGGCTGGTCTGCGCCGTCGAACGGCTTGCCATCGATCATCCGCAGCATCGCCTTGCGCAGCGCCCCCGCCGGATCGGCGCCACGTCCATAGCGCTTGACCGTCTCGACCGACAGATAGGCCGCCGCATCGTCGCGGACCGCCCAGTGCGAGGCGAGCAGGTTGCGCCCGCCGGCGTAGAGGAAGGCGCGGGCAATGCCGGCGAGGCCGCTGTCATCGCTGCCGCCGCCGGCTGCGGTGTTGCACGCCGACAGGATCACCCAGTCCGCCGATAGCCGCAGGCGCATGATCTCGCTCGCGGTCAGCAGCCCGTCGTCGGGCGCGGCAGGCGTCATCACCAGCGCGGGTTCGTCGAGCCCGTCGAGGTCGCCCGCCATGAGCCCGTGGGTGGCGAAGGCGAGCACGCTGGCGCGGCTCAGATCGGCTTCGCGCACCGCCGCTTCGGTCGCGAGCTTGCCGGTCAGGATCGACTGTTCCGGCGCGGCGAGCGCGAGCGCCACCGTGCGCAGTTCGGGTTCGGTCGCGGGCAGCGAAGGCAAGTCGCGGACCCTGCGCGCCATCTCGGCCGAACGATAGGCCATCGCGGTGCCGCTGGGCGCCAGATCGGGGGCTCCGACCGCGACGAAGCCGCGCAGTTCGCGCGGGCGCGCATCCCGGCGCGGCGCGGTCAGGCTGTGGAGCGACGGCAGCGTAACCAGCGCATGATCGCGGACCAGCCAGCGGGCGCGGGCGAGCGAGGGAGCGTCCTGGCGCGGCGCGAGCAGCGCGAAGGGCAGGGTGGTCAGGCTGGCGTTGCTCGCCATCAGCAGGCGGTGCTTGCCGGCCACGACCTTCCGGATCGAGACGGGAAACAGAATTTCGTGGAGACGCGCGGACGCCTCGAAGTCGAAGGCGCTGGTCGGCCGGCTATCGGCGAGCGCCGCGCGAGTCTGCGCCGCAAGGCCGCCCAGTCCGCCACGCAACCGTGCGACGAGGCCGGCAATCTCCTGCGTCGTCGTGGGGGAGGTGGTCATCGCGACGCCGTCGCTGCTGATCGCAAGCAGGGTCAGCCCGCGTTCTCCCGCTGCCGCGAGCAGCAACGCCTCGTCGCGTTGCAGAGCCCCGCGCGCCTGTTCGAGCGCGAGGGGAACCGCGCTGGCCGGCGCCGCCAGCTCCGGTGCCTGGGCCGCCAGCGCCGCGCTGCTCTCCGCCAGCCGCCCGGCCGCCGCCTTGCGCTGGAGCGCGACCTCGTCGATCAGCGCCTTGTCGGCACCCCGCCCGGCGAGGCGCAGTTGTCGGTCGAGCAGCGCTTCCAGTTCGATCGCCGCATCCTGCCGCTGGCGCAGCAACTCGCCGAGGCGCGGGTCGCCGGCTGCCGATCGGGCCAGCTCGTCACGCACCGCCCGCCCCGCCGAGCTGTCGAGCAGACGTTGGGCGAAACGGAAGGCGAGCGCCTCGTCGCCGGCCGCGACCGCCGCCTCGAGCGCCCAGCCATAAGCGGCGCGGATTTCGAGTTCGAGGCCCGAACGGCGGGCGCCGGTCGCGCGCAGGCGGGCGAGGCGTTCGTCGAGCATCTGGCCGGTCGCCTCGACCCGCCGCAGCCCGCCGGCGCGGTCGCCGCTGCGTATCTCTATCGCGGCGAGCCTCGCCTCGCCGGACAGAGTGGCAATGTCGTCCGCAGGGAAGGTCGTGGCGCGCAGATGTTGCGCCTCGCGCTGGGCCGCGGTCGCTGCTGCCATGTCGCCCTGGCGGAACAGCAAGGTTGCCAGCCGGTCGCGGCCGATGATCCGGTCGCGGTGGAAAGGAGGCAGCTTGGCGTCTCGCGCCGCGACGACTGCCCGCTCCATCGCGACCGCCTGCTGGAGGTCGCCGGACGCAGCGACGGCGTCGGCTTCGCCCTCGCGCGCGACCAGCGTGCGCTGCGCATCGGGGCCCAGCGCCTTGGTCAGGATTTCACTCGCCTGGCGCGCGATAGCGGTCGCCTCTCGCGCCTTCCCCTGCGCTGTCAGGGCCTGCGACACCATCGCCATATAGCTGACGGCCTGCTGGCTCTGGCCGAAGCGGGCGACAGCGATATCCACCGCCTTCCGCGCGATTGCCTCCGCCTCTGCGGGGCGGCCCAGGGCGAGCAGGATACGGGCAAGCGTGTTGAGATTGATCGCGAGATAGGGGTGTCCCGGGGGCAGAATCGCTTCGAGCGTTTCCTGCGTGATGCGTGCCTGCTCGACGGCCTCTTCCAAGCGGCCAGACTGGAGCAGATAGGTCGGCAGGTTGGAGAAGCGCGGCGCTGCGTTGACCGGGATTTTCGCGTGGCGTCGGTCTTCCGCATTGGCCTTGCGGACCAGCTCGATCGCCCTGTCGAAATTGCCGAACTCGAACTCGGCATTGGCGAGGTTGGAATAAGCGGCGGCGACATTGCTGCTCGGTTCGCCCCGACTTGTCGCGATGCGCCATTCCAGCACCTCTGCCGCCAGCTTGCGCGCCTTGTCATGCTCGCTCAGCGTCATGAGAATGACGACCTGCCCATTGGCGAGTTCCATCCGCCTGTCGCGATAGGCAGCACCACCGGCGTCGAGCAATGTGCCCAGGCGCTCAGCGCGCGCGAGGGCGCCCTTGATGTCGCCCTGCAGATAATCGGCGGTGACCAGTTCGCCTTCGATCCATGCGAGCTCGGGATGACCCGGCGGGTAGAGGGTGGCGCCATAGGCGAGCACCTCTTCCCATGCTTTGCGGTAGGCGGCTGGATCGGCGCCCTCGTCGAGGTCGTCAGCCGCCTTCTTCATGCGGTCGAGCTTCGCCTTTTGAGCGATCGACGGGGTATCCGCCGACGGCTTCGCGATCGTCGAGCCGGCTCGCTCCGGAGCAAGCATGGCCGCCGACAGACTCGCGACTGCCGCCAGCAGCATATAGGCACGCATGGTCCACTCCCCCGTTTCCCCTAGGGATATCTACTTCAATTGGCAGGATGAGTCTCCCGCCACGGCACCGATGCAGTGGCGCGCCCGAGCGCCGGTGCACGGGCTCCTCTCTTGAAGGCGGGTACTCCAGCGGTGGCACCACCGAGCGCCCAAACGCAGCTTTGTCGCCTCTCCAAAAAACTTGTCCGCCATGCCCATGCAATAGTTGCCCCTTCGGGATCACGGAGCTAAGCGGGCGTCGCACTTCGGGCGTCCGCGTGCGCGCGGCCGCCTCCCTAAACGATCTTCATGTCGGAGGAGTCGGATGGCTCGTACTAAAATTGCGTTGATCGGTGCCGGCAATATCGGCGGTACGCTCGCTCACCTCGCCGCTTCCAAGGAACTCGGCGACGTCGTGCTGTTCGACGTGGTCGAAGGCGTTCCCCAGGGCAAGGCGCTCGATCTGTCGCAGTGCGCCCCGGTCGAAGGCTTCGACGCGAAGCTCAAGGGCACCAACGATTATGCCGACATCGCCGGCGCCGACGTCATCATCGTCACCGCCGGTGTCGCCCGCAAGCCGGGCATGAGCCGCGACGATCTTCTCGGCATCAACCTGAAGGTCATGAAGGCCGTCGGCGAGGGCATCAAGGCCAACGCGCCCGACGCTTTCGTCATCTGCATAACCAACCCGCTCGATGCGATGGTGTGGGCGCTGCGCGAATTCTCCGGCCTGCCGCACAACAAGGTCGTCGGCATGGCCGGCGTGCTCGATTCCTCACGCTTCCGCCATTTCCTCGCGAGCGAGTTCAATGTCT
>JAIYAJ010000417.1 GCA_027489105.1 Zymomonas sp. | reverse complement strand
GCCAGGCGCAGGGCTTCGACGCCCCGCCCGTCGAGTCGATCGGCGCCGACGCGATCGCGCCGGCCGAGCTGGTCGGGCCCTTCATGCGCGGCCTGGAAACGCTGTCCACGCTCGGCGTCGTCTGGAACCACAGCCGCGAGCCGGGAAAGATCGCCTTCGATCTGGCGGAGGTCCTGCAGGCCTTCCAGGAGCGCATGATCCCGATGCCCCTCATCGCCATCCTCCACCGCGCACTGCGCGATCATGGCCCCGTCATCGACGCCACCGTGCCGATGATCAGCAACATCACCGGCCGGCATGTCCTGTGCTGGGTCTTCGAGGATGGCGACGACCATGAGTGAGGGCACCTTCGCCATCCGCCCGGCCGCGCCCTCGCCCGAGATCGTGCGGCTCGCTCGCACCATGTTCGAAGCGGTGCAGCAGGCGCAGCTGCTGCGCGCCGGGCACGGCATGTGGTTTAGCTGGGACGCGCTTCCGCAGCTTAGCTCAGGGCAGCGCGAGCTGTGGTTCGCAGCAGCTGAGGCCGCCCTGGCGCACCTCGCCAGCGACCCCGCGTCAGCCCAGATCATCGGTGGCATCCATGGCTGATCGCGAGCTGCAATGCTCCTGCGCCGAATGCCGGGCACTTGCTGCCCGCTTCCCGCGTGATCCTGTGCAGCTGCCTCTGATTTCAGGCGGGCCCGTGGCCTGCGGGCCCGCCATCCCGCTTCTCGACAGATCCGCGACTGCCTTCGCGGATCTGGGCGACCCAAAGCCGCACCGTCGAGGTCGAACGCCCGCGGCTCCCCACTCCGGAGACGTCCGATGAGCATTATCGCCGTTCCGCTATCGAAACTGCAAGTGTCCGATTTGAATGTCCGCATCAATCGGGAGGATGCGGAAAGCACCGACGCGCTCGAGGCGTCGATCCTCGCCCACGGCCTGCTCGAGCCGATGATCGGGCACCCGATCGCCGACCAGGCCGGGCATTATGGCATCTTCGCCGGCGGCCGCCGCTTGCGCGCCCTGCACAACCTTGCCGCCCGGGGCGATCTGCCGGCAGACTTCGAAGCCGAGATCATCGTCCGCGATCTCAGCGACGAGCAGATCACCGAGGCCAGCACGGCCGAGAACTACCTGCGCCGCGATCTGCGCGAATATGAACTATATCGCGCCTTTGCGACCGCCCAGCGGCAGGGCATCTCGCGCGAGGATCTCGCCAAGCACTTCGGCCAACGGCAGATCGTCGTCGACCAGATCCTCCGCCTGGGCAACCTTCACCCGCTGATCTTCGACGAACTGGCGGCGGGCCGGCTCTCCGACGAGGCCGCTCGCGCCTTTGCCGCTACCGAAGACCAGGAGCTGCAGCTGGCCGCCTTCTCCAACCTGCGTCGCACTCCCAACTTGCTGCAGCCGTACCACATCCGAGCTGCTCTGAAGATCGGGGACCGCGACGTAGAGCATAAGCTGCTCTTCGTCGGCCGGGACGCCTATGAGCAGGCCGGCGGCTATTTCGAGCTCGATCTCTTCGACGAGTCCGGAGCCTCGGGCCGCGTTGCGCATCCCGAGATCCTCGCCCGGGTATATGAAGAGAAGCTCGCCGCGACGCGGGAACGACTTCTCAAGTCCGCCAACCGCGAGTTTCGCTTCCTCGAAGCGAAGCCCACCACCGGCGGGCAATATGGCTACGTCGACAGCGACCTGCAGGTCGGCGCCCCGCTTTCGCCGCTGTCGGCCGAGGACAAGGCCCGCCGCGACGCGCTGATCGCCGAAAAGATCGCGATCGAGGAGCAAGCCCGAGCCCTGCTGCTCGACGATGAGGGCGAGCGGCTGCCCGGCCTTGAGGCCGAAGAAGCGGCGATGGACGAGCGCTATGACGCGATCGAAGCCGAGATCGATGCGATCGATGCGACCCGCCGATACCAGCTGCCAAAGAGGGGCGACATCGGGGCCGTGCTCGAGGTCGATCGCGCGGGTCAGCCGATCATAACCTTCTGGTACCCGAGCAAGGCTGCGAAAAAGGAAGCGACCGCCGGCAAGACGGACAAGAGCATCACCGAGGGCGCCGCCGCAAATGGCGAGTACACCGCAACCCAAAAGGCCAACGCCCGGGCTCGCGACGAAATTGGCGTCAATTCGAACGGCATGGAGATCGCGCGCGGCCTCCGCCGCTCGATCATGCGCGCGCTCCTCATCCAGGATGCCCAAAGCGGTGGGGAGGTCGCCCTCGATTATCTGATCTGGGCGCAGCTACGCGCGGCCGTCTTCGACTTCGGTCGAATGGTCGATACGGGCGCCTTCACGATCTCGGCCGGCATGTACGACAGCATGGCCGACTCCGCCCTAGCCCTGCCACAGCTGAAGGAAACGCAGGCGCATAAGGTCTGGGAGGAGGCCGTCGCCTTTCTCAAGGAACAGAGCTTCGTGACGTCGAAGAACCTCGGCGGGGCGTTCATCGACTTCCACGCGGCTTCCCCCGAGATCAAGGCCCTGGCAGCCGCCGTCGTCGCCGGCATCTCGCTGAAGCGCTCGGTCAACGCCGACGGCTACCGCATCGATGTTCACGACGTCGTCGCCAATCTCACCGGCCGCGCCCATCCCGAAGCCATCCGGAACCTATGGGCCCCCACGGCCGAGTTCATCGACCTTCTGCCCAAGGCGAAGCGCCTCGAGCAGGTCGAGGACATGGTCGACTCCAAGACCTTCGCCGCCTGGTCGAAGCGCAAGGCGGCCGAGATCACCGATCTGGTCCTGAAGGTCGTTACCGGCCGGTCCCCGTCCCTCAAGGCCGGCGCGGTCACCAGGGCTAAAGGATGGGTCCACCCGCTCCTGCAGTTCAATCGGCCGAACGTGCTCGAGGCCGACGCAACCGATCAGGAGGCAGCATGATGGCCTCGGAGCCCCTTATCGATCCTGACGATCGTCAGAGAAAGTCGATCTATCGAATGCTCTTCGACGCGGCCGAGGCGGGCCGCCCCTGCCCGTCCAATGCCGAAATCGCGGCTGCAGCAGGCCTGGGCAATTCGCGGTCCTTCGGGACGCATGCGCTCCACAAGCTCGAGAAGATAGGCCT
>JAIYAJ010000196.1 GCA_027489105.1 Zymomonas sp. | reverse complement strand
TGCATCACCGGGTTCTCGATCGCGCGGCGCGGGATCGGCGCGGCGAGGCAGGCGGCGAACAGGGCCGCCGCCGCATCGAGCTCGGCCCACATCTCGGGCAGGGTGCGCCCGCGCGGCGGCTTCGAGAGCCAGCGCACGCCGCTGTTGCACAGCCTGGTGCAGGGCGGGTGCATCACGGCCAGCATGTCCCAGCCATCGCCGAGGATGTCGCGGATGTCGCCGACAATATGCCGGTTGCTGCCATCCTCGGCCGGCAGCAGGTCGCAGCTCCATACATCATGCCCGCGCGCCGCAAAGGCCCGCCGCACCACGCCGCTCGTCTCGCAGCCGATCAGGACGCGCATCACTCGGCTTCCTTGGCGGGGGTAACTGAGGGCGCTTTGGGCTGAGTTGGCCACAATACGGCGTCCAACTGGGCAGCGCTCAGCTTCCGCAGGAACACCATCCCGTCGAACCCGATCTCGACACTGCGTCCGCCCGGTTGATCGCCTTTCGGAATGACAACGGTGTTGCCGCTCATGGCTTGAACCTCACAAGTTGAGCGTTGGCGGGGACGTAAAGCGGATGGCGAGGGTATCCGTCCTTGGTCAGCCCCAGCGCGAAGCGCGGCTCATCTTCCAGCCAGCCGAGCACGGTTTCATCCTGACCGAGATGCCCGCCATGGGCGCCCCAAGCGCAGATGATGCGGCCCAGCGGCAGGTTCCGCAGGGTCTGCCCGATATAATGCTGGTTCTGCCAACCAACCGGGTCTGCATCGTGGGGTAGCGCCAGCAGATCGTGCGGGCTGGTGGCCCGATAAGCGAACAGGTTGACGACTTCGAGCCGGTCATAACCCCACGCCTTCGCGAAGCCGACGCATCGCCGGATTGTCGGATCATCTTGCTGGCCGTCTGCCGTGCTCGGATTGAGCATGATGAAAACGCAGGCCTTGGGCTCGCCTATCTGTTCCCCCTCGCCATCCAGCACGGGACGGCCCTTGGCATCTGTCCACATGTGCCAATGCGCCGGCTTCGGATGGAGCCTCCATTCCCGCCAGAGCCGATAGCGATACTTGCCGCACGCCGAAATAGTCGCGCCCGCCGAGACGTAGTCTGTCACTTGCCCCTCCCGAGGATGCTGGTGATGCTGCCGGGGCTTTCGCCCTGAAGGGCCGGGTTCGGTCCCTGCGGGGCATGGCCGAGGCCGAGCGCGATGGCGAAGGCCATGGCCGCGACCCATGGGAGGATGATCGCGATCAGCAGCGCGTCATCATCCGCTGGCGGGGGCTTGCCGCCGCCTGGTGAAGGGGGGAGCGGCATCACGCATCCTCCGCAGTGGTCGGCACATAGGAATCGGCGGCGACATTCAGGCCGTGCCGGAGCTCCTCGCGAAGGATGGCCGCAAGCTCACGCGCCGGCACGTCATCCCGCATCACGCTCATCGTCGCGCTGAAAAGAACGGTTCCGGTCATGCGGCCCATGCAGGTGATGACCTCGACGAGATCGGCCTTCCGGCACGCGGCCCGCATTGTCTCGACCATGCCGATGCTCAACCCCGTGAACAGGATCTTCGCGTACTCCGGGCCGGTACCTTCGATGACCGCCGCCGAGCGCTGGACCCAGTCAACGAAGAGGGCAAAATCCTCGGCTTCCGCGCGGTCCAGACCGGGGCTAACTGTCTCCAGCCATTTGCTGAAGTCAGGCATTTCGCGTTTCATGAAGGTCACAGCAGGCTCCCCTGATGGCTGGCATCGACGGCGGCGGGGGCCATCTCGACCCGGAAGAAGCCGAGCGCGCCCCGGCAGGGGTGGAAGGGCAGGGGTTTGGCGTCCTTCAGCACGAAGCCGAAATTGCGCCTGTCCCCGTTGCTCTCGCCGATGAACCAGTCGCTCGGGTGCTGGCGGACGCAATCTGTCAGCGTCGCCTCGCCGACAATGCCGCCGCGCAGGAAGTCGCGCGGCACGGGAACGGTCCAGCCGCAGCCCAGCACCGGGTGAACGCCCTTCCAGAGATCCTCGGCGGCATCCCTGTCGAGGATCTGGCCGGCATGGATCAGGATGCGCCCGCGCACGCTGGTCTGCCATGAGCGATTCTCGATATCCTTGAACCCGCGCACGATCAGCCACGCCCAGGGCTGCTGGATGGAGAGGGTCAGCATTGTTTTCCCCCGGTGAAGGGCGCCACGGCATGCCGGCGCGCCACGACCAGCGCGCGCAGCGTGGCGAGCTCGGTGATGGCGGCCAGATCCAGCCCGGGCCTTGCCATGCGCGTATCGATCAGCCCGAGCACATCGGCATAGGCGCGGCGGATGGGGAGGGTGGTGTCAGGCGCAGCCGCGGCCGGCATGCCCTGCGCGAAGCCGCAATCGGACATGGTGGCCGGGATGCCAGTCGACACAAGGCGGGGGTGAGTGAAGTGTTTCATGGGCGGCTTGCCTGCCGGGCTGCGCCGGGCTCCTGCACCAGCGCGCGTCCGGCCTCGGTGATCTCGACGAAGGTGCCGAGCCTGTCCTCGTCGGCGCTGGCAAAACCGCGCAGCAGGAGGCTGGCCACCGTGACGCGGGTGTGGCGCTGCCTGCCCCTGAAGCCCGGATGCAGGAAGGGCTGGCCGGTGCGGGCCCATTGGCCGGGGCAGGGGCGCAGGGGAGCATCCGCCATGTCGGCCAGCGCCGCGACCTGTGCATCGCTGAGCGGCGGAGAGGCGGCGGTGCGGTGGATCACGCGCAGCGGCGGCGCGCCTTCACGGCGCTGGAACTGGACATGGATCATGGCAGGGACACCCAGAGCGCGAGCCAGGCGGCAAAGAGCATGGCGAGGGCGGCGGCATCGGTGGCGATGGCAGCGAGGCGACCGCGCCGGAGGGCGGCGGCGGCGCTGAACGGATCAAGGGGCGCAGGGGCTGGCATGGGGTGCTCCGCAAATCAGGATGCGGCGCATGATGACGATCCATTTTGGATTGTCAATCCATTATGGATTAGATGGCGTGCGGGCTGTTGCGATGATG
>JAIYAJ010000206.1 GCA_027489105.1 Zymomonas sp. | reverse complement strand
TCGTGTATCGCCCGGACAAGGCCACCAGGCCTGTCGAGCCTGTGACGCCCGTGACGGTGCCGGACAACCTCGGCCAGATCAGCGCCGGGGCCGGTATCGTCTCGACGCTGATTGCCGCCGTGACCAGCCCCTGGGCGCTTGGGGCGGTCGTTGTGCTGGCTGTGGCTGGCGGCGTGGCGTTCTGGCTGCACAAGAGCGGGCGGCTGACCCTCAACAAGCGGGAGGCCGCGTGATGTTCTGGACCCTTGGCTGGAAACTGCAGCTTGGCCTTGTGGCTGCGCTGCTCCTGGCAATCGGGACGGCCGGAACGGTGGTCTATCAATCGATCCGGCAGAACGGCGTCGAAGCCGCCCGCCGTGCCGTCATCAAGGAGAATGACAATGCCGTCAGCAAGGCCAATGAAGAGCGCAAGCGTCGCGAGCGTGACTGTGCTCGCGATCCTGCTGGGTGCCTGTCAGACGGCTGGACCCGCCAGCCCTGATGGGGCCTGCCGCGTGTTCCGCCCGATCAGCTCGGCGGCTGCCGACACCGTGCAGACGCGCCGCGAAGTCGTGACGCACAACGCGGTCGGCACGCGCGTGTGTGGCTGGGTGCGATAGGATTTCGAACTGATGCCGCGTGTCGTGCAGATATCTGAGGAGCAGCTGCGCGCCATCATCGAAGATGCGTGCCGCGATGCTGTGCGGACGGAGCTGGAAAACGCCGGGCTCCTGGTCAACGAAGCAGATCACCGCGAAGCGGCCCGAGAGGACTTCCGGTTCGTGCGCAAGTTGCGGCTGCGCTTTGACAAGACCGGCAACGCCATCGGCAATGCGGTGTTGCTGGCGTTCGGAACTGTGGTGGTTGCGCTGCTGGCACTGATGGGCAAAGCCATCGGGCTGCGCTGGCCGCAGTGATCGAAAATGCCAACAGGTGATCGGAAATGATCATGCTACATCTGCTAAACTATTGAAATCATTGATGTAGCAGTTGACTCTTAATCAATAGGTCGTAGGTTCGAATCCTACATCACCCACCAAGCATTTCAATGAGTTGCCAGCCGCAGCACCGTGAACAAAAAGAGATGGGAACTCGCTGGGGACCGTCCCCACCGTCCCCACTGTTCACGACACGTGCTCAAGCGGCTGCTGCTCGAACCACTTGACCATCTTGGCAATGGCGTTGTCAGCGCGTTCGGGGTGGTCGGCAAGGTAGTGTTTCAGGATTTGATGCACCGTCGCCAGATCGTGCCCGGTGATGCTGGCAACCTCGAAAATGTCGCAGCCTGCACGCACCAGCCATGTCACCGCCGTGTCGCGCAGGTCCTGATCGGTGAAGTCGTTGAGCGACGGGCAAGGTTTGAGAAGCCAGCCACCGCCCGCGTCCCTGATGCCTGCCACGGCGGCGGCACGCACGTGCGTAAAATCGTGCCGGTAGGTATGTTCGTTGTAGCGCCGCGCCGTCACGTCGCTGACGACGATGGTGGAGCCGATGACGACGTGCTTGCCGCTGTCCGCCATGGCCTGCTTCAACTCGCGGCTCAAGGCCAGCGCCGCAACCAGTTCGGGGCTGTGCGGGATCGAGACAAAGCGCTTGGTCTTGCTCTGCCTGAGGATGATGCGCGTCGCCGATGTTCCACCCTCGATCATGTCCAGGCGGTCGCCCTGGCGCTGGCCGGTCCAGAGGCCTAGCGTGATGGCAATGCCGAGCATGGGCTTGCGGCACAGTTCTGCGGCCCGGACCAGTGCCGTCATTTCCGGGCGCGACCCGGCGCGGACACGGGGCGCAAGCGCCTTTCGGCGCATGCGGATGCAGGGATTGCCAGCTGGCATCGTCACCTTGCCGCGCGGGATGAAGTAACCGTAGGCAGCGCTGAGCGTGCGCATCGTGGCGTTGGCCATGGACAGGGTGCTGCCCTTGCGCATGCGCTCGTACAGATCGAAGACGATAGACTGTGTGAGGGCCTCTGCGGGCGCGCTGTAGATATCGGGATCGAAGCGCGACAGCGCGCCGGCGCCCTGCCGGTAGAAGCGCACTGTGTGGGGACTGGCGGCGTCCTTCTGCTTCATGTCGGCGTACAACTCCAGCATCCGCGACACCGTCAGGAACGCACGGGCGGCGCGCGGCCTGATGCGGCGGCCTGCCTCGCGCAACTGGCGGCGGCGCTCGACCTCCGGTTCGATCTCTGTCTCGATGAAGGACAGCGCCTCGATGGCGGTCAACCAGCGGCCATCGCTGTGGCGCAAAGGCCGGGCCTTCAACCCCAGCGCGGCGTGGCCGGGGCTTGGCTTGTAGCGCGGCTGGTCGCGGTTCTTGCCGCGAAACTCGACGAAGCTGACAGTGATGCGTGCCACGGGTTTGCTCCATGGGGGATGACGGATTTAGACAATGCCAGGGCGGCGCACGTCAAGGGCGGGCGCGAAGCCTCAGAGCGCGCTGCCCTTTCGCTGTGATGCGCAGCGACAGGCCCCATGGCTCGATTTCGTCATGGTCGAGCATCGCCTTGACGACGCGGTGCTGATAGCGGCGCTGGCGTGCCGGGACATGCAGGTACTCGCGCCCGTCATCGCCGATGCTGATCTCGGCAAGACCTGCGGCAACGTCTGTCAGGGCCTCCACGGTCGTGACCGACACAATTTTCATGACCGCTGCATCCGGTCTTCGAGGAAACGGGTTGCCTCGGCAACATCCGCCGCGTGCATGTCAATCCGCACCGTAGACACGGCGTTGTCATTGCTCAGGCTGACCAGCTCATGCTGGTTGATCCACGCCAGCACGGCGCGGCGGCTCCAGCGATGGCCCAGGCCCGGCAGGGCGCGCGGGAAACCTGCGGCCTCCAGGCTCTTGCGGCGGCGGCGAAAGGTGATCTCGCTGACCTGCAGCTCATGCAGCAGATCGGGCAATGTCAGTGTGTGCGGTGCTTTGTGCATAGGCACAAATGCATATGCATTATGCACGGAATGTCAAGTGGCCTGCTCGATGCTGCCGACGCGCGGGCGCAAGGTGGTGATCACCGCGCCCTTGATCACAATTGTCTGGTTGTCCACCATCAAGGGCGGCGTCAGCTTGCCTGCCTTGGGGCCGGTCAGCAGGAATGGGGCCTGGTAGATGCGGAAGACGGTGTCGGCCCGGTTGCGCGGCCAGTCATAGATCTGGGCACAGACAAGATCGCCTTGCCGTGCGGGCTCGTTGATATCGACCAGCAACACGTCGCCGGGAAGCCAGCCGAGACTTTCAAGGGCGCGTGTCCTGAGCACAAAACGCGCCAGATGGGGCCGCGTCCGTGCATAGCCTTGCAGGATATCGGCCAGAACCGCGTCATTGACGGGCGTTGCCGCGTCGTACTCGACGGCATCGGGCTCAAAAAAGCCGATGGCGGGCTGGCGCGCTGGCGGTGCCGACACAGAGGCCGCCAGCCCGATGGTGCGGGCGATGGCCGCGCGCGTGCGCTCGGACATGGCATAGGGATGATCGCGGTTGTTGAGAAAGCGCGTGAGCGTGGTCTGATTGACACCGGCCCGGCGTGCCAGGTCGGTGGCCTTCCAGCCACGCTCACGCAGGATGCCTGCGATCCACTCCCTGTCCTGTGCGCGCGTGTCGCTCATGACAGGCATTGTGCTTCGGTACGCCACATGAAGCATCAGGCATCTGTCCCTTTCGGGGTTGACGCTAAAGCATAAATGCATATGCATTGCATGCGCAAGTGATTTGCAGCTGATTTGCAGGCGGACCATGACATCGACAATCGAACTGTCCATCTCGTTTGATGCCATTGTCCTCAAGGCAAAGGAGATCGGGTTGTCTCGCTCGCGGCTCTGTCGCCGCGCTGGCGTCCACGAAACCACCGTGGCGCGCAACCTCAACGGCCAGACCAAACCCAACACCGCGACCGTGGCCAAGCTGCATTCGGCGCTGCTGGACATCCTCAAGGAGACGACATGACCGACGCAGCCTATAACGCCCAGGACAACATTGAACTGACCAGCGACCCGCAAAACTGCCTGACGATTGTGCGCGAAACAATCGACGCACTGAAATGGACAGCGGAGGCGCGTGACGCCCTGAAGCTGCTGGCGCGCCGCAAGGGCGAATGCGGTGAGGCCTTCAGAGCGCAGGTGGCCGCCTCGGCTGCACTCAACAAGCAGTTTCCTGATATCGGCGACCATGCTGCGCAGGAACTGGACGAGCTGGCCTTTGCCCTGTCGAACCTGATGGGCGAGGCCGCCGCGCCGGTCAATCCGCTGAGCATGCAGCGGCTGCAGGCGCTGGGCTTCATCAAGATCACGGTGTCGCGGTGAGCGCGGCGACAGCAACGGGCAAGGCGCGGCGGCACTTCGGTGTTGCCACGCTGCTGCTGTCGGCGACGGCGGCGGGCAATGTCGTGACC
>JAIYAJ010000073.1 GCA_027489105.1 Zymomonas sp. | reverse complement strand
TAGAGGGAGGAGGTGTTGGTGCGAGCGCCCGAGTTGGCCGCGGCCTGCTCGGCCTCAAACTGCGTTCGGGATTTTGTCCGAGCAAAGCCACCGCCGCGCGCGGCCTCGCGATCCTGCTCCGAAAACTGCTCCAGACGGCGATTGACGATCGGGTCAGCATCGGCGCCGAAGGCCCGCTTGGTGTAGACCAGCGTCTCCCTGCTCGCGCCGGCAAGCCCGTTCTTTTCGATGTCTGCGACGGCCTGGACCCGCTTGGAGTAATTGTCGAGGCCAGCGAAAAGCTGGCTCGCCTTGCCGATGATCGTGTCGATCACACCGATGATAGAGCCGGCATTGGCTTTGAAGATCGTCGCCCAGCGGTCGATCGCCGCCGCCCAGTCGCGCTCGAAATCCTTGGCCTTCTGGATGATGTCGGAATCGATGACGGCGCCGGCGTCGCGCGCGGCCGAGGCCTGCCGGTTGATCGCCGCCGCGCCCTGCTCCAGCAGCGGCACCCAATCACGCGTCAGGCCCAGCGCCTCGGCGATCTTGATCTTGTCGAACTCGGTCGCGGCATTGCGCACCAGCTCGGCCGCTTTGCCCAGCGCCTCGTTGACGCCGATGACCTCGCCCTTGCGATCCTTCAGCTTGATATTGTTGTCGGAAAAGAGCTGCGACAGCTCGTTTTCCTTTTGCCGGGCCTCGTTGAGCTTTTCCGCCAGCCCTTCGATGCCCGAGCCGAAATCCTTGCCGCTCAGGCCGTTCTGCCGGCCGGCGAACTGCAACTCCTGGAATCGCTGCAGATCGAGCCCGACGCGCTTGGCCGTCTCGCCGATGCGCACCAGCTCGGCATTGGCGTCGGCGAGGCCACGGATCAGGCGGTCCACCGTGAACGCCGCGGCGAAGCCCTTCAGCGCGCCGGTGAGCGCCGAAGTCGAGATCGTCGGGTTGACCTTTCTGAAGCGGCTCTCGATATCCTCGGCCGCAGCCTCGCCAGACCGCGCCGCCGCCTTCATCTGGCGCTCCAGCGCCGCAATGTTGGCACCGACGCTGACGACAAGATCATCTGCCATGTGCAAGATTCCGCTCGACGCAAGCCCAGCCAGGAGGCCGAGAGATGCAAACCAGGATCGTGATGGGATTGATGGTGGCCGCCGGCTTCGTGGCCGGCGGGCTGTTGACGGCGCAGACCCGGGCGGCCGATGAGGTGCGCTGCCGGATCAATGTCGAAGCACTGGTGGCCGATCTCGCGAAGCTGACGCAGGCCAGCCCACCCGAGGAGATCAGGCGGCTGCTGCAGATGTCGGATCGCGAAGCGCTCGAACGCGCGATCAAGCGGTCGCAGCCCTAGAGCACGTAATCCGGTGCCGCATCGAACAGGGCGCGCACTGCGTCGCTCTGGTCGTCATTCGTCCGCTTGGCCGCTTCGGGGCTGTTGGCGCGGGCCCAGCCATCGGCGCAGGCCATGAACTGCCACAGCGACATCGCGCCGATCTGCGCGGGCGTGAAGCCCATCACGACGCCGAGGCCGTAGAAGTCCCGGAAGTCGAGCTTGCCGTTGCGGCGCGGCGGGGCGCTCTTTTCCCCCGCGCCCGCGATTTTCCCACGGGTTCATCGGGCTTGCCGAAGAGGGCCGCGTTGATGATCGCCAGAGCCGGCAAGGCGCTTTCGCCCCAGGGCCGGTCGGTGATGTAGAGCTTGCACAGCCGCAGCGCGTCGACCGGCGCCATACCGCCGCCGATCAGGCCCAGCCGAATCGTCTGGTAGACGTCCTGCGTCTTCCAGCGGCCATGCTGCAGCCGGTCGGCAATGACCATCGGCCCGGCGTCGCAATGGCTCTGCAGCTCCTCGAGCTGCGCCAGGGGCAGGCAGAACGGATAGGTTCCGTCCGCCCACTCCAGATCGATCTTGCACAGGCTCATGCCAGCGCCGCGACCTTGGTGCGAACCAGTTCGCCGTCACCCGTGACGGGCAGCGTGTTCTGCCACTTGCTGCCGCGCTCGCCGGTGAGCTCCAGCCCGAAATGCCCGGCGCCCGAAAAGCGCAGATCCGGCGTGCCGGAGCCGCTGCCGGCGCCGACCAGATGGACGCGGATGTTCTTCGCCTGGCCGGAGGAGACCGCATCCCAGATCAGGTCGGAGGATTCCTTGGCGTAGACGCCCTCGAACTCCATCGACCAGGCAAGCGAGAGCACGTCGGTGGACTGCCACGCCGCGGCGTCGGGATCGTCGCAGTCGGGCACCGTGACGTCGTTGGTGTCCTTTTCGATCGAGAGCGACATCGAATTGAACCCGCAGAGCTTGGTGAAGACTTCCGGATCGGCGCCGTCGCCGAGGAAGACGATGCCGGCGCCAAACGAGAGAACAGTCGGTTTAGCCATGGCGGCCTCCGTTGGGGATGGATGGGGACAGGAAAGGCTGATCAGGCCGAGGCGACGAGCGCCCGGAAGGTGATGACCGAGTGGCTGGTGACGCCGTCGGGGTCTTTCAGGTGGCGCGTGTCCTGATGCGCGATCTCGATGAACTGCCAGGCCGAGCCCAGGCTCAGTGGCGCCTCGTGCAGTGAGCCGCGCACCGCGCCCGCGATCGTCTTCGCCTCGACCTGGCCGACGGCGCGCGACCAGATGTGCAGCGTCGCATAGACCTCGACGCCGTCATGGCACTGCGCGCCGTCGTCGACCGTCTGGAAATCGCCGATCTCGATATAGGGAAACACGACATTGGCCGGGACGCGATCGAGCACACGGCCCGCCACCGCGGCGACATCGGCCCGCAGCTTCGTGTTGATCGCGCCCTGCAGCGCCAGCGAGGGGTCAGCCATTGGACTTCCGGACGGCCTTCCTGATCTCGTGGTCGAGCCCGGCGCGGATCTGCTTCCGGTTCCGGCGCCAGGTCGCGTAGAACCACGGCTTCGCCTTTTCCTTCTGCGTGCCCCATTCCGAGGCCGTCGCCGTGTCGAAGCCGGCTTCCGTCGTCGCCGCGCCACCGGCCTTCACATGGAAGCGGTCGCCGCGCTTGCCGCGCTCGACGCGGATGGTGCTCTTCGTCTTTCCGGTCCGAACCGGCACGACCTGTCGCATCGCCTCACTCAGCGCCAGCGCCGCCAGCAGCGCCTCGGTCGCCGCCGCCGCGCGCACGTCGAGCGGGATCTTCGCCAGCCGCCGCTCGAAGCGCTGCAGGCTCGCGGCCGATCGGGGGGCTCTGGCCATCGACGAGAACTCCGGCGGCGCGGGCACGCCGCGCGTGGTCGGTGGGGATGAGGCCGGCAAAGCCGGCCCGGTAAGCGATCACGACGCCGGGACGGGCGAGGCAGTCCCAGGCACGGGCGAAGGTGACGCGCGGCATCAGAGGCCGACGCCGAATTCGATCACCAGACGGATCTCGCGAAAGTCCTCGGTCGGGCTGACATCGCGGATCTGGCAGGCCCGGCCGGCGAAGGGGCCCGCCACGAATACGGCCCGATCGGCCGCGGTCAGCGATGCGGTCGTGGGGCTGCGGCGCACCATCAGCGAGCCGAGGCTGGACGATTCCAGCCGCCCGGCTTCGAGCGCTTCCTTGCCTGGCCTCATCGAGCAGTAGCCGGAGACGGTCGCGACCTCGCTCCAGCTCTCGGGCAGCGTGTTGCCGTAGCCGTCGTCTGCACCGGGCGTCTTCCGGTCGAAGCGCACCCGGCTCTGTCGCATCAGGCCGCCGGGCGTCATGCCGTCACCGAAAACTGCCTGAAATCGCGCAGGAGCGACGAGATCGCCATGGGATACTGCTGGACCTTGGCGACGCCACCGCCCTCCCGGAATTTGTCGCGGTAGCCGATATGGAGCAGCAGGGCCGCCATCAGGCGGGGATTGACGCTGTCCCCATCCGGCAGGCCGAGCGAATAGGTAATCTTGATCGCGCCCGGCTCGTATCGCGTCGCCGGCCAGGACTTTCCGTAGGCCGGCCTGACCACGACCGGCGAACGGTCGAGATCATAAGCATAGTCGCCCGAAGCCAGCGTCTGGAGCGTGCCGTCGGTGGCGCGATAGACGATCTCGTCGACCGACTGGACCGGCGCGCCCGGCAGCGTGATCTCACCCGGGAAGCAGTCGAGCGAGACCCGCCACGACTGTTCCAGCAGGGCGTAGCCGATGCCCTGGGGGCCATCGATCATCGCAACGGCCTCCCGCAGGAAGACGGTCAGCTCGTCATCGCTCGTCGCATCGTCGATGACGACATGCCTGCGGATCGCGGCGAGCGACAGCAGATTGTCCACCGGCGAGGCCGGCGGCGTTGCGATGACGACGCGATCCCACAGGCTCATTTGGCGGCGCGCTCCACACCCTTGGGCTTCTTCGTCGCGGTTTCGGGCTT
>JAIYAJ010000152.1 GCA_027489105.1 Zymomonas sp. | reverse complement strand
CCGTGCGGACCGCATAGGCAAGCGGCTGCGGCTCGAACCCCCAATTCTTCTTGAATGCGAAGGCACCCGTGCCGAATTTCGACCGGCCGAAATCGAATCGCGAACACCCCCGCTGCCGGGCGTGGAGCATCAGCGAATAATACATCCGATCATTGGCCCGCCACGTCCTGGCATCCGTGGTACCGCCGCCCCAATAGGGCAGCACCGCCCCCTTGTGGTACAGGCTCAGCACGCTCGCGAGCGGCTTCCCCTCGTGGCGGATCGTCAGGATATCGGCGTCTTCGGGAAAGGCATCGAGCACCGCGTCGAACAATGCGCGCGGAAAGACCGGCGTGCCCAGATTGCGGACGCTTTCGGCATAGACCGCATAATGATCGCGCCGGTCCGCCTCGTCCCGCCCGATAGCGACCGTCAGATCGAAACCGAGCGCCCGCCGCACCTCGGCCCGCTGCTTGCGAGGGATAGCGAGCAGTTCCTGGTCGTCATCTTCCGCGAGCGACCTGACGAAGCCGACATAGACGCCCTGCTCGACATGCCAGGCGGGATCATCCGGAGCGGTCCCGCCGCGCAGTTCGAGCGAGGGACAGGACAAACGCCCCGCAAGCACCCAGGCGGCCTCCGCGAGCGCATCGACCGTCGCGCGATCGTCGGCGATCGGTCCGCCGCCAACCGCGAAACCAGCCGACACCAGCGCTCTGCCAAACAGCGGCGAATGCACCTCCGACAGCGGCATGACCCCGCATAGCTGGCCTTCGCACCGCGCGACGAGATAATGAGCCTCCTGCCCGCAGGACTGCTCGACAGCGACGCTCCAGCCCGGTCGATGAAAGAAGCTGCCCTCGGGATGATCGGCGACATAGCGCTCGATCGCTCGGCACGTTCCCCGATCGGACAGGTCGGCACGACCGATTTCCGCCATGGTCAGGCCGCCCTCGCCGCTTCTGCGCCTACGATCCGGTCGATCCGATCCCACGCGAAGTCGCCGATCGCCCGCTCCAGCTTGCCCTCCATCGCGGACAGCCGGGCATAATGGCGCAGCCGCGACCGCAGCGGGGCGTGCGTCACGCGCGGCTGTCCCGGGTCGATCTCCCAGGGGTGGAAATAGAAGATGCCGGGCCGCCCTTCCGCATTCACCTGCCGGATCGCCCAGCGCGCGAATGCATAAGGGAAGAGACGGAAGAAGCCACCGCCACCGGCCGCGACCGTCCGACCGCCGGAACGGGCGGTGGTCACCGGCAGTTCGATCAGATCGGCCCCGGCCACGGGTCGGAAGGCGAAGCGCGGGGCTTCCGGCCAGCCATAATGGTCATGCACGACCGGCGCGACGCTGGAGGAATAGGCATAGCCTTCCTCCGCCAATATCTCATGCGCCCAGGGCGTGCGCGCGTCGATAGAGAAGCTCGGCGCACGATAGCCGACCACCCGGCAGCCGCCGAGATCCTCGAGAACCCCGCGCGTACGGCGCAAATCCTCGCGAAACTGAGCCGGCGTCATGGTGAATACGCGCACATGGTCCCAGCCATGGCTGGCGACCTCATGGCCCGCTGCGACGATTCGGCGGATCAGCCCGGGGCAGCGCTCCGCCACCCAGCCCAAAGTGAAGAATGTGGCCTTGGCCCCGGCGCGGCCAAACAGATCGATGACGGCATCGCTATTGCGTTCGACACGCGACGGCAGATTATCCCAGTCCTCCCGCCGGATGCATTTTTCGAATGCTCCGACCTGGAACCAGTCCTCTATGTCGACCGAAAGGCCGTTGGTCACCATCGCCCGGTCAGGCCGCCCCCTGCCCTCCGCCGTCCGGCCGCTGCAGCGGCACCGAAACGGGGGCGGCAGGTTGCGGATTGAGCTGAGGATCCGTCTCGACCAGTTCGACAAGCAGGGTCAGCGTGCGACGCAGGATCGCTTCCTGCTCGGCCAAGCGCGTTTCCAGCTCTGCGTTACGCGCGGCATGGTCGACCAACGCCGGATCGGTGGCGGGCGTCGGTTCGACGCTCACCGGTTGCGAAACCGGCGTTGGCGCGGGCTGCGGAACCGGGGGTTCGGCTATTTGCGGAGGGGGAAAGGGCGGCATCGCCGAGGCAGGAGGCGCAGCTGCCTCCGAAGACGGCGTCGTCCAGTCCTGTTCGACCTTCCACACGGGGGCATTGACGGGCTGCCGCGCAGGTTCGGGTATCGGCTGCCGCGCGGTTTCTGGCGTCGAAGCGGAAACCGGAGGCCATTCGGGTGCCTGTTCGGCGGGCTGTTCGACAGCCCAGCTCGGCACCGATGGCGCGGCTGGCGGTTCGGCCGCGACCGACCGACTGAGCTCGGGCGGAACATTACCATCGAAACGAGGCGGCTGCTCGATCGTGGGCGGCGGAAAATGTCCGCGCAAGGCCGCCAGGGGATCGGCAGCCAGCCCGCTCAACGGGTCTGAGGGAGAGCCGGGACGCTCCTCCTCTTCCGGCGGGGCATAGCTGGTATAAGATGGTCGCATCGCCTGTGGCGAAGGCTCGGCTGGCGCCGGCGGCACCGGTGCGACGAAAGACGCCGAAGGCTCCTGCGGCGCATAGGGCACAGGCTCCGGAGCCGGGAAGGGCGTCGCCAGCGGGGGCACCGACATGGACACCGCCGGTTGCGGCGCAGGCTCGGTTTCGGAAGGCGGGAAGACCGGGTCCAGATCGGACGGCATCGCCTGCGCGCGCGGCTGCGGCCCCTGGGCGGGCATGATGCTTTCGCTGGCCAGATCCGAGGCGACGTCGTCGACTACCTCGCCGTCGATGTCGGTCAGGCGTTCGATCGCGCCCTGAAGCATGACGCGCCCGGCCAGCATATTGAGCCGGCGCGGAATGCCGCCCGACAGCCGGTGAAAGGCATCATAGGCATCCTGGGCGAAGCGCGGCGTACCCTTCCAGCCGGCGCAGGCCAACCGGTGCATGACATAGGGGGCGACCTCTTCGGGGCCCATGGCCGTCAGGTGGTGAGTGGCGATCACCCGCTGGCGCAATTGCTCGAACCGGGGTTGCGCCAGCGCGTCTCGGAACTCCGGCTGGCCCAGCAGGAATATCTGCAGGAGGGCCTGTCCGCCATATTGGAAATTGGACAGCATCCGCAGCTCTTCGAGCGCGGAAATAGGAAGGTTTTGCGCCTCGTCGACGATCAACAGAGTCCGCTTCCCGCCACGCGCCTGCTCGTGCAGGAAACGCTCGATCCGCGCAAGCAGCTGGCCCTTGGCGGCGACATCGGTCGCAACCCCCAGCGCCAGCGCGACGATACGGAGGATGTCCTCCCCCTCGAGCTGGGTCGATACCAGGTTGATCGCGGTCAGGCGCGAGCGGTCGATCGTCGCCATCAGGCGACCGACCAGCATGGTCTTGCCGGTGCCGACCTCGCCGGTAACGACGATGAAGCCTTCGCCCTGCGCCAGGCCATAGCCCAAATAGGTCATCGCCTTGCGGTGGGTCGCGCTTTCGAAATAGAAGCGCGGATCCGGCGTCAGCTGGAACGGCCGATCCGTCAGGCCATAGGGATCATGGTCCAAAGCGACCCTCCCTCTTGCTGGATGGGAAAACGATCATATCAGAAGCGATATTGCAGGCCGACTTGCGCACGCCCGGAGACATCAGCCGTGAGCCCATCCTGCTTCGACGCATCTACCGCCACACTCGCCTGCATCTGTATCCCGCGCCCAAATGTGCGGAAATAATTCGCACTGGCGGAACCCGACAGCACGTCGGATGCCCCCACCTGACCGTTCTTAAACATGTTGCCGGTAAAAGAAAAGGATACGCCCGACTGCCGGGTGAGCTGTCCGCCGACCGCAAAATTGCCGAAAATGCTCTGATCGACGACGCCTGCGAGCGACACCACGGCGTTCGGATCGTCGATATAGTTGCGGCGGGTATAGCCCATCCCGGCGGAGACATTCCACTGGCGCAAGGCGCGGGTGAAGATGATGCTGGCCCCGCGCTCGCGATACATGTTTGCGGAGGCCTGCCCGAGCGAGCCGCCGATGCAGCGCCCCGATCCCGCTGCCTTGCCGAACAGACAGTTCTGGAAGGAGCTCGTCGGATCGATCGCCTGGCCGAGATCGAGATTGACGGGGGAACTGGCCAGACCACTGGTCAGCCCCTGCCCGAAGCTCTGGATCTGATCGCTGACGATGAGGGTGAGGCCGGTCTTCTCGCTCGGCTTCATTTCGACCAGACCCGTGACGGAGAAGCCGCCATAGCGATAGCCGGCACGCGCCTCGAAGCGGGAGCGACGGCTGGGTCGCCAGATCACCCCCGCATCGGCAATGATACCATTGACGTCATAGGTGAGCACGCGCGGCTTGCTGACGTCGGAGACGAAGCCGCCGCCGCGACCGATCACCGGCAGGCCGGTCAGGCTGTCGATCAGCGCCTCGCGCTCGGTGGTGCGAGTCTTTTCGTAGCCGGCGCTGGTGACGAGCGCGATCGTCCGCGCCACCGGCAGCTTGATCTCGCCGATGATGTTGAGAGCCCGGAGCTGCTGGTCCAGGTTCGACAAGTCCTCGGCCCGAACCTCGCCGCTGAGCTTCCAGTCGAACGGTAGCGCGCTGCGCTCCATGCCCAGCGACAGCTGCGCCTGCTGCGAAACAGAACTGTCGAAGCGATCGGTAACGGGACCGGTCGAGAACGTGCCTCCATCGCTCTTGTTCTTGGTATAGCCGTAACGATAATTGGCCGAGAAGCCGAGGTCGCCGATCCGGTGGGCGAGCATCGGCTGGATATAGCCCGAATAAGTCTGGGTGAGGTTGCGGCCGCTGCCGAAATTGGTTGGCGGCGCGGGGCCGCTCGGATCGATGCGGCTGCGCGTGACGATACCGCCGCCCTGCACCGTGAGCCATTCCTCGATGACGACGGCCTGCGCCTGCATCACCCCGTCCTGCACGAAAGACTGCTGCGTATCGCCCATTTCGGGGATGCGATAAGCGAGCCGATAGGTCCCTGATACGGTCACGCGACGGTTGGTGATCTGCGCAGCCAGCGTTCCCGAAACCTCGGTGTAGGTGAGATCGTCGACGCCTTGCCCGCTGAGTTGGGACTGGACCACCTGCTGGATGTCGAAGAAGGCGCCGATCTGCGGGCGTTCGGCATGGGCAGCACCACAGGCGGCCCCTCCGGCGAAGAGACCCAGCAGAGCTTGCGCTGTCGGCCGCCTCATCGCGGTGCTTCGTAGCCGTAATAGCTGCCGAAACGACGGGCATTGGGCGCGAAGCGCGCGCCATTGAGCAGAAGCTGGATCTCCTCGCAGCCGCCGAGCAGCAGCACCGCGTCGCGCAACTCGGCCTCCCCGGTCTTGTCCGCGCGCACGACGAGCAGCACCTGCCCCACATGATAGGCCAGCACCGACGCCGGCGACGCCGCCAGCGCCGGCGGGCTATCGAACAGGATGATGCGATTCGGCTTGGTCGACAGGCGTTCGATGATCTGCCGGGTCCGGTCGGCGGCGATCAGTTCGGTCGCCTCATTGGTGTATTTGCCCGACGGCAGGACCGACAGATTGCCGACATCGGTCTTGATGACCAGCGTCTCGACATCGACATCGGGGTCGGCGAGCGCGTCCATCAGTCCGACCGGCCCCTCGATGCCCAGGGTCGACAACACAGTGGGCTTCGCGAAGTCGCCATCGATCAGCAGCACCTCGATGTCGCGTTCGTTCGCCATCGACAGCGCCAGATTGACCGCGCAGAAGGTCTTGCCCTCGTTCGCCTGCGCCGAACAGATCAGGATGCGGCGACCATTTGGCAGGGCGGTCGGCCCGATCGCGTTGAGCAGCAGCGTCCGCTTGACGATGCGGAACTCCTCGGCGAGCGCGGTGATCGCCGCGTCGGGCATGACAAAGCCCTGGTCGATCAGATCGGCGCGATTCACCTTGTCGGTGCGAT
>JAIYAJ010000141.1 GCA_027489105.1 Zymomonas sp. | reverse complement strand
CGCGTCGGCACCGGTGATCTCGGTCGAGATCGATCCCCGCACGCTCGAAGCCGCCTGGCTCGCAACACTGCGCACCATCGGCGTGCAGCGGGTCAGCCTGGGCGTGCAGACCTTCGATCCCGCGATCCAGCAAGCGATCGGACGGGTCCAGCCCGACGCCATGATCGCCCGCGCGGTAGCAGGCTTTCGCGACGCCGGGGTCGTCTCGATCAACTTCGACCTGATGTATGGCCTGCCCGGACAGACGATCGCCGATGTCGAACGCTCTGCAACCCGCGCCATCGAACTGGGCGCCGATCGCATCGCGTTGTTCGGCTATGCCCATCTGCCGTCGATGTTCCCACGCCAGCGGCGAATCGACGCAAGCGGGCTGCCCGACGCTGCGCTGCGCTTTCGTCAGGCCGCAGCGGGCCACGACCTGTTCGTGGCGGCGGGCTACGTACCGGTCGGCTTCGACCATTTCGCGCGCCCGGACGATGCCCTCGCCCTTGCCGCCAGCAATGGCACGCTGCGCCGCAATTTCCAGGGTTTCACCGAGGACGGCAGCCGCCACCTGATAGGCTTCGGCGCAAGCGCGATCAGCGATCTGCCGACGCTGCTGATACAGAATCAGAAAAATGCCGGCATCTATCGCGAGACGGTCGCGGCCGGGCAGCTGCCGGTCGAGCGGGGCATCCGCCGCGACCGGCAGGAACAGGCGCGGGCCAGGGTCATCGAACAGTTGCTGTGCGCCGGACGGGCCAGCGCCGGACGCGAATTGCTGCAGGCCGCAGGCCCCGCACTCGCCATCTTCGCCGAGCGCCAGCTGCTGCGCATCGAGAATGACAGAATCGAACTCGCCGCCGATGCCCTGCCCTATGCCCGGTCGATCGCCGCCTGTTTCGACGGCCACCGACCGATCAGCGAAGGTCGGTTCAGCAATGCCATCTGAGCCTGGCGCCACGGCGCTCATCGCCTCCGCCATCATGATCGTGGCGATGCTCGGCACCGCCGCGCCGGCACCAGCCGCGACCCTGCGCGTCGAGCTGTGCAGCGGCGGCGAGGCGCGGACGGTCGACATCCCCATTCGGGGCAAGCACCGCCCTCATGACGAGAATTGCACATTGGCCTGTCACGCGACCGATCCCCGGCGGCGCGGCGCCGCAGCCTGATATCGCGCCGTCGTCGACGAGCTTGGACGTTGCGGCAGAAATCCGACATGGTGCAGATCGAACAGGGTCTGGATCGCTCAAGTCCGAGAAACCGGACCGTGTTCTCAGCCAAATATGGCGTCTGAGATAAGGGGACGAGGACAATGGAAAGAGCGGAGCCGGCCGAACTGCCCAGACATCATCGGGCGACGCAGAACGAGAAGCTGGTCATCGCGGCCTCCTCGCTCGGCACCGTGTTCGAATGGTATGATTTCTACCTTTACGGCCTGCTCGCGACCGCCATCACCGCCCACTTCTTTTCGGGCGTCAACGAGACGACCGGCTTCATTCTGGCGCTGGGCGCTTTCGCGGCGGGTTTCGCGGTCCGACCGTTCGGCGCGCTCGTCTTCGGCCGGCTCGGCGATCTGGTGGGACGCAAGAACACCTTCCTCGTCACGATGGCGATCATGGGCCTGTCGACCTTCGCTGTCGGCTGTCTGCCCTCCTACGACCAGATCGGTGTCGCGGCGCCGATCATCCTAGTTGCCCTGCGCCTGCTCCAGGGTCTTGCCCTGGGTGGCGAATATGGCGGGGCGGCCACCTATGTCGCCGAACATGCCCCGGCCGACCGGCGCGGCCTCTACACCAGCTGGATCCAGACCACCGCGACGCTCGGCCTGTTCGCCGCGCTGCTGGTGGTGATCGGGGTCCGCTTCCTGATGGGCGAGGACAGCTTCGCCGACTGGGGCTGGCGCGTCCCCTTCCTCGTCTCGATGGTGCTGCTCGCGGTATCGATGTGGATCCGCCTGCAGCTCGCCGAAAGCCCGGTCTTCCAGAAGATGAAGGAGGAGGGCACGACCTCCAATGCGCCGCTGACCGATTCCTTCGCCCGCTGGGGCAATCTCAAATGGGTGCTCGTCGCGCTGTTTGGCGGCGTCGCCGGCCAGGCGGTCGTCTGGTACACCGGCCAGTTCTACGCTCTGTTCTTTCTCGAAAAGACGCTCAAGGTCGACGGCGCGACCACCAACATCCTGACCGCCATCGCGCTTGGCATCGCGACCCCTGCCTTCGTCTTCTTCGGCTGGCTGTCCGACCGTATCGGCCGCAAGCCGATCATCCTGACCGGCTGCGCGATTGCCGCGCTCAGCTATTTTCCGCTGTTCAACGCGCTGACCGTGGCGGCCAACCCCGCCTTGGCACGCGCGCAGGCGTCTGCGCCCGTCGAGGTGATCGCCCACGCAGCCGAATGCTCGATCCAGTTCGACCCCATCGGCAAGAACAGCTTCGACGATCGCAGTTGCGACATCGCCAAGACTTTCCTCGCCAAGGGCGGCATCAGCTATCGCAATGTCGAGGCACCGGCCGGCACCATCGCCAGCATCCGCATCGGCGATCGTCGGATCGACGCACCCGACCCGGCCCGCGTCACCGGGACCGAGCGCAAGGCGGCGGTCGCGGCCTTCCAGGTCGACGCGAAGGCAGCGCTGAAGGATGCTGGCTATCCGCCTGTGGCCGACCCCGCCGCAATCGACAAGCCCATGGTCGTGGCGATCCTGACCGCACTCGTCCTGCTCGTAACAATGGTCTACGGGCCGATCGCGGCGCTGCTGGTGGAGCTCTTCCCCAGCCGGATCCGCTACACCTCGATGTCGCTGCCCTATCATATCGGCAATGGCTGGTTCGGCGGCTTCCTGCCGACGATCGTCTTCGCGATGGTCGCCGCCACGGGCGATATCTATTACGGGCTATGGTATCCGATCGTGGTCGCCGCAGCGACGGTGGTCATCGGCCTGTTCTTCCTGCCGGAAACCTTCCGTCGCGACATCGACAGTTGAGCCGAGGCCCTGAGCGCGAGAGCGCGCCGGACACGAACGCTTCCGCTATCCGTATGTTTACGAATGGAGCGCGGCAGGTCCTCTTGCCT
>JAIYAJ010000365.1 GCA_027489105.1 Zymomonas sp. | reverse complement strand
GCCGTGGCCGGTATCGGGGTTACCGTGGACGCATCCAGCGACGGCAACGGAACCAGCCCGTAAGCGACCGTTCACGGCGGGGCGGTTTCGGTCGCCGCTCATGGCGGGTCTGTGCAATTCGGCATAGCGGCCGATCATCGCGCTGGACCAGGCTGCCCCCGATCACGTCGCCTGCCGCAGCAGCATGATTGCTGCCAAGTCTATGCCCGGATAAAGGAAGGCATGAAGATCGCCCGCAGCGCCGTCCCGTCCGTCCCGTCGGCATGCTTCTGGGCGCTGGCCGGCTTTCTTCTCCTCGCCTTCGCGACCGGCGGCGGATCACGCTATGACATCCAGTCGCTTGTGGTGTTGCGATCGATGGCGGCGCTCCTTCTTGCCTTCGCGCTTTGGGGTGTGGAACTGCGCCATCTGCGCAACCTGGCCTCGCCGCTGCTGCTGTTCGCTGCCATGGCGCTGCTGATTCTGCTCCACCTCGTTCCGCTGCCCTGGGCCCTGTGGTCGACCCTGCCGGGGCGCGACACCATCGTCGCCATCGACGCGGCGGCGGGGCTGGGTCACATATGGCGGCCGTTGGCGCTCGCCCCGGTCGGCGCCTGGAATGCTTTTTTCAGTCTGCTTCCGCCCATCGCCGTGCTGATCGCCGGCGCGCGACTGAACGCCCGGGAACGCCAGACTCTCGTCATCCCGCTGCTGCTGCTCGCACTGGCCAGTTCGGTGGTCGCGCTGCTCCAACTGAGCGGTGGCGAAAGCAGCCCGCTCTATCTCTATCGCATCACCAATGACGGCGCCGCCGTCGGGCTGTTCGCCAATCGCAACCATCAGGCGGTCTTCCTCGCCTGCAGCTTCCCGCTGCTGGCGGTTTTCGCGTCCCCGTCGGTCTTTTCGCGTTGGGACAGGCGCATCCGCGTCGGTATTGCCGCTGCCTGCGGTGCGATCTTCGTGGCCCTGATCCTCGTCACGGGATCGCGGGCCGGGCTGCTGACCATGATGGTCGGTCTGGCTGCGGCAGCACTGCTGAGCCGCAGCGATCCGGGGGCGCGGGGCCGAGCGGCCTTCTGGCGCGGGACCCGAGCCTGGGCGGTCGCTGCAGGCCTCCTCCTTCTGCTCGCCTCGATCGTCGTTCTCGCGGGGCGCGCGGAATCGATCGACCGCCTCCTGTCAAGCGACGGCGTCGGCGAGAGCCGCTATCGCGCCTGGGGTCCGATCCTGGACATGGCGCTGCATTATTTCCCGGTCGGATCGGGCATCGGCTCCTTTGCCGAGGTCTATCGTCTCGACGAGCCCTATGCATTGCTCGACTGGACCACATTTCTGCGCGCGCATAATGATCCGCTCGAACTGCTCGTCACAGGTGGCGCGCCGGCCATGCTGCTGCTGGCGGTTGCCGTTGCGGGCTATGTGCGCCAATGTGTTCGCTGGTGGCGTGCCGGCAACAGGGAGGGCGGGCGCTCGGTGACCAAGGGGGCTGCGCTTTGCGTGATCTTGATTCTCGGGCTGGCGAGCCTGGGGGATTATCCGTTGCGCACGCCGGCGATCGCCTGTCTCTTCTGTGTCATGCTGCTGTGGCTTTACGGGGCTGACGACGCTGGCAGGCATGATAAATCGTTTGACGGCGGGCCTTCCGATCCTAAGACGAGCACTTCATATGAGGGTCGCGGAAGTAATGCGTAATTGCTTGACTTTACTTGGCTTGGCGCTGGCTCTGTCGGCCTGCGCCAGCACACCGGAGATCGGTGGCGCTCCGAATATCGAAGTTCTCAACGCGACGGAACTTCCGGTGCCGGAGCGTGGCGAGACGTTCACCGTCGACCGGCCCTATATCGTCGGGCCGTTCGACAAGCTTCGCATCGACGTGTTCGGCATTCCCGAATTGTCCGACCGCAAGGTTCAGGTCGATGCCAGCGGACGCATTTCCTTTCCGCTGATCGGCGCGCTCACGATCGCCGGCAGCACGCCGGGCGAGATCGAGCGGCTGATCGAGACCAAGCTGGCTGCCAGCTATGTCCGCAACCCGCAGGTCAGCATCAACCTCGAGGAAACCGTCAGCCAGGTCGTGACGGTCGAGGGCCAGGTCAAGAAGCCCGGCCTGTTCCCGGTCGTGGGCCGCATGACCCTGCTGCGCGCCATCGCCCTGTCCGGCGGCACCGACGAGTTCGCGAAGCTCAACGAGGTCGTGATCTTCCGCACCGTGAAGGGCGAGCAATATGCCGCGCTCTACAACCTCAAGGCGATCCGGCTCGGGGCTTATCAGGATCCCGAAGTCTTCGCCAACGACGTCGTCGTGGTCGGCGAGTCGCGGGCGCGCCGCGTCTTCAAGGACTTCCTCCAGGTCCTTCCGGCACTGTCGACCCCCCTCATCTTCGCCGTCGATCGGCTGAACCGATGATCGCGCGCCCGGCCGTCTATTGTGAGTGCTTCCGATGAGTAATGCTGCCGACGTTCAGGGGCTGGGGCCGGCGGGTCCTGCCGAGGGCTTTAGCGACAGCTACGCGCTGCCGCCGATCCTCAAGCAATATTGGCACACCGCCGTCCGCTGGAAGTGGCTGATCCTCGCCATCATCGCGGCGGCCCTCGCCACGGGCCTGATCGTCACCCTGCTGACCCCGTCGCGCTACACGGCCAAGGCGCAGATCGAGATCAGCCGCGAGCAGAAGAAGGTCACCAAGGTTCAGGGTCTCGATTCGGACAATGCCGATCGCGATCTCGAATTTTACGAAACCCAATATGCGCTGCTGCGCGCCCGTTCGCTCGGCGAGCGGGTGGCGAAGGCGATGGGCCTGGCCCGTCGTGACGACTTTTTCGTGGCGCATGGCGTCAAGCTCGATGCCGAGCGGCATGGCCTGAACGGGCGCGGCAACCTGACCCCGGCGCAGATCGAGGCGCGCGAGGGGCTCGCGGCCAATCTGCTGCTCGGCAATATCGCGGTGCAGCCTGTCCGCCGCTCGCGCCTGGTCAACATCTCCTACACGTCGCGCTCGCCGAAGGTGTCGGCAGAGGTCGCCAATGCCTGGACGCGGCAGTTCATCGCCGCGAGCATGGACCGCCAGCTGGCATCGACCGCCGATGCACGCAGCTTCCTCGAAGGCAGGCTGGCCAATCTTCGCGCCCGGCTGGAGCAGTCCGAGCGTGACGTCGTCACCTACGCCACCAAGAATGATATCGTGACGCTGAGCTCGTCGCGCGATTCGGATGGCAAGACCCAGATGCAGCGGACGATGGTCGCGACCGACCTCGAGGCACTGAACGCCGCGCTGAACGCCGCGACGGCCGATCGCATAGCGGCCGAGAGCCGTGCTCAGGGCGGGGGGGCGAGCGAGAGCGTCGATGTGATCGGCAACGCGACGATCGCCCAGCTTCGCCAGCGCCGGGCCGACAGTGCCTCCGAATATGCCAAGCTGATCGCGCGTTTCGAGCCCGGCTATCCGACGGCCCAGGCGCTGATGAAGCAGATCCAGTCGCTCGATGATGCGATCGCCCGGGAAACGGCGCGCGTGGTGAACAGCCGGGTCCAGACCTATCGCGAGGCGGTCAAGCGCGAGAATGAGCTGAAGGCCCAGGTCAGCACCCTCAAGGCGCGCCTCGACGACCAGCAGCACGACGCGATCCAGTACAACATCTATCAGCGCGAGGCGGATACCAACCGCCAGCTTTATGATGCGCTGCTGCAGCGCTACAAGGAGATCGGCATCGCCGGCATGGTC
>JAIYAJ010000389.1 GCA_027489105.1 Zymomonas sp. | reverse complement strand
GTTCGGCCGGGTCGTTGGCCGCCCAGTCCTTAGCCGGAGCCAGCCGGACGCGCGCACCGTTCGCACCACCGCGCATGTCGGTGCCGCGGAAGGTGGAGGCCGAGGCCCAGGCCACCTTCACCAGCTCGCGATCGCCGATGCCGGCCGCCGCGATCCGGTCCTTGAGCAGCGCCACGTCGGCCGTGTCGATCGTCGCATAGTCGGCCTTGGGCAACGGATCCTGCCAGGAGTAGCTCTCCTTCGGCACGTCCGGGCCCAGGTAACGCGCGCTCGGCCCCATGTCGCGGTGGGTGAGCTTGAACCAGGCGCGGGCGAAGGCGAGGGCGAACTCGTTCGGATCCTTGTGGAAGCGCTCGGAGATCTTGCGGAAGCCGGGATCCTCCTTCAGCGCCAGATCGGTCGTGAACATGATCGGCGCGTGGCGCTTGTCGGCGATATGCGCGTCGGGCACGAGCTGCCCCGCATTCGGATCTTTGGGCACCCACTGGATCGCGCCGGCAGGGCTGCGCGTCTGGACCCAGTCGAAGCCGAACAGATTGTCGAAATATTGCGTGGTCCAGGCGATAGGATTGGCCGACCAGGCGCCTTCGAGGCCGCTGCTGACCGTATCTTCCGAATGGCCCTTGCCGCACTTGTTCGCCCAGCCGAAGCCCTGCGCCTCGGTCGGAGCGGCCGAAGGATCGACGCCCACGCACTCCTCGGGCTTGTGAGCGCCATGCGCCTTGCCGAAGGTGTGGCCGCCCGCGATCAGGGCGATCGTTTCTTCGTCGGACATCGCCATATTGCCGAAGGCCAGGCGGATGTCGGCGGCGGCGGCGAGCGGGTCGGGCTTGCCGTTCGGGCCTTCCGGATTGACGTAGATCAGGCCCATCTGGGTCGCGGCGAGCGGCCCCTTGAGCCCGCCCTTGCCGTCGCGGCGGGCATCGGCGAGGAACTTCGTCTCGGGACCCCAGAAGACCAGAACGGACTCCCAGGCATCGACACGGCCACCGGCGAAGCCGACCGTCTTGAAGCCCATATTCTCCAGCGCGACATTACCGGCGAGGACCATCAGGTCGCCCCAGGAGAGCTTGCGGCCATATTTCTGCTTGATCGGCCACACCAGGCGGCGGGCCTTGTCGAGGCTGACATTGTCCGGCCAGCTGTTGAGCGGCTCGAAACGCTGCTCGCCGCCATCCGAACCGCCGCGCCCGTCGGCGGTGCGATAGGTGCCCGCGCTGTGCCACGCCATGCGGATGAAGAAGGGACCGTAATTGCCATAGTCGGCGGGCCACCAGGGCTGCGAGGTGGTCAGGACCTTCTCGATGTCCTTCTTGACCGCCGCCAGGTCGAGCGTCGCGAACTCGGCGGCATAGTTGAAATCGGCCCCATAGGGATTGGCGCCGGAATCGTTCTGGCGCAGCGGCGCCAGGTCGAGCTTGTTGGGCCACCAGTCCTTGTTGGTCATGATCTTGTCTTCGGCCCGCGCGGGGGCGGCGACGACGATGGGCGAGAGCGCCGCGACGAGCAGCGCGGTGAACGAGATAGTGGATCTGAGCATGGAGAGCCCCTCCTGTTGTCTGGGTATGTCAGAGCTACGCAGAGCAACGAAGGAAGGAAAACGGGAAACTCTGATTAGAGTGATCGGAGCTTTGACTTACTCCAGCGCGGTTTTTCCTGTTTGTTTCTGGCCGGTTGCCGGTCGTTTCAGTCCCGCCGTGGGCGGAAAGGCGCAAGCCGTTCGAGATAGGCGATGAAGTCGGCGATGTCGGTCGCTTCCCACGGATCGGACGGCATGTCGGGGTGCCCGGCGACGATCCCTTCGGCCAGCGCCTCGTCGAGGCTCTCGACCGGATAGCGACGGCCAAGCGTGCGGAATGGCGGGGCCGCGCGCAGCGGGCTGCGGCCGCGGGCCTCCACCGCATGGCAGGCGCCGCAACGCGCGACGGCGAGGTCGTGACCCCGGTCGGCATCGCCAGCACCTGCGCTGCCGGCGTCATCGGCCAGTACGGGCGATGCGAGCGCGAGCGCGGCAAGGACGAGGATTTTCGATCCGAACACAGGCTTCTCCCGTTCCTGTCACCGGGGTGGCAGCTCGGCCGGGCGCCGGCCATCGGGAAAGATACGCAGAGGAATGCGATCTGTCGGCGAGCCCGCATGACAGCTTGCCGTAGCGTCTGCTACACTCGTCAGCGAATCGGGGGATTCGCTATGACCACTATCGAAGCGCGCGCCGCCAAGCGCCAGCGCCTGACCGAATCGCTTGCCGACATCGTCTTGTCGGACGGGCTCGACGCGCTGGCGCTGCGGCCGGCGGCGGCGCAACTCGGCACCAGCGACCGGATGCTGCTCTATTATTTCGGGACCAAGGCAGCGCTGATGCGCGAGGTGCTCGCCTGCGTATCGCGGCGCTTTGCCGACTGGCTGTCGGAAAAGACGAGGGGCGTCCGTATCCCGCCACACCAGATGATCGGCCACACCGTCGCACTGATGGCCGCAGAGGATGCGCGCCCCTATGTCGGTCTGTGGTTCGAGATCGCGGCACGCGCTGCGCGCGGCGAGACGCTCTATGCAGGCGCGGCCGAAGAGATCGCCGAAAGCTGGACCGACTGGATCGTGCGCAGCGTGCATTTCCCGGCCGGGGTCGCGTCACGCAACGCGGCGGCGATGATGCTCGCGATCGTGAACGGCATCGCGCTGCTCGATTCGACCGCGCCCGCCGTGGCGCTGGCCGCCCGGTCTAGAGTGCAGACCGCAGCAGCGTGATCCGCGCCTTGCCGTGGACGCGGTCGGCCTCGACCGTGAAGCCGGCGGGTGCCACGGCCTCGTCGCGGCCGGTCTCGACGCTGGCCCAGCCGCCCGGCGCGAAGCCGATTTTCGGCAGGACCTTGTTCGCGAGACCCGTTCCATAAGGCGGGTCCATCAGAACGAGGTCATAGGCCCCGCCCGCGAAACTCTCCGCCGCGATCGGTCGGATATCAGCCTCGGCGCCGAGCGCTGCGACGTTGCGCCGAAGCGCCTCGATCGCCGCCCGGTCGCGCTCGACGAAGGTGCAATGCGCGGCACCACGCGACAGCGCCTCGAGCCCCAGCGCCCCGGTCCCGGCGCAGATGTCGGCGACCTTGAGACCCTCGAGCGTCCCCAGCCGGCTGAGCAGCATCGAGAAGAGCGCCTCTCGCGCACGATCCGAGGTGGGGCGCGTCGCGTCACCCGCAGGGGCCACGAGCACCCGACCGCGCCAGCGCCCGGCGATTATCCGCATGTCGCCACCGTCACGCGCCCTCGCCGGGCTTCGACGATTTGGCAGGCTTGAGCGTCCGGCGGAAGGCGACCAGCTGGTGCTGGGCGATCTCGCCCACCTCGCCCGGCTGCAGATCGCCGAGTTCGAAGGCGCCGTAAGCGACGCGGATCAGGCGCGACACTTCGAGGCCCAGATATTCCAGCACGCGCCGGACCTCGCGATTCTTGCCCTCGCGCAGCTTCATCTCGATCCACACATTGGCGCCGGTGCGCCGCTCGATATTGGCGTCGATCGAGCCGTAGCGGACACCCTCGATCTCGACGCCTTCACTCAGCGATTCGAGCTGGTCCTGCGTCACCTTGCCATAGGCGCGCGCACGATAGATGCGTTCGACCCCGGTCGATGGCAGCTCCAGCTGGCGCTTGAACTCGCCATCGGTCGTCAGCAGCAACAGACCTTCGGTGTTCATGTCGAGCCGGCCGACCGGCATCACCCGCGGCAGCCCCTCGGGCAGCTCGTCATAGATGGTGCGCCTTCCCTTGGGATCGCGCTCGGTCGTCAGCAGGCCGCGCGGCTTATAATAGAGGAACAGCTGGGTATAAGCGGGCGGCGCCACCGGCTTGCCGTCCACCGTCACGCCCTTGAGCGACTGGAGCAGCGTGGCCGGGGTGTCGATCGCGGTGCCGTCGATCGCGACGCGGCCATCGGCGATCATCCGCTCGATCTCGCGGCGCGAGGCGATGCCGGCGCGGGCGAGCAGCTTGGCGATGCGCTGCGGCTCACGGCCGGGCGCGGCACCGGTGCGCGCGGGATGCGGGTTTGCAGAGGCCGCCGACTGGGCGGTGCGCGCCTGGCGGCGGCCGCGGCGCGGCGCGGGAAGGGGCTTGCCCGGCGTGGATCTGGAAGGGGGACGCATGGCTGCGGCTTAGCGCCCTCGAGGCCTTCCCGCCAGTTATAGCTTCGACGAGCGGGATCGAGGCCTCATTCCTCGACGAAGCGGCTTTCGATGCAGCCCAGCCAACCGAGGCCGCGATAGGTTTCGTAGCCGGGCGTCAAAGCGAAGGCGACCAGCTTGCCGTCGCGCTGATAATAACCGCTGTCCTTGCGGCCCGTGTCGAGCGGATAGATTTCGGAGCAGAGCCCCTGCCCGTCCGACGAGGCGATCACCCGGTGGCTGGCGTCGAGCAGCATCAGCCTCGAGGTCGCGCGTTCTGCAGGGGACAGGCCGATCCCGTCGAGCACCCCCTGTGCCTGGGGTGCCCAGTCGAAAAAGATGCCCAGCGCCCCCATGGCCGTGCCGCGCGTCGTGCCGCCCGCGCGCACGGCGGTCGAATAGGTGGCGACCTGCGCATTGCCGAGCGTGGCATTGGCGGCGATGTCGCAGACGCGAAACTCCTCGCCGCTCTGCGTCGCCATCGCTTCACGGAACCAGCGTTCGCCCGACACGTCGAGGCCGAGCGCGTGGGGGTAGCGGTCGGGACGGCCGGTCGCGACGACGCGGCCGTTGGCGTCAGCCACCCACAGGTCGAGATAGACGGTGTAGGAGCGCAGGATGGTCGCGAGGCGATCGGTCGCATGGGCGATGCTCGCAGGGGTCGGTCGGTCGAGCACCTCGATCACCGAACTGTCGGTCGCCCACCAGCGCACGTCGCACGATCGCTCGTAGAGATTGCGATCGACGATCTCGACCGCCGAGCGCGCGAGATCGGTAAAGCGCGTACCCTTGAAGTCGACGAGCATCTTGCTGCCCGCCGTCCGCAACGAGGCAATGTTGGAGGCGATGGCAGAGCGCAGCTCGCCCCCGATGGCGGAGATCGAACTCGCGACCGTGCCCAACTCCTGCGCCACCACCGAAAAGGCACGGCCCGCGTCGCCGGCGCGCGCCGCTTCGAGCCGCGCATTGATCGCCAGCATACCCGTCTGCTTCATCACCTGGTCGATCCGGTCGACCTTTTCCTCCGTTATGCGCGAGACCTCGTAGGCCAGGCGCAAGATGTCGTCCTGCATGTCCGGTCACCTCTCGTCGTTCCCGGTTGGCGGCATGGCGGCGGGGTGCGGGTGGCAATCCCGGGCCGTTTCAGCGAAAAGGCTCGGTGAAAATGGTGAACAATTGGTAACGCCATTGTAGTTTTCCTGAGGAAAGCGTCGGTTACCGCACCGCAATATGGAGATTCGACATGACGGATACACGCTCGGCCTGGGCGGAGGTCGCGGCCACGACGGTCCCGAAGCTGGCTGACCTGTTCGCGGCTGAACCCGACCGACTCACCCGGCTGACGGTCGAGGAAAGCGGGATCCTGTTCGATTTCTCCAAGACGCATCTTTCGAAACAGCTGATCGACCGCTTCGTCGCCCTTTCGGAGGCAAGCGGCTTTGCGGCCAAGCGCGATGCGCTGTTCGCAGGCGAGGCGGTCAACGTCACCGAAGGGCGGGCCGCCGAACATTGCGCCGAGCGCGGTCAGGGCGCTCCCGAAAGCGTCGCGCGCGCCGCCCAACTCCATGCCCGGATGCGCGGTCTGATCGACGCGATCGAGGCCGAGCTGTTCGGTCCGGTGCGCCACATCCTGCATGTCGGCATCGGCGGTTCGGCGCTGGGCCCCGATCTGCTGATGGATGCGCTGGGCCGCGACGCCGACCGCTATGACGTGGCGGTCGTCTCCAATGTCGATGGCGCCGCGCTCGACGAGGTGTTCCGCCGCTTCGATCCCCAGGCGACGCTGCTGGTCGTCGCCTCCAAGACCTTCACCACGACCGAGACGATGCTCAACGCGCGCAGCGTCCTGTCCTGGATGGAGGAGGACAATGTCGAGGATCCCTATTCGCGTGTGATCGCGCTGACCGCCGCACCCGACAAGGCGGTCGAATGGGGCGTCGACGAAACGCGCATCCTGCCCTTCTCCGAAAGCGTCGGCGGGCGCTATTCGCTGTGGTCGTCGATCGGCTTCCCGGCGGCGCTCGGCCTGGGCTGGGATGCGTTCGAGAGGCTGCTGGAGGGAGCGGCAGCGATGGACCGCCATTTCCGCCTTGCCCCGCCCGAACGCAACGCGCCGCTGCTCGCGGCCTTCATCGACCAATATTATTCGGTCGTGCGCGGCGCCGAGACGCGCGCCACCTTCGCCTATGACGAGCGGCTGCGGCTGCTGCCTTCCTATCTTCAGCAGCTGGAGATGGAATCGAACGGCAAGAGCGTGAAGGCCGACGGGTCGCCCGTCGACCAACCCACCGCCGCGATCACCTGGGGCGGGGTCGGCACCGACGCGCAGCACGCGGTGTTCCAGCTGCTCCATCAGGGCACGCGACTCGTCCCCGTCGAGTTCGTCGCAGCGATCGAGCCCGATCACCCGCTCGATGAGGCACATCACCGCACCCTCCTGGTCAACTGCTTCGCCCAGGGCGCGGCGCTGATGGCCGGGCGCGCCAATGATGCCGACCCGGCGCGCGCCTATTCCGGCGATCGTCCTTCAAGCACGATCCTGCTCGACCGCGTCGATCCGGCGCGTCTCGGTGCGCTGCTCGCCTTTTACGAACAGCGCACCTTCGCCAACGCCGTGCTGCTGGGGATCAACCCGTTCGACCAGTTCGGGGTCGAGCTGGGCAAGGAGATCGCGAAGTCGATCGAGAGTGAGGGAACGGCAAATTTCGATCCGTCGACCCGCGCCCTGATCGCCCGCGCGCTCGGCTGAGGGCCCGCGTCGCGCGGATCAGCCGGTCGATCACTGTCATCAGCATGATCGGTTTGCGCGATCGACCGGCCATCGCCATATCGGCGGCATCTCATTCGAAAGGATCCCTGGCCGATGGCCGAGTTCGACTATGACCTGTTCGTGATCGGTGCCGGCTCCGGCGGGGTGCGGGCTTCGCGCGTCGCGGCGGCGCATGGCGCTCGCGTGGCGGTGGCCGAGGAGCATCGCGTCGGCGGGACCTGCGTGATCCGCGGCTGCGTGCCCAAGAAGATGCTGGTCTATGGCGCGCATTATGCGGAGGACCTGCATGATGCCGCGCGCTTCGGCTGGGAACTGGGCGAGACGCGCTTCGACTGGAAGACGCTGCGCGACAATATCAACGCCGACGTCGACCGCCTCGAGGGGCTTTACGAGAACACGCTCGACAACAACAAGGTCGAGCTGTTCCGCGAGCGCGCAACCGTCAGCGGCCCGAACGAAGTCACGCTGGCGAGCGGGCGCAGGATCAGCGCGAAGATCATCCTGATCGCGACCGGCGCCTGGCCGGTCGTCCCCGACGTGCCCGGCGCCGAGCATGGCATCACCTCGAACGAGGTGTTCTACATCGACGAACTGCCGAAGCGCGTCGTCATCGCGGGTGCCGGCTATATCGCCAATGAGTTCGCCGGCATCTTCCACGGCCTCGGCAGCAAGGTGACCGTCGTCAACCGCTCCGACCAGATCTTGCGCGGCTATGACGAGCAGATCCGCGACCGGCTGCTCCAGATCTCGACCCAGAAGGGCATCGAGTTCGTTTTCAACGCCGCCTTCGAGAAGGTCGAAAAGGCCGAGGACGGGTCGCTCTGCGTCCATTTCAAGGACCATGAGCGCTGCGTCACCGACCTGCTGCTGTTCGCGATCGGCCGCAAGCCGAAAACCGACGGGCTGGGCCTGGAGGCGGCCGGCGTCGAGCTGAACGAGAAGGGCGCGATCGTCGTCGACGAGGATAATCGTTCGACCGTGCCGTCCATCTATGCGGTCGGCGACGTGACCGACCGGGTACAGCTGACCCCCGTGGCGATCCGCGAGGGGCAGGCCTTTGCCGACACGCTGTTCGGCGGCAAGCCGCACCGCGTCGATTATCAGATGATCCCCAATGCGGTGTTCAGCAGCCCGCCCATGGCTGGCGTGGGCCTGACCGAGCGGCAGGCGCGCGAGCAGCACGGCACGGTCAAGATCTTCACCTCGGACTTCCGGCCGATGCGCAACGTGCTGGCCGGTCGCAACGAGCGGTCGCTGTACAAGCTGGTCGTGCACCCGGAAACCGACGTGGTGCTCGGCGTCCACATGATCAGCCCCGATGCGCCCGAAATCCTGCAGGCGGCGGCGATCGCCGTGCGCGCGGGCCTGACCAAGGCGCAGTTCGACCAGACCGTCGCGCTGCACCCGTCGATGGCCGAGGAACTCGTCCTGATGAAGTGAGCCGCGCGGCCGGTGTCGACCGGCCGCCGCTTCACGCCTCAGGCGCGGACGGGAAGCCCCGCCGCGCGCAAGGCGGCGTGCGCTTCGGCGACGCTGTGCTGGCCGAAGTGGAAGATCGAGGCGGCGAGCACCGCGCTGGCGCCCCCCTTCGTAACGCCTTCGACCAGATGGTCGAGATTGCCGACGCCGCCGCTGGCGATCACCGGCACCGGCACCGAATCGGCAATCGCACGGGTCAGCGCGAGGTCATAGCCATCGCGGGTGCCGTCGCGGTCCATCGAGGTGAGCAATATCTCGCCCGCGCCCAGCGAGGCGAGGCGCCTGGCATGTTCGACCGCATCGATGCCGGTCGGCTTGCGCCCGCCATGGGTGTAGATTTCCCATTTGCCGGGGCCGACATTGCGGGCATCGACCGCGCCGACCACGCATTGCGCGCCGAAGCGCTCGGCCATGTCGGCGCACAGCTCGGGCCGGGCGACCGCCGCCGAATTGACCGCGACCTTGTCGGCGCCGGCCAGCAGAAGCGCGCGGGCATCGTCGGCGCTGCGCACCCCGCCGCCGACGGTCAGCGGCATGAAGCAGACCGCCGCGGTGCGCGCGACGACGTCGAGGATCGTGCCGCGCCCTTCATGGCTGGCGGTGATGTCGAGGAAGCAGAGCTCGTCCGCGCCGGCCGCATCATAGACGCGCGCCTGTTCGACCGGATCGCCAGCATCGGCGAGGTCGACGAAATTGACGCCCTTCACGACGCGCCCGCCGGCCACGTCGAGGCAGGGGATGACGCGGACGCGAACGCTCATCCGCGCGCCACCCGCAGCGCCTCGCCGAGGTCGAGCCGGCCATCGTAGAGCGCACGGCCGGAGATCACGCCTTCGATACCGTCGGCGGCGTGGGGCACCAGCGCCTCGATGTCGGCGATGCTCGCGACGCCGCCGCTGGCGATGACCGGGATGCTGGCATGGCGCGCCAGCGCCACGGTCGCCTCGACATTGCAGCCCTTGAGCAGGCCGTCGCGGCCGACGTCGGTGAACAGCAGCGAGGCGACCCCGGCATCGGCGAAGCGGTCGGCCAGGTCGGTGATGCTGACGGTCGACACTTCGGCCCAGCCATGGGTCGCGACGAAGCCGTCGCGCGCATCGACGCCGACCACGATCCGGCCCGGCAGCGCCTTCGCCGCCTCGCGCACCAGATCGGGATTCTGCAGCGCCGCCGTGCCGATGATGACGCGTTCGACGCCCAGCTCCAGCCAGCGGTCGATCCCGGCGCGGTCGCGAATGCCCCCGCCGAGTTCGACCTTGCCCGGAAAGGCGCGGATGATCGCCTCGACCGCCTCGGCATTGACCGCGCGGCCGGCAAAGGCACCGTCGAGATCAACGACGTGAAGCCATTCGGCCCCGGCCTCGGCGAAGCTGCGCGCCTGGGCGGCGGGGTCGTCGCCATAGATGGTGGCCCGGTCCATGTCCCCTTCGGCCAGACGGACGACCTGGCCGCCCTTCAGATCGATGGCGGGAAAGACGATGATGCTCATATTCTTCAATCCTCCCTGAAGGGGAGGGGGACCATGCAAAGCATGGTGGAGGGGTCTACGCCGCCTCTCCCCTCCACCATCCTGCGGATGGTCCCCCTCCCCGTGCCGGGGAGGAATGGTGATCGCTGCGTCATGGCTTCCATGCGAGGAAGCGCTCGAGGAAGGACAGGCCATAAGCCTGGCTCTTCTCCGGATGGAACTGGACCCCGACGATGTTCGCCCGCCCGACCGCGCCGGTGACCGCGCCGCCATGATCGGTCGTCGCCAGCCGCGCCGCCGGATCGGCGACGTCGAATGCATAGCTGTGCAGATAATAGGCTTCGCCGCGCTGGATCAGCGGGTGATCGCCGGTCGGAAGCACGTCATTCCAGCCCATATGGGGCACCTTATGAGCTGGCCCCGGGGTCAGCAGGCGCACATCGCCGCCGATCCAGCCGAGCCCCGGCGTCCGACCATGTTCATGCCCTGCATCGGCGAGCAGCTGCATGCCGACGCACACGCCCAGAAAAGGCACGCCCCGCCCCCGCACCGCCTGCTCCATCGCCTCGATCAGGCCGGGAACCGCCGAAAGGCCCGCCATGCACGCCGCGAAGGCGCCGACGCCCGGCAGCACGATCCGGTCGGCCTTGGCGACAACCTCCGGGTCGGCGGTCACGGTCGGGCTTCCGCCGGCGGCCTTCAGCGCATTGTCGACCGAACGGAGATTGCCGGCGCCATAGTCGATCAGCGCGATCGTCTCCGGCACCTCAGAGCATCCCCTTGGTCGACGGGATGGCATCGGCCTTGCGCGGATCGATCTCGACGGCGGTACGCAACGCGCGCGCCAGGCCCTTGTAGCAGCTCTCGACGATATGATGCTGGTTGCTGCCATAGAGCGTCTCGACATGCAGCGTCAGACCCGCCGCCTGCGAAAAGCTGTGGAACCAGTGCTCGATCAGCTCGGTGTCCCACTCGCCGAGGCGCGGCCCCGCCAGTGCGACCTTCCACACCAGATAGGGGCGCCCGGAAATGTCGAGCGCAACGCGGGTCAGCGTCTCGTCCATCGGCGCATAGGCATGGCCGTAGCGGGTGATCCCCTTCTTGTCGCCGAGCGCCTTGGCGAGCGCCTCGCCGATCGCGATGCCGCAATCCTCGGTCGTGTGATGCTGGTCTATGTGCAGGTCGCCGGCGATCCGGACCTTGAGGTCGATCAGCGAATGGCGCGACAGCTGTTCGAGCATGTGATCGAAAAAACCGATGCCGGTCGACACGTCATAGCTGCCGGTCCCGTCCAGGTTCAGCTCGACCGAAATGTCGGTTTCGCTGGTCTTTCGCACGATCGATGCGGTCCGCATGGCCCATCCCTCTGCTCTGTGGCAAAAGTTCCACAGCAATGCGCGCCGCTATAGCGAGGTTGCGCCGCGCTGCAACGCACGACTTGACCCGGCGCTTTCGCACGTCCACCAAAGCGCCATGAGCGACCAAGCGCCCGACAGCCTGATTCCATATGACGAGATCGTCCAGGAGGCGCTTCGCGCCGTCGTCGGACGCGTGCTGGGCGAGGTCGAGGCGGCCGGCGGGCTGCCGGGCGAGCATCATTTCTACATCACCTTCAAGACTCAGGGCGCGGGCGTCGACATTCCCCGTCATCTGGTCGAGCGCTTTCCCGACGAGATGACGATCGTCATCCAGAATCGCTTCTGGGAGCTCCGCGTGAAGCCTGACGGCTTCGAGGTCGGCCTGTC
>JAIYAJ010000173.1 GCA_027489105.1 Zymomonas sp. | reverse complement strand
CACACGTCCGCCATTGGCGACCAGTTCGCCGTCCTTGATCGCGGTGCCGGCATGGAAGATCTTGGTGCCCTTCGCCTCGGCCGCCTCGACATTGCGGATCGGCCCGCCCTTCGCCGGCGTGCCGGGATAGCCTTTGGCGGCCATAACCACCGTCAGCGCGCTGTTCGGCGACAGGCTGGGACGCGCGATTTCGTGCAGGCGGCCCTCGGCGACCGCGAGCATCAGCGTCACGAGATCATCCTCAAGGCGCAGCATCAGCACCTGACATTCCGGGTCGCCGAAGCGGGCATTATATTCGATCAGCTTGGGGCCTTCGGCGGTCAGCATCAGCCCGGCATAGAGCACGCCCGAATAGGGAATGCCGGCCGCCGCCATTGCGCGGACCGTCGGCTCGACGATCTCGCGCATGGTCCGCGCTTCCAGCTCGGGGGTCAGCACCGGCGCCGGGCTATAGGCGCCCATGCCGCCAGTGTTCGGCCCGGTGTCGCCGTCGCCGACGCGCTTATGGTCCTGCGCCGAGCCGAAGGGGACGACGGTGGTCCCATCGGTCAGCGCGAAGAAGCTCGCTTCCTCGCCGGTCAGAAACTCCTCGACCACCACCTCGGCACCGGCGCTGCCGAAGCTGCCGCCGAACATGTCGTCGATCGCATTCCCGGCCTCGGCGCGGCTCTCGGCGATGACGACGCCCTTGCCGGCCGCCAGCCCATCGGCCTTGATCACGACCGGAATGCCGAAGCTGTCGAGCGCCGCCTTGGCCGAGGACGCATCGGAGAAGCGACCATAGGCCGCCGTCGGAATATTCTCGCGGCGGCAGAGGTCCTTGGTGAAGCCCTTGGAGCCCTCGAGCTGCGCCGCCTCGCGGTTGGGGCCGAAGGTCAGGATGCCATTCGCGCGCAGAAGATCGCCCAGGCCGGCGACCAGCGGCGCCTCGGGCCCGATCACCACCAGGCCGACATTCTCCTCCCGCGCGAAGGCCAGCACGGACTCCGGGTGCGTCGGATCGAGATCGACGCATTCGGCAAGTTGGGCTATGCCGGGATTGCCCGGCGCGGCGAACAATTTGGTGAGCCGGTCCGATTGCGCGAGCTTCCAGGCCAGCGCATGTTCGCGGCCCCCCGATCCCAACAGCAGGACGATCATGAACGAGTTTCTCCCAGGCGTGCCCCCAAGCGACAGGCCCCGCCTGTTAGCCGAGGAGCAGCCGGGCGACAACGCACCCGCGCTGTCGGTGTCGGAATTATCCGGCGCGCTGAAGCGGACGGTCGAGGATGCCTTCGGCTTCGTGCGGGTGCGAGGCGAAATCTCCGGCTTCAAGCGGCATAGTTCTGGCCATTGCTATCTGAGCCTGAAGGACGAGCGCGCCTGCATCGATGGGGTGGTCTGGAAGGGGCAGGCCGCCACGCTGCGCTTCCGCCCCGAGGACGGGATCGAGGTGATCGCGACCGGCAAGCTCACCACCTTCCCCGGCCGGTCCAAATATCAGATCGTGATCGACCGCATGGAACTGGCGGGCCAGGGCGCGCTGATGGCGCTGCTCGACCAGCGCCGGCGGCAACTTGCGGCGGAAGGCCTGTTCGACGAGGAGCGCAAGCGGCCCCTGCCCTTCATGCCGCGCGTGATCGGCGTGGTGACGTCGCCGACCGGAGCCGTCATTCGCGACATTCTTCACCGCCTCGCCGACCGCTGCCCGAGCCATGTGATCCTGTGGCCGGTCGCGGTGCAGGGCGATGCGGCAGCACCCCAGATCGCGCGGGCCGTGCGCGGTTTCGGCGCGCTTGCGCCCGATGGCCCGGTGCCCCGCCCCGACCTGCTGATTGTCGGCCGTGGCGGCGGCTCGATCGAGGATCTCTGGGCCTTCAACGAGGAGGAGGTCGTCCGCGCGATCGCCGAATCGCCAATCCCCGTCATCTCGGCGGTCGGACATGAAACCGATACGACCCTTGCCGACTTCGCCGCCGATCGCCGCGCGCCGACCCCGACCGCGGCGGCCGAAATGGCGGTGCCGGTGCGCGCCGATCTTGCCCATCATGTGCGCGAACTCGGCGCGCGCGCCGAGCGGTTGGCGCGGCGCTATCGCGAGCGGGCCGACGAACGGTTCGAGGCCGTGGTCGACCGCTTTCCTTCGCTCGACGGGCTGTTCGCCGGGCAGCAGCAACGCCTCGACGATGTCGCCGATCGTCTGCCCCGCGCGCTCGGCCAGCGTCTCGCCCACGCGCGCAGCGACCTCGCCCATGCCGCCGGGGCATTGCGTCCTTCGCTGCTCGACCGCAAATATGAGCGCGCGACCGAGCGGCTCGCTTCGGTCCGCCTCACTGACCGACCGATCCGCGCCAAGATCGATCAGAATCGCGCGGCACTCGACCAGCTGTGGCGCCTCGCCGAACAGCTGCACCCCGACCGGCCGCTGCAGCGCGGCTATGTCCGGGTCGAGCGCCGGGGCGGCGGCGTGCTGACTTCGACAGCGGCAGCCCGTGAGGCAGGCTTGCTGACGCTGCATTTCGCCGACGGCTCGGTCGAGGCGCGCGTCGACGGTGAGGAGGATCGCCCGCCGCCTAGGCCGCCAGCCCGCGCCCGGACGGTGGCGGAAGACGCTCCGCGCCAGCAAAAGCTCTTTTAGTCCCGGCCCATCGCGGCCATATGACCTCCCGGAGGATTGACCCATGCTGATGAATGCGGGCCGCGAGGCCCGGCTCCATTATCTCGCCAACGGCTTCCGCGTTCTCACCGGCGGCGACCATGTCGTCTGTGCCGTGTCGGGCGTCGCGATCCCGCTCGACGAGTTGCGATACTGGAGCGTGGCGCGCCAGCAGCCTTATGCCAGCGCGGTCGAGGCGACCCAGGCGGAGCTGCAGGCTTGAACCCAGCGCGGCTCGCGCTCGCCGCCCTGCCGTCGCTCCTGTTCGTTGCGGGCTGCGCGCCGTCGCTCGTCCCGCCATCGGCACCGGTGCCTTCCGCCGTGCCCGTCCCCCCGGCCCGCATCGTCGACAATGCCGATTTCGGCCTGTCGGGCCGCATCGAGCAAGGCAGTCTGGCGTTCGGTCAACTCCCGCCGGGCACCGCGACGTTGAGCCTCGATGGCAAAGCTGTCGCTGTTGCCGCCGACGGACGCTTCCTGATCGGCTTCGATCGCGATGGCAAAGCCGAAGCCGCGCTCGAAGCCGTGATGGCCGATGGCACCATCTGGCGGCGGCGCCTCGCCGTGGCGCCGCATGGCTGGCAGATCGAGTCCCTGCCGACCCTGCCCAAGGGCACGACGCCGACCCCCGAATTCCTCGCCCGCCGCAAGGTCGAGCTGGAGCAGATCGCCGCCGCGCGCGCGCAGACCCATGATATCGGCGGTTGGCGACAACGCTTCATCTGGCCGGTGACGGGCCGGATCAGCGGACTGTTCGGTTCGCAGCGCATCTATGCCGGCGAACCGGGCAGTTTCCATTCCGGGGTCGACGTCGCCCGGCCGACCGGTACGCCGATCGTGGCGCCCGCCGATGGGGTGGTGGTGCTCGCGGCGGCAGCACCCTTCTCGCTCGAAGGCAATCTGCTGATGATCGACCATGGCATGGGGCTGAACTCCGCTTTCCTGCATCTGTCGCGCATCGACGTCGCGGTTGGACAGACCATCCGCCAAGGCCAGACGCTGGGCGCGATCGGGATGACCGGACGGGCCACGGGCCCGCACCTGCACTGGTCGCTCAAATGGCGCGATGCCCGGGTCGATCCCGCGCCGGTGGCCGGCCCGATGCCCTGAAGGCGGGGGCCGGCTTTCGAGAAGCGCGCCTATTCGACGCGGCGGAAACGGACACCCCGACTGATGCCGACCGAGCCGAGATAGCTGCCCAGCGACGCCTTGCGTATCTTGACCTTGTCCCCTGTCTGCGGGGGCGCTTTGAGGACGCCCATGGTGTTCCATGTGCCTGCGTCATTCGCGAGGTTGAGCGTCCAGTCTCCCGCCCTGGTCATGCGGGCGCCAACGACGGTGCTTTCGATTTCCTGCACCTCATCGGCCGCATCTTCCTTCTCGTTCCCACTGCTGAACAGCGACAGCTTGGGCAAGGTGAAGCCGAACAGCGATTTCTTGGTCTCGCGGATCTCCTTGCGGTCGACGACGACCAGATCCTTCTTCTTCTCGGCCTCCTCCATCGCGCCGACCGACCGGTCATAGCAGGCGAGCCGCTGGACGTTGTCGGCAATCCCGCGACAGTCGATCAGATTGCGGAAAAGTTCGGGGCGATCACGGATCTTCTCCGCTGCGGGCACGGCGGTCGCGACAGCCAGCGCAGATAGCCCGAGAAGCGCCGAAAAATGCCCCTTTTTCATCCTAATCCTCCTGCCTTTGAAACAATATAACCATGTTGCACCAGATCGACGCAATGCCGTTTCGCCACTGTTGCATAAATACGACAACAGCGGCCCAACATGCCTCTCCGGATTAACCTCCGCTTTACAGCTTGATCAGATTTCTTGCACATCAGCGAGATACCCGAACGAGCTGTGTATGGTGTGCCAGCGCCTGCGCTTTTTCGTGAGGGTTGAGCTCGGGCCGACGATTCGGCCCGCTCACTCCAGAAAAGGGACTGGAAAGTGACCACTAATATCAACAAGGTCAGCCGTTTCGGGCTGAGCTGCAGCGCAGCTTCGTTTGCACTGAGCATCGCGCTCGCTGCGCCGGCATTCGCCCAGGCGACCCCGGAAGCGGCTGCCGAGGCTGAGGATTCGTCCGTCATCGTCGTGACGGGCAGCCGTATCGCAAACCCCAATCTGACGGCCGCGTCGCCGGTGACGGCGGTGGATGCCACCGAAATCAGGCTCAGCGGTACCACCCGTACCGAAGACCTTCTGAATTCGCTGCCGCAGGTTGTCGCGAGCCAGACCAACACGCTCGCCAATGGCGCGACGGGTACCGCTACGGTCGACCTTCGCGGCCTCGGCTCGTCGCGCACCCTCGTGCTGATCAACGGCCGCCGCCTGATGACGGGCGATCCGAATACGACCAGCTCGGCCGCCGACTTGAACTTCATTCCCGCGGCGCTCGTGAAGCGCGTCGACGTCCTCACGGGCGGCGCCTCCGCCACCTACGGTGCCGACGCCGTCGCCGGTGTCGTCAACTTCGTGATGGACACCGACTTCGAAGGTTTCCGGATCGACACCAATTACGGCGTCAACCAGCACAAGAACCGCAACAAGGTCACCCCGCCGCTGCTGAACGCCCGCCAGAACGCAGGCTTCGCCGGCTTCGACTATCCGAAGGGCAATGTCGTCGACGGCGGCAACTTCGATGCGACGATCTCGTTCGGTCTGAACTTCGACGAAGGCCGTGGCCGCGCAACCGCCTATTTCGGCTATCGCAAGACCCGTCCCATCCTGCAGTCGCGTCGTGACTACAGCGCCTGCACCATCCAGGAAAACGACAGCCTCGCGGGCGGCTTCACCCCGTCTGCGCCGCTCCAGTGCGGCGGCTCGCTTACCAATCGCACCGGTACGGCGATCTTCTACACCAACGACACCTCGTCCTCGACCGTGGGCACCTTCGGCCCGGGCGTGCTGCGGCAGGGCGTGGTCGATCGGTTCAACTTCGCGCCGACCAACCACTTCCAGCGCCCCGACGAGCGTTACACCGCCGGCGTGTTCGCGGATTATGAGATCAGCGAAGCCATCCATCCGTACATGGAATTCATGTTCATGGATGACCGCACCGTGGCGCAGATCGCGCCGTCGGGCAACTTCGGCAACACGCTCACGATCAACTGCGACAACCCGCTGCTGTCGGCCAACCAGCGTGGCCAGCTCTGCGCGCCGAACAATCTGATCGTCGGCCAGATCGGCAGCTTCCCGCTCGCAACCGGCCTGTATCAGGGCATTTTCGGCACGGCAGCGCCCGGCCCGATCGCTTACACCGATCCCATTACCGGCGCGACCTACAACAGGGGCTTCATGCAGCTGCTGCGCCGCAACGTCGAAGGCGGTCCCCGCATCAACGACCTGCAGCACACGGCGTTCCGCACGGTGCTCGGTACGCGCGGCGATCTCAGCCCGGCATGGTCGTACGACGCTTATTACCAGTATGGCCGTACCAACTATTCGCAGGTCTACAGCAACGAGTTCTCGATCCGTCGTCTGGGCAATGCACTCGACGCCGTTGCCGGCCCCAACGGCACCGTCGTCTGCCGCTCGGTCCTGACGGGTGCCGATCCGAACTGCGTTCCTTACGACATCTTCAGCGGCAATGTTTCGCAGGCAGCCGTCAACTATCTGAGCAGCACGGGCTTCCTCAAGGGCTACACCTCGCAGCAGGTCCTCAGCGGCCAGCTGACGGGTCTGCTCGGCGAATATGGCCTCAAGACGCCTTGGGCGAACGACGGCGTGAACATCGCCATCGGCGCCGAGTATCGCAAGGACGCCTTGGATCTGCAGTCGGACAACGCGTTCGCGACCGGCGATCTGTCCGGCCAGGGCGCGGCTACGCCGCCGGTCTCGGGCTCGTACAACGTCCGCGAACTGTTCGGCGAGGTCAACATTCCGGTGATCCAGGACAGCTTCATCTACGAGCTGAGCTTCAACGGCGCCTATCGCTATTCGAAGTACAAGACCTCGAATGGCCGCAGCTTCAAGACCGACACCTACAAGCTCGAGGCAGCTTTCGCTCCGGTCCGGGACATCAAAATCCGCGGCACCTTCGCAAAGGCGGCGCGCGTTCCGAACATCCAGGAGCTGTTTGCCCCGCAGATCGTCGGACTCGATGCAACCAGCGATCTGTGCGCCGGCCGTGCGATCACGGCGGCCGACGTCGGCTGTCTTGCCCAGGGCCTTCGCATCGGTCAGACGGTCACGGCCAATCCTGCTCAGCAGTATAACGGCCTGATCGGCGGCAACCCGAACCTGAACCCGGAAAAGTCGACCACCAAGACCGTTGGTGTGCTGTTCCAGCCCACCTTCCTGCCGGGCTTCTCGCTCAGCGTAGACTATTTCGACATCAAGGTGAAGGACTTCATCCAGGGCTTCGGTTCGGATGCGATCCAGGCATCGTGCGTGAACGACCAGAACCTGGAAGCTTGCGCACTGGTCAATCGTAACCCGGCAGGCTCTCTGTGGCTGACCCCGGATGGTTTTGTCCGCAACATTCCCACGAACGTGGGCGGCATCCAGACCAAGGGTTACGAAGTCAACGGCAGCTATGCCCGCAACATCGGCCCCGGTCGCCTGTCGTTCAACATCGCCGGTACGCTGCTCGACAGCTATGTCGTCGATAACGGCCTGACCGAACTGTACGATTGTAGGGGCTATTTCGGCCAGACCTGCGGAAACCCGCTGCCGAAGTGGCGCCATCGTGCGCGTGCGACCTATCAGATGGAGAATGGTATCGGCCTGTCGCTGGCATGGCGTTACCTCTCGTCGGTCAAGATCGAGTTCCAGAGCCCGAGCGCGTCGCTCGCTGGTCCGTTCTATGACTTCGACGCCAAGATCAAGGCGCAGAGCTACTTCGATCTGGCCTTCACGGTGGATCTGGACGACCGCATGACGTGGCGCGTTGGTGCCAACAACATCATGGACCGTCAGCCTCCGCTGGTTGGTTCGGGAAGCGGCAACTTCGGAGCCAGCGGCTGCGCGGCGACGACCTGTAACGGCAACACCTATCCGGGCACCTACGATGCGCTCGGCCGTTACATCTACACCGGCATCACGCTGAACTTCTAACTCTGGCCATCAACGGCTGATCTGGACGGCGGTTTCTCCCGAAACCGCCGTCCTTTTCTTTGGGGGAGATGGGAGATACGCTGGCCGGACCTCTCCTTGCTCGCCCCGCAGCAATCCATCCGGTGAGAAATATCACGCATGTCCGACACCACCGCATCACCTGTGCTGAACCAGATCGTCGGCCTGGCCCGCGCCAATCGGCTCGATGAAGCTGCTGCAGTTGCTGCCGAAGCGTGGAAGGTTCGGCCCGATCCCGTCCTGGCTGCCTTGGCCGGTGCGGTCGAGCATCACCGGGGCCGCTTTGACTCGGCCGTCGACTATCTGCGCGTGGCGCTTCGCGCCAAGCCCGGCGACTCCGTGGTACGCGCCAATCTCGCAGAATCTCTGTTTCGAATTGGACGGGCGGAAGAGGTTCTGACGCTCTGCGACACTGCCAATATGGTCGCCGACGGCAGCCTCCGGCTCGCAAGGCTTGCCGGCTATCTTCACCAGGAAGCGGGCGCATTCGAAGAGGCCGTCGCCTGCTATCGCCTGATTGTCGAGCGCGTCGCGGACGACTGGGGCGCATGGAATAATCTGGGCAACGCCCTCAATGCCCTGGGGCGCCGCGACGAAGCGCTCGATGCGCTCCGCACGGCGCGCGACCTCGCCCCCGACTCCGCGCCGATCCTGCTCAACCTGGGCAACACGCTGATCGAGGCCCGCCTCGGTGACGAAGCCGAAGCCGTCTTCAAAAGTGCGGTCGACCAATATCCTGACGATGTCCGGCCCGTCCTCGCGCTCTATAATCTCTATCGTGAGGCAGGGCTGGAGGAGCAGGCTTATGTCAGGCTCTCGGAAGCTGCCAAACTGGCGCCCCATGACGCCAAGATCCTCACCGATCATGCCCAGGAAGCCGCACGCCACAATCAATATGAGATCGCCGAGGAGGGGTATGAGGCGGCCCTCAGCGTAGCGCCGGACTTCGGCCCCGCATTTGTCGGGCTCGCCTCGCTCTACGAACGGGTAAATCGGGAGAAGGAGCTGGACTCGCTCCATGATCGCGCGCTGGCCGGAAAGGCCGACGAGCAAAGCCTTTCCTTTATCGAGGCATTACGCTTCAAACGCGCGGGCCAGTTCGAGGAGGCGCGCCTCGCCCTTGAAAAGGCCGGCGAGGCGATCGTTTCCGGACGCCTTCTCCATCTGCGCGGCACCGTACTCGACCGCCTTGGCAGATATGACGAGGCCTTCGCGACCTTCAGCGAGATGAACCGGCACTGGCAGGCGGATCCCACCCGGCCTCGCGAGCGCGCCCGAGAGTATCGCGAATCCATTTGTCAGGCAGAAGAGCTGCTCTCTCGCGAGTGGATCGACGGCTGGAGCGAGGGACCGTCGCCGGACCAGCGACGGAGCCCTGTGTTCCTCGTAGGATTTCCGCGTTCCGGTACGACGCTGCTGGACACGATGCTGATGAGCGATCCCTCGGTGCTCGTGCTCGAGGAGCAGCCTTTCCTCGTCGAGGCCGAGCAGTCTCTGGGCGGCATAGCGGCGCTTCCTGCGGCCGAAGCCCAGTCTATCGAGGCCGCACGCGACGCCTATTTCGCTCGGATCGAGGCCATGTCGGGGCCGATCGGCCAGCGGCTGGTGATCGATAAGCACCCGATGCACCTCAACAAGGTCGCCGTTGCGCGCCGGCTCTTTCCGGATGCGCGCTTCATTCTGGCATTGCGCCACCCGGCCGACGTGCTGCTGAGCTGCTACATCACCAATTTCCGCATCAACAACGCGATGGCCAATTTTCTCGACCTTGAGGACGCTGCGGCTTTGTATGAGCTGACGTTCCGGCATTGGGAAAAGGCCCGCGCCTTGCTGGACATCCCTGTCCACGAGGTGGTTTACGAGAGGCTGGTGATCGATTCCGCCCGAGAGCTGAAGCCCCTGTTCGACTGGCTTGACCTGGCCTGGCCAGACCAGGGCGTCGACCATCAGGATGCCGCGCGGCGGCGGGGTGCTGTGCGCACTGCCAGCTATGCCCAGGTTGTCGAACCGATTTACTCGCGGTCGTCCGGCCGCTGGGCCCGCTACACACCCTACCTAAGCCCCGCGCTGAAGGCGCTTTCGCCATGGATCGACCAGTTCGGTTATTCGCTGGACGACGCGCGCATCCCCGGCTGGCCTGTCGCAGACGCATGACGGCGGAGCCTGATCCCGTCCGGCTTGCCGAAGCAGACGAGTTGGTGCGGCGGGGCGAGATCGCCCGCGCAGCCGCGTTGCTTGAGGAGATATTGGCCGGCGGCGACGCGCCTTCGTCGATATGGCTGCGCCTCGCCGGGCTTCGGCGTGCCTTGAAACAGCCGCGTCGCGCGCTGGATGCGGTTCATCGGGCGCTCGCGACAGCCCCGCTGGACTTCACCGCGCTGGCAATGCGCGCCAGTCTGCTCGAGCGCATCGGTGACCCGGAGGCAGGCCGTGCCTGGGACCATGCGCTGGCGCAGAAGCCGGAGGGCGACCTGCCACCGATGGTCGCAAGGACGATCGCCGCAGGCGAGAGCTTTCGCGATCAGTGGGTCGAGCAGCGCGCGAAGGCGATGGACGATGCCGCCCGAACCGCTTCCGGCGGCGCGGCCCCGGATGATCGGGCCAAACTCGACCGCTTCCGCGACAATATTCTGCGGAAAACCAAAATCTATCGATCGGAGCCCTTTCAATATCATTATCCGGGACTGTCCGAACGCGAATTTCACCCCAGACACCGTTTTCCATGGCTCGCCGACCTCGAAGCGGCCACGTCAGAGATCCGCATGGAAGTCGAAGCGCTGCTGCGATCGAGCCGGGCAGAGCTTGTCCCCTATCTCCAATATCCGGACCATGAGCCGCTCGCACAATGGGCAGAGCTTAACCGGAACCCCGACTGGACAGCCATTCATCTGATCCACAACGGAAAGCGGGTGGCCCGTAACGCGGACAGCTGCCCACGCACGATGGCCATCCTCGACAAAGTCGGACAGCCGAACATTCCGGGCTCGTCGCCCACCGCGATGTTCTCTCTTCTCGCTCCCCACACGCTCATCCCGCCGCATAACGGCATCAACAACAGCAGGCTGCTGTGCCACCTGCCGCTGATCGTTCCCGAGGGATGCTGGTTTCGCGTTGGCGCCGAAACACGGCCATGGCGCGAGGGCGAGGCTTTCATCTTCGACGATACGATCGAGCATGAGGCGAGCAATCCCAGCGACCACCTCAGGATCGTGCTGATCTTCGACATCTGGCATCCCGATCTGAGCGAAACCGAACGTCGGGCTATCGGCGCGATCATCGGCGCAGACAGCGGCGAGCCGCCCTTTGAACCACCAAATTTGCCTGCTAAATGAAACAGATGTTCGACGACTTACCGCAACACCCTGGTGCCACGAGGAGGACATGATGTCCGCATCCCACATGATTGCCTTGCTGCTGGCTTTTTCCGGAGCTGAACTGGCTGCGCAGGCCCCCGCGACCGATGCAAATGCAAGTGCAAGTGCAAGTGCACCTGCCACGAAGACCGACGATGCCGCTGCATCGTCCAAGGCCAACAGAATGATTTGCCGATCGGTCGAGGTGCTTGGCTCCCGACTGAAGGCCAACAAGGTCTGCATGACCAGCAGCGAATGGGCAGAGCAGCGCCGGGCTGACCGCATGAGCATCGATGGGGCACAGCGGGTTCGCGGCACCCAGGGCAACTGATCCGACCGCCGATCAATGTCTTGAGGGCGGGGCCTTGACCCCGCCCCCTCTGCCTCATGCCACGTCCAGCGTCAGTCGCCCGTCCCCTT
>JAIYAJ010000188.1 GCA_027489105.1 Zymomonas sp. | reverse complement strand
GCCGGCCCCCACACGCTGCGCAGCAGATGGCTGTGCGACAGCACCCGACCGGCATGCTTGGCGAGTTCGGCCAGCACCGCATATTCCTTGCGCGTGAGCTTGATCTCCTCGCCCGCGCGCAGCACCCGCCGCGCGGCGAGATCGATCGAGACGGCCCCTGCGACCACTGCCGCCGATGCTCCCGCAGTCCCGGCACGGTGACGCAGCGCCGCCCGGATGCGCGCCAGCAATTCTTCGCTGTCGAACGGCTTGACCACATAATCGTCGGCGCCGAGATCGAGCGCTGCCACCTTCTCGGCCGTCGCATCGCGCGCGGTGAGCACGATCACGGCGCGGTCCATCGCCTTCATCAGCGGCACCAGTTCGAGCCCGTCCCGGTCGGGCAGGCCCAGGTCGAGCAGAACCAGCTCACAGCCCTCGCGCCGCGCCGCCGTCAGCCCCTCGGCGCCGGTCGCGGCTTCGCTCGCCGCATAGCCTGCCCGATCGAGCGCGGCGCGGACGAGGCGCCGGATCGCGGGCTCGTCGTCGACGATGACGATGGCGTGGCTCATCCCTGCTCCGCTCCGCTTCCCAGCCGCCTGACGGCGGATGCCGGCCAGGCCAGTTCAAACGCCGCGCCGCCTTCGCGGCGATTACGCGCCACGACACCCAGCCCCATGGCATCGGCAAAGCCCTTCACTATCGCCAGACCAAGGCCGGTGCCACCCGTCCGGTCATCGCCGACGACGCGGATAAAGCGATCGAACAACTGCTGCTCGCGACCTTCGGGCAATCCCGGCCCCTCGTCCTGCACCGCGAGCGTAAGCCCGTCGGCCTGACGGCGCGCCTCCACGCGGATCGCGGTTTCGGGCGGCGCGAATTTCGCTGCATTGCCGAGCAGGTTGATCAGGATGTGGTGCAGCATCCGGGGGTCGGCCTCGACCAACGGCAGCGTCGGCGGAACGTCGAGGACCAGCCGATGGCGCGACAATTCGGCGCGCAGATCCTGTGCGGCGGCAGCGACGGCATCGGTCAGGTCGGTCGCCTCCCGCCGTACGACCAGCGCCCCGGCCTCGATCCGCGTCATTTCGACCAGATCGTCGAACACCCGGCGAAGCCGCCGTGCTTCGCTCTTCAACAGGATCGTGGTCGGGGTCTCTCCGCTTTCGGCGGCCAGTTCGTCGGCAGCAGCCACCACCGCCGTCAGCGGCGTCTTCAGGTCGTGGCCCAGCGACGACAACAGGGTCGCACGCAGATCGTCGCGCTGTTTGAGCGCGTTCACCTCGCGCGCCTGCGCCTCCAGCGTCAGCCGCTCATGGGCGAGCGATGCCTGGCCCACCAGCGTCGTGAACAGGATGCGCTTGTCCGTCGGTATGGGATCGCCCCCGCCCGGCCGCGCGACGCCGAGAACGGCGAGGATGCCCAGCGCGGTTTTCAGCGGATGGAATTGCCAATCGCTCGCGGTGAGCGTGCCGCTGTCCCGGCCTGCCACCTCACCGCGTTCATAGGCCCATTCATAAGCGGCAACGTCGATGGGCCCCAAGGTCGGCCGCTCGGGATTGGCCCCGATCATCGCTAGACGCTTGCCATCATTGGCCAGAAGCACCGTCGATACGTCGAGCAAATGGGCGACCTCTTCGCAGACTGCTGCGGCTGTTCCGGCTTCGTCGGATACCGCCGCGAGCCGCTGACCGAAGGCCGCCAGCGCGGCATTTTCGCTCGCTGTCCGCGCGCCGATCGTCGCCTCGCGCCGCAATCGCCCGGCGAGCTGGCTGGCGACGACCGCCACCGTCATCAGGACGAGCAGCGTCACCACATTTTGCGGGTCGGCAATGGTGAAATTGTAGAGCGGTGGCAGGAAGAAGAAGTTGTACGCAAGCGCACCCGCGACGCTGGCGACGAGCGACGGCCGAAGCCCCAGCAAGGTGGAGGTCGCGATCACCGGCAGCAGATAGAGCAGATCGATCGACTGCGGCCCGACCCAGGGTTGGGCGACCTTCGCGATCAGGGTGGTCATGGCGACGAAGACGAGGCCGACCGCAGAACCCCGCAACGCAGACCGGCCGAACAGGCGCAGCGGCCCCTCGCGCGCCGGGCCTTCCGCGACCGGCACCACATGGACGGCGACACCGTCGAGGGTACGCACCAACCGATCGACGACCGAACCGTGGCGAAGCTCGAACCACCAGCTGCGCCGCGACTTGCCCAAGACCACGGCGGTCGCGCGCGATTGCAGGACATGGTCGCGAAGCCCCTCGAACACCGACCGGGCCGGAACGGTCGCGATGGTCGCGCCCAGGGTGGCGGCAAGCTTCAGGGCTTCGGCCGTGCGATCGCGCGCCGGGGCGCCAAGATGGGCGTTGCGCGGCGTTTCGACGCTCACCACCGTCCAGGATGCGTGCAGCGCGTCGGCAAGCCGCTTCGCCGTGCGGATCAGCGTCTCGCCGCCGGGTCCGTCACCGATGCCGACGATGATGCGCTCGCCCGCCCCCCACACGCCGTCCTCGCCGACGCTGTCGACATGGTCCAGCAGATGCCGGTCGACCGACTGCGCCGCCCGGCGCAGAGCAAGTTCGCGCAGAGCGGACAGGTTCGCCTTGGAAAAGAAATGCGCCAGCGCCCGGCTGGCTTCCTGCGGCACATAGACCTTGCCCGCCTTCAGCCGTTCGATCAGTTCGTCGGGCGGCAGGTCGACGATCTCGAGTTCGGCATCGTCCAGAATGCGGTCGGGCACCGTTTCCCGAACGCGGACACGGGTGAGGCTGGCGACGAGATCGTTGAGGCTCTCGACATGCTGAACGTTCAGCGTGGTCAGCACGTCGATGCCGGCGTCGCGCAACTCCTCTATGTCCTGCCAGCGCTTGGGATGCCGGCTGCCCGGCGCGTTGCTGTGCGCCAGTTCGTCGATCAGCGCGACCTGCGGTCGACGCTCGAGCATGGCGTCGAGGTCGAACTCGCTCAGTTCGTGGGCGCCGTGCCGCACCGACCGCCGAGGCAATATCTCGAGCCCGGTAGCGAGGCGCTGCGTCTCGGCCCGGCCATGGGTTTCGAGTATGCCGACGACGACATCGGTGCCATTGCGCAAATGCTCCGCGCCTTCGCGCAGCATCTCGAAGGTCTTGCCCACCCCGGGGGCCGCACCGAGGAATATCTTGAGCCGGCCGCGCGCCTCCCGACGCGCGGCCCGCAGAAGAAGCTCGGGTGAGGGGCGCGTGGGCTCGACCATCAGCGTTTGATAGGCGCGATCCGGTCCAGCTGTCGATTGAGCAGCAGCACATTGACGCGCGGTTCGCCGATTATCCCGAGCAGAGGACGCTCGACCTGTTCTGCGACCAGCGAGCGGAGCCGCCCCTCGTCGATCGCACGCGCGGCGGCAACCCGCTTGATCTGGGAAAGAGCCGCCTCGGGGCTGAGATCGGGATCCAGCCCCGAGGCGGAGGTGGTGACCAGGTCAGGAGGAACAAGATCCCCGGTCAGTCCCTGAGCGCGCGCTTCGGTCACGCGCGCTGCAATTGCATCGCGCAGGGCCTGGGAGCCCGGTGCGAGATTGGTACCGGCCGATGCGCTGGCGTCGTAGCCCTGCCCCGCTGCCGAGGGGCGCGAGTGGAAATAGGCAGGGCCGGCGAAACCTTGGGCGATCAGTTCCGAACCGATGATCCGGTCGCCTTCGCGGATCAGGCTGCCATTGGCAGCGCCCGGCATGGTGACCTGAGCAATCCCGGTAACCACCGCCGGGAAGACGAGGCCGGTCAGCAGGGCGAGGATCGCCAGCAGGATGACGGCCGGGCGCAGCGCGCCGCGAATTTCGGTGAGCATAGTCTGTCCCTCAGGCGAGATGGAGGCCGGTCACGGCAAGGTCGATCAGCTTGATGCCCAGAAAGGGCGCGACGAGCCCACCGACGCCGTAGATGCCCAGGTTGCGCGCAAGCAGGTCGCCGGCCGGTGCAGGCCGATAGCGAACGCCCTTGAGCGCGAGCGGAACGAGCGCGGGAATG
>JAIYAJ010000091.1 GCA_027489105.1 Zymomonas sp. | reverse complement strand
GCTCGACAGCGGCCGGCCGACCCACGCCGCGATCGATCCAACCCTGATCGCAGGCCCCCTGAGGCTCGAGCATCTCTATCTTCGCGCGGTCACCGCAACCGTCGCCGCCGACCTGCTCGATACCCGGCAGGAGATCGGCGCGACGCGCGAGGGCCGCGATCGCGCCGATGTGGAGGAAGTCCCTTCACCCGACTGGCGACGCATGGCGGCGCACGCCATCCGCGATATCGCCGGCAAGACCCGCACCCGCGCGAGGCTGCTGTGACGATCGCCGCCTTCAGCGCGGCCGCCCTGCAGGACGAAACGCTCGACGAAATGGTCTGGCGGATCCTCGGCCGGGGATCGCCGATCGTCGAGCAGGTCCTCGACGCCAACCGCAAACTCGCCGCCCTCGGTCCCCGACTGCCCGAAGGCACCATCGTCACCTTCCCCGCGATCGAAACCGGCCCGCCTGTCCTCGATCTCGTCCAGCTGTGGGACCTCTGATGGCCGAAGATATCTATCATGCTTTCGTCGCGGCGCTGCTGAAGCTGCTCGCCGCCTTCGTGCCGGCGGCCTTTGGCGCGCTGATCTCGCAGCTGCTGCAGCGGGGCATTCCGATCCGCGACCGGATCATCCAGTTCGTCGTCGGGATCCTCGTCTCCTACTATGTCACGCTCGGCATCGTCGCCTGGTGGGCGCTCGACCCGCTGATCGGACAGGCAATCAGCTTCGTGCTTGGCATGTCCGCCTATCAGGCGACGCCCAAGCTCATCGCCAGCATTACCGAGGCCTGCTCGCGCGTCCCCGGCCTCATTGTCGGCCGCCTGGGCGGCCGCAGCGATCGGGAGGGCTGAGCGATGCAGTCGACCATCATCCGGCTGTCGCCGCACTTCACCCTTGCCGAGTTCACCGCGAGCGCGACCGCCGAGCGGCTCCACATCGACAACAGCATGCCCGAGCAGCTGCTGCCGGCGGCTCGCCTGCTCGCGGAGAGTGTCTTCGAGCCGGTGCGCGAGCGCTTCGGCCCGACACGCCTCAACAGCGGCTATCGCTGCCTCGCGCTCAACCGCGCCGTCGGATCATCCGACGGAAGCCAGCACCGGCTTGGCGAGGCTGCCGACATTCGCGTCCCCGGCGTCGAAAATCGCCTGGTCGCCGAGTTCGTCCGCGACGAATGCGAGTTCGACCAGCTGATCCTAGAAAATGTGCGGGCGGGCGTGCCCGGCAGTGGCTGGGTCCATGTCTCCTATCGCGCGGGCAGGCTTCGCCGGCAGGTACTGACAAAGATCGTCGGCGAGCGCGGCTATCGCCAGGGGCTGGTCGCATGATCCGCCGCGCCCTCGGCCTCGTCGTGCCACACGGCCCGTTCATCGTCCTGCTCCTGGTCGCGTCGGTCGCCGCCTGGCTCTGGGTTCGTGGCGAGCGTGCCATTGCCGATCGCGACCAGGCCGTCGCCTCGGCCGAGATGGTCTGCGCGGCAGCATCGAGCAGCTTCGTGCCGGAAGGCACGCGCGCTCGCGATCGCGGCCTCGTCTGTCGCGATGCCGTGAAGGGCCTCGCCGACTTCCGGCTCAAGGCGATCGCCGACAGCAACGCCCTGCTCGTGCAGGCCGAGCGCGACCGGCTCGAGCGCAGCCGGAGCGACATCGAAACAGCGGTCGCGGCCGCCAACCGGACAGCGGCCGCCGCGCGCCGCATGGAGGAAGCCAATGCAAAAATCGGTTCGGATGATCGCGTTGATGGCGATTGGTTCGCTCGCCTTAACGACCTTGCCGGGCTGCGGCCGTAACCGGGTCGCCTCGGCCGGTACCAGCCCGGCCCTGACGCCGATCGCCGTCCAGGTCGACACCACTCCGCCGGCCGAGCTGCTGCTCTGCCCGCAGCCCCCGGTTGCCTTCCCGGTCGACCAGGCCGCCGTCCTGCCGGTCGACGTCCGATCGGCGCTGACCAGCCTCGCCTTCGCCTATCGCGCCACGCTCGACCAGCTGCAGCGCCTGATCGCCTGGCACCGGCCGCCAGGATGCGTCGCCGATGCTCAAGCCCAATAGTCTCCGCAAGGCGATCGTCGCCGCGCTGCCGGATCTGCGCGACAAGCCCGACGATCTGCGCCTGTTCGTCCGCAAAGGCCGGGTCCTGTCGAAAGACGGGCCCGGCCTTGGCTTCGAATATCGCTACACGCTTCTCGTCGAGCTGCTCGACTATGCAGGCGATCCCGACACCGTCTTCGCCGCCATCCTGCTCTGGGCTCGCCGCAACCAGGTCGACCTTCTGCAGGGCGCCGGCGATCGCGCGGGGATACGCTTCGATGCCGACCAGCTGTCGGCGACGGCGGTCGATATCGTCGCCGAGCTTGAGCTGAGCGAGAACGTTGCCACCCGCCCGCGCCAGGCCGGCGGGCTCGAGCTGGTGCACGTCGAGGAACCTGCGCCCGAGGACATCTACAATCCCGAGCTGCTCGAGGATCTCGGACGGCCGCCGCTGACCGCGATCTACGCCGGCAGCGTCCGCCTGGTACCGGGCCAGGACGACGAAAATCCCTGATGGCCGACTTCGAGGACCTCGATCAACTGCAGACATGGATCGGCGACATGCTCGCCGGGCTCGAGCCCGGCCGGCGCCGCGCGATGGCGCTTCGCATCGCGAAGCAGCTGCGCCGCGCCAATGCCGATCGCATACGCGGGCAGGTTCAGCCCGATGGCACAGCCTTCGTCCCTCGCAAGCCGCAAAAGGGCCGGCGCGGCCGGGTCGGCACGATCAAGGAACGCCGGCGGTCGCGGAAGATGTTCGCCAGGCTGCGCAACTTCGCCAATCTGAAGGCTGAAGCCTCCCCCGACGAGGCCGCCGTCGGATTCCGCAATCCGGCCGTCGCCCGGGTGGCGCGCGTCCACCAGCTCGGCCTGCGCGATCGCGTCGCCCGCGACGGCCGGTCTCCTCAATATGACTATCCGGAGCGCGTGATCCTCGGATTCGCAGACGGCGACGACGAGGCCGTGCTCGATCTGCTCATCAAGGCCCTCGACGGCTGAGCGCCAAGCGTTGTTGAAGTGCGTCTCAACAACGCGACCCGCTCGCGGTCATGACCATCCCTCGGCGAAACGTCGATCGTGTCCGATCTCGCCGCCAGCACCATCGCCGTCGATCTGTCGCGCCTCGCGCCGCCGGCCGCAGTGCGTCCGCTCGACTTCGAGACGCGCTTTGCCGAGATCCTGACCAGCTTCCGCGCGCGCTATCCCGATCACGACGCGCTGCTCGAATCCGACCCGGTCATGAAGCTCCTCGAGGAGCTGGCCTATCGCGACGTCCTCGGTACCGCCGAGATCAACGACACCGTCCGGGCGCTGCTGCTCGCCTTCGCCGCCGAGGAAGATCTCGATCATATCGCCGCGCGGATGAACATCGCCCGGCGCGTTATCCGCCCGGCGGAGGGCAACATCCCGGCGCTCATGGAAAGCGACGCCGAGCTGCGCCGCCGCGTCCAGCTGGCGCCCGAGCGCTTCCCCCTGCCCGGCCGCACCGCCGGCGGCTATGTCGCGATCGCGCTCGAGGCAGCCCCTCTGGTGAAGGACGTCGGCCTCGTCCGGCGCGAGGGCGGCCGCGTCGACGTCATCCTGCTTGGCCGCGACGGCGACGGCGCCGTCCCGGCCGAGATCGTCCAGGCGGTCTATCACGCGCTCGAGCCCGATGATGCCAGCGGACTGACCGATATCGTCTCGGTCGCTTCGGCAACGATCATCCCCTACGCGCCGACCCTGACCGTCCACGTCCGCAGCGGCCCCGATCCCTCGCTCGTCCGCAATGCCGTCGAGACGTCTGTCCGCGCCTTCGCCGCCGATCGCCACCGCATCGGCGCGCCCGTCTTTGCGCAGATGCTCGCGGCTGCCGCCGGTACCGCCGGCATCGAGCGCGTCGAGGTC
>JAIYAJ010000504.1 GCA_027489105.1 Zymomonas sp. | reverse complement strand
CTTCTTCTGGGAGGGGATCGCGCAGCGCAAATTGCTCTTCCAGTCGTGCAATGGCCGGCTGCGCCATCCGCCGGGGCCGATGGATCCGGTGTCGGGTTCGCTCGATTTCGAGATCGTCGAGGCCAGCGGGCGCGGCACGATCCACAGCTTCGTGGTCATGCACCAACCGCGCCTGCCGGGTTACGACTATCCCTTGCCGATCGTCCTCGTCGAACTTGAGGAAGGCGTCCGCATGGTCGCCAACATGATCGACGCCAGCCCCGAGGATATCGCAATAGGTCGCCCGGTCGTCGCCGATTTCGTCGAAGTCGAACCCGGCTATCTGCTCCCCGCCTTCCGTTTCGCCTGAGGACATCATGGATTTCACCCTTTCCGAAGACCAGATGGCCCTGCGCGATCTGGCGGCCCGCATCCTCGACGACGCGACCGGCGACGACGCGCTGCGCGCCTTCGCCGGCAGCGGCCGGCCCTATGACGACAAGCTGTGGAAGACGCTCGCGGACGCCGGGCTGCTCGGGCTCGGCCTGTCCGAAGCCGCGGGCGGCATGGGGCTCGGCATGATCGACCTCGGCCTGCTGCTGGAGGAGCAGGGGCGCACGCTCGCTCCCATTCCATTGATCCCGACCCTGCTCGCCGGATGGGTGCTCGATGCCCATGGCACCGTCGGCCAATGGGCGTGGCTGCCGCGCCTGTTGTCGGGCGAGGCGCTGCTGAGCGTCGCGATCGACGAGGTCGGCGGCGTCGATCCGACCGCGCCGGGTGTCACTGCGACAGCCGATGGCAATGGCTGGCGCCTCGACGGCGTCAAGGTCGCGGTGCCCTATGGCGAACAGGCGCAGGCGCTGCTCGTCACCGCGCGAACCGATAGCGGACCGGCGCTGTTCCTCGTCGAGCGGAACGCGAAGGGGCTCAAGATCGAGGGGCAGCGATCCACCAATGGCGAGCCGCAGGCGATGGTCAGCTTCGCGGGCACGCCGTTGTCCGGCAACGCGATCGTCGGGACCGTGGAGGAGGGTGGGGCGATCGTCACCGCGCTCGTCCAGCGCGCGCAGGTCGCCTTGTCGCTGCGCCAGGTCGGCGTCGCTACCGAGGCGCTCAAGCGCACCGCTGCCTATTCGAGCGCGCGCATCCAGTTCGGCAAACCGCTCGGTTCGATGCAGGCGGTGCAGCAGCGCGCCGCCGACGCTTTCATCGACGTCGAGGCGATGCGGTCGACCGCGCTGCTCGCGGCCTGGCAGATCGATCAGGGCCGCCCGCAGGCAGCGGACATCGCGACCGCCAAATATTGGGCGGCGATCGGGGGGCACCGCGTCGTCCACAGCGCGCAGCATCTCCACGGCGGCATGGGCGCCGACGTGACCTATTCGATCCACCGCTATTTCCTCGATGCCGTCGCGATCGGCGAGACGCTGGGCGGCGCGCAGCCGATGCTCGCCGCGATCGGCGCAGCGGTGGCTTCGGGCCAGACGGAGGCACTCGCATGACGACCATCGCCGTGGGGCAGGCGCTGCCCGAACTCGCCATCCCGATCACCGCTTCGGCGATCGTCGCGGGGGCCATCGCAACCAATGATTATGAGAATGTCCATCATGACAAGGCGGCCGCGCAGGCGACCGGGGTGCCCGACATCTTCATGAACATCCTGACCACAAACGGTATTGTCCAGCGCTACGTCTCCGACTGGAGCGGGCCGTCCGCGCGCATCGCCTCGGTCGAGATCAGGCTGGGGGCGCCCAATTTCGTCGGCGACACCATGCGGATGACCGGCGAGGTCGCGCGGGTCGAAGGACGAGAGGTCGACGTGAAGGTCAGCGGCCGCAACCAGATCGGCGAGCATGTCTCGGCAACGGTCACCCTGCACATGGGAGACGAAGCATGAGCGCGCTTTCAGGCAAGGCGGCGATCGTCGGAATCGGCGCCACTGAGTTCTCCAAGAACAGCGGCCGCTCCGAACTGCGGCTGGCGGTCGAGGCGATCCTGAGCGCGCTCGAGGACGCCGGCATCGACCGCGCCGAGGTCGACGGTCTCAGCACCTACACGATGGACAATAATCCGGAGATCGAGGTCTTCCGGAACATCGGCGGCCGACAGCTGAAATTCTTCAGCCGCATCCATTATGGCGGTGGAGCGGCCTGCGCCCCGATCATGCAGGCCGCGATGGCGGTCGCGACCGGCGTGGCCGAGGTCGTGGTTTGCTACCGCGCGATGAACGAGCGGTCGCAATATCGCTTCGGCACCGGCTACACCCCGCCGCCCGTGCCCAATGCCGAGTCCGCCCATTATGGCTATTATGTCCCGTTCGGACTGATCTCGCCGGCCTCCTGGGTGGCGATGTCGGCGCAGCGCTACATGTATGAGACGGGCGCCACGTCGGAGGATTTCGGGCGGGTCTCGGTCGCCTGCCGTCGGCACGCTGCGAACAATCCGGCCGCCTGGTTCTACCAGCAGCCGATCAGTCTGGAGGATCATCAGGCCTCCCGCTGGATCGTCGAGCCGCTGCACCTGCTCGACTGCTGCCAGGAGTCCGACGGGGCGGTCGCGATCGTGGTGACGAGCGCCGCGCGTGCTGCGAAGCTGAAGCAGCCCCCGGCGATCATCCGCGCGGCGGCGCAGGGCGCGGCCGACGACCAGCAGATGATGACCAGCTATTATCGACAGGACATTGCCCGTCTGTCGGAAATGGATCTCGTCGCCGAGCAGCTCTACGCGCAGGCGGGGATGGGGCCGGGCGATATCCGGACCGCGACCCTGTACGATCACTTCTCGCCCTTCGTGCTGCCGCAACTCGAGGCGTTCGGCTTCGCCGGGCGCGGGCAGGCGCGGCACTTCATCGCCAGGGAAGGGATCGAAATCGGCGGCCGCCTGCCGGTCAACACCAATGGCGGGCAGCTGGGCGAGGCCTATATCCACGGCATGAACGGGATCGCCGAGGCAGTGCGGCAGGTGCGCGGTACGTCGGTCAACCAGGTGGCCGGTCCCGGCCATGTGCTGGTGACGGCGGGAACGGGGGTGCCGACGAGCGGGCTGATATTGTCGGAAGCGTAAAAAACAAAGGGGGCGCCGTCGATTCCCCCGAACCGACGGCGCCGCCCGCCCTCACATCGCGGTTGCGCCCCCGTCCACGACGAGAGGGTGACCCGTCACGAAGCTCGCGGCTTCGGAGCTGAGGAACAGCACGGCCGAGGCGATTTCCTCGGGCTGTGCGAAGCGACCGAGCGGGGTCATCTGCTCGATCACGGCCTTGATCTGGGGGTTGTTGTCGAATTTCTCGGTCATCGGCGTGCGCACCACGCCGGGGCAGACCGCGTTGACGCGGATGCCGTCCTTGGCGAAGGCGAGCGCCGCCGAGCGCGTGAGCCCGACCACGCCATGCTTCGATCCGACATAGCCGGGCTGCGGCGAGCCGACGATGCCGTTGATCGACGCGGTGTTGACGATCGCGCCGCCGCCGCCCTGCTTGAGCATCTGCCGCACCTCGTGGCGGATGCACGAGGCGACGCCGGTCAGGTTGATCGCGATCGACTTGTTAAAGGCCTCCGCATTGTCCCAGATGTCGGCGTCGAAATTGACGCCTGCATTGTTGAACGCGATGTCCAGGCGGCCATAGGCAGCGACGGTGCCCTCGACGAGCGTAGCGACCGCCTGTTCGTCGGACACGTCGGTTGCGATGAAGCTCGCCTCGCCGCCGGCCTCCTTGATCATCGCGACGGTCTGGTCGCCGCCGGGGCCCGGCAGGTCCGCCACGACGACTTTCGCGCCTTCACGGGCAAAGGCGATCGCGGTGGCGCGGCCGATACCGCCGCCTGCGCCGGTGACGAGCGCGACCTTGCCCTCGAATTGTCCTGACATTGTTCATTCTCTCCTATTTTTCTTGCGGGGCCGCGTCTCAGGCGGCCTTGTCGTACCAGGTGATCAGGTGGCTGATATCGCTGCAGTCTTCGAGCTTGCGGCCGACCTTGCCCAGATGATGCACGGTGATCTGCATCGCATCGGTCAGCGGCTGGACCACCTCCATGATGCGGTCATATTCGGTGCGGGCGATCTTCCACCTGCCGTCGACGCGGCGATAGCGGTCGCGATAGATGGCGGTGCCGGTCGTGACGTCCTTGCGGTCGAGCGAGATGAAGATGTCCTCAAGATACCAGATGCCCTCGGCCTCGTCGTCGCCGATCAGGGTGATGTCGGGCATGTGGCCATGGTGCATGGCGACTGCGCTCGCATTGAAGCTGTTCATCAGGAAGTCGACCATCTTGGCCGCGCCTTCGAGCTGCACGAAATAGCCGCCGCCGCGATATTCGACCGAGACGTCGTCGGTGAAGAGCGTCTCCAGAACCGCCTGATCGGCCGTGTCGATCGACCGGAAGTAGCGATGCTTTACCGTGCGGATATCCTCAAGGTCCGACAGTTGCTGTAGCGTATAGGCCACGAACCCCTCCATTTGCGTAATCTGGGCTTATATTGTGTGCGCAGAAGCTAAAGCAGGATCGCGCGCTTGGCTAGAGGCAGAAAGCGCCGGCGGGAGGACAGCATCCTCCCGCCGGAACGCCCGTCGTCAGGCGTCGAAATTGGTCCCGCAGCTGAGCTCGCGATCCGCTTCCATCGCCGCGCGCACCTCGTCCATGCGCGCGCAGACGGCGGCATAGGCGTCGGGGCCGGCGATCAGCTGGCGCGGCGGGGAGGACATGTCGGCGACCGCGGCGACCAGCGCGGCCAGCTTGGCCGGATCGCCGGGCTGGCGTCCGTCGACAGACTTCACCAGCTGCATCCGGGCGTGGACGCCGTCGTCATAATCGGCGACCCCCGACTCGCCCGTCTTGAGCGAGCGGCCGGAGAAATCGGTCCGGAACATACCCGCCGCGATCGAGCAGACGCGGATGCCGAGGCCTTCCACCTCGCGCGACAGCGCCTCGGAAATCGCCTCCAGCGCGAATTTCGAGCCCGAATAATAGCCGGTCGCCGGATTGCTGATACGACCGGCGAGTGAGGAGATCTGGATGATGTGCCCCGCCCGGCGCGCGCGCATGCCGGGCAGCACCGCCTGCATCATCCGGATCGCACCGAACAGGTTGACCTCGTACATCGCCTTCACGGCGGCCTCGTCACCCTCCTCGATCGAGGCGACATAGCCATAGCCGGCATTGTTCACGAGGACGTCGATCGCGCCGAAGCGCTGCTCCGTCTCCGCGACGGCGGCCTCGACCTGTGCCGGGTCGGCCACGTCCAGCGGCAGGGCGATGGCGCGGTCGGGATAGGCGGCGACGAGATCCTCCACGTCGCTGGTTTTCCGCGCTGTCACGGCGACGCGGTCGCCGATCGACAGGGCGTGGGTGGCGATGGCCCGGCCGATGCCGGTCGAGCATCCGGTGATGATCCAGCTGCGCATGCTGCTCACTCCGCGATCCGCCAGGCATAGGAAGCGGCCCGTTCCTGCTGCTGCTGGCGGCGCTCCTCAGGCGTGACCCATTTCGTCCCTGCCGGCAGCTCGCTGCGCAGGCGATCGAGCTTAACCACGCGGCTGCGCGCGCCGAAGCCCTCGCCCGGCCGCCCACTGGCGAACTCGGCCCAGCGCAGGGTGAGCAGGCCTTCGGGCATGTCGCAGGGGTCGAGCCAGTTCCACACGCCGGGATCGCGCTCCGAGACCACGAAGGTCAGGCTGTCCTGATCGTCGCGTACCGCCTGGGTCAGGTTGAGGCTCGACGTCCGGTGCATGATGTCGTTGGTCGTGCCCCAGATATTGGTGATCGGCGCGAGGAAATAGTCGGCACCGCCCAGCCCGATTTCGATCACCAGCGCTTCGTCGGGCTTCAGGTCGAAATGGCCCATGATGGAGATCTGGTTGCGCAGCGCGCCGTCGCTGTCGCGGTCGATCGTGAAGTCGAAGCCGTTGGCCGCCTTGGTCGTCGCCTGTGCGTTCCAGCGCATCGTGCTGTCGACGTTGCGGATGAGCATCGCCTGCGCGTCGGCCACCTTCTGGTCGAAGCTGCGTTCGGGCGTTTTCGGTGCGCCGCCCAGCCGCTCGATCGTCAACATATTGGGTCGTTCGCGCGCCCAGTCTGCCACGATGTCGCGGATGTAGAATTCGACCGCCTCGGGCGAAGAGCGGATATGGTTCGCCCGGTCGCCCTTCTCGTCGGCGTCGACGAAGATCTCGAAATTGCCCTCATCGTCGAGGACGAGCGACTTGCCGTCGAGTACGTCGACCGTGCCCATATGCGCGTTCCACAGGGTGAAATAATTCTCGGTCAGGCGCGGATCGGGGACGCTGCCGCGAATCACATAGCGCTCGGCCCCGTCGATCGGGATCACGCGATAGACCGAATCGGGATTGTCGATGCCCCAGCGGGTGCCGGGAATGTCGAGGTCGCCCAGCTTGTGCGGCAGGCGTGTGATCGTGACGACCGCCGGCCGCTGCGGATCGGTGTTGAGCGACCAGAGGATCGCGCCGAAGGCGACCTCCGGATAGGCCCATTCGAACGCCCTGCGCATGGCCGGAGAGGGCTGCGCCTTGTCGAGCCAGTAGGCGCGGCGGTCCTCGATGGTCTGCTGCATGCGCGGGTCGGCCTGGACGGCAAGCGCCTCGCGCTCGAAACGGGCCTGTTCTTCGGTGGCAATCGGGTTCACGCTGTGGCTCCTCTCTCTGGGTTCTTACGCTAAGGCGTAGCGCGAGACGCGCAACCGCTACGCAGATGGAGCCAGGGACGGATATGCGTTAAAGCGACGCGTAGAGAAGAGCTGGAGGAGCGGATGGACGGCCACTATCGCAGCGTCGTCGAAATGGCCCTGCCGGATTTGCGGGTCGAACGGCTGGTGCAGGATCGCAGCGGCCCGTTCGAGCGCTGCCACGAACTCGACGAGCCCTCGATCGTCTATATGACGCGAACCGGGGAGGAGGCCGCTATCGGCTGCTTCGGAGAGCCGCGTTCGCATCGCAGCTTCACCCGCTTCGGATCGGCGATCGTCGTGCCGGCGCAGGTTCCGCTCCACGTACGCTCGCATGGCTTCAGCGGGCGCGAGATGATCGTCGTGCGCTTCGACCGCGACCGTTTTGCCGAACTCACCGGGCTGAGCGCGGGGTTGGAGGATGCGCTGCTCGCCTCCTGTGTGGACGTTCGGGCAGCGGGTATTGCCGCGACGCTCGACCGGCTGAGCATCGAGATGGCACGGCCCTCGATCGCGCGCGAGACGATCGTGGCGGGGCTGGGGATGGTGCTGCTCGGCGAGCTGGCGCGGCATTTCGACGAGATTCGCCAGTCGGGAGGACCGCGTGGCGGCCTTGCCGACTGGCAGCTCCGCCGGATCGAGGCGCGGCTGGAGGATGATGAGCGCCTGCCGCCCGATCTGGGGGAACTCGCCGATCTGTGTGGGATCAGCCGCCGCCACCTGATGCGCGCCTGGAAGGCCAGCATGGGCGGCACGGTGATGGAGCGGGTCGAGCAGTTCACCTTCGACCGAGCCCGCCGGATGCTGGAGGAGCGTCATGACCTGCCGGTGAAGACGATCGCCGGGGCATGCGGCTTTGCCGGGCAGGCGGCCTTTTCGACCGCCTTCCGTCGCCGCTTCGGGATTAGCCCTATGACGTGGCGGCAGCGCCACCGCGCGGGGCGTCCGCACTAACGAGCGGATCCCGATCGAGCCGCTCGCCCCTTGTCTCGGGCATCAGCAGCCAGATCAGCGGTATGGCGAGATAGGCGGCAAAGCCGAGCAGCGTGACCGCCGGACCGATCGATCCCATCGCCGCGCTGACCGCCCCCAGCAGCCAGGGCGCGATCACCACGCCCCAGCGTCCGATCAGATTGTGGCACCAGCCATTGGCGGCGGCGCGCAGGTGGGTCGGGAACAGTTCCGAATTGAGCGTGTAGCTCGCCACCCACACGCCGAGCGCGACCTGCACGCCGAGGAAACCGCCCGCAACCGCCCACCAGCCCTGCGCCGAATAGCAGAACTGGGTCAGTCCCCCGAGCGCGGCCATGAACAGGGTGATCGTCCAGCGGCGCCCGATCCGGTCCATCAACCAGCCGACCGCGAGATAGCCGAAGAAGCAGGCGACCAGCCCGACGGGTGCGATCGCCGCGAAATCGGACGGCGCCCAGTTGCGCTCGCGCACCGCATAGAGGGTGAAGAACAGGCTGCCGACCGAGGTCGCGAAATTGACCAGGAACCAGAGCAGGCTCATCGCCGCGAAGCGGATGCGCAGGCCCGGCACCATCAACTGGCGCAGCTCGTCGAGCGGCGATAGGCGCGCGGCGGACCGGGCACGGGCGTCGAGCCAGACTGGCGTCTCGCGCAGCTTGAAGAGGAGCAGCGGCACCATCAGCAGCGGCAGCGCGCCGATCAGGAACAGCATGCGCCAGCCGAGGCTGGTTTCCAGTGCGGGCGCCAGCACGAGGAAGGGCAGGGCAGCACCGAAGCTTCCGAAGGCGCCGAGCAGCCCGTTGGCGCGTCCGCGCGTCGCAGGCGGCAGCGTCTCGCTGACGATCAGATAGGCGGTGGCGATCTGCGTGACGAGCAGCGCCCGGGTCGCCATCTGCACCGCCGTATATTGGCCGACGCTGCCGACCAGGACGGTGGCGAGGGAACCGAGCGAGAAGCCGGCCGCCGCGAGGATCAGGATCGGGCGGCGCCCGAAGCGGTCGCCGAGGCGGACGAGCGCCCAGGCGGCGATCGAGCCCAGGGCGATGAGGCCGAGCGCGCCGCCCAACGCAGCGGTCGTCGTGGCGAAATCCTTGGCAAGATAGGGCAGGACGACCGCAGTCGCGCTGACGTCGAACCCCTCGAACATGACCACGACCGCCAGCATCGCCAGCAGGCCGACATGCTGCCGGGTCAGCTTTTCGTCCGTGGTGCCTTGGTTCATGGAGGGTCCAGTTCGAACAGGGATACGGGGCTTTCGACCACGCCCAGCTGGGCGACATAGCGTTGCGCACGCAGCTGCAGCAGATGGTATCTGCCATAGCTCACCTCGCCCCGGAAGGCAGGGTCGAAGATCGGCGCCCCGGTCGTCCGGCTGTTCGCGCTGCCCGTCATGCTCTTGCCGAACAGCGTGTCCTGCGGCCCGCGCAGCACCTCGACCTGCGCCGGATGGTAGAGCTCGAAGGCGGGCTGGACAAAGGCATTAACCGGCCATGGCGCGGATGCGAGCAGGGCCAAAGCGATGGTTCGACGCATGATGATTTCCTCCCCTCGGCACCCGCATTTTAGTTTCTTGTGCGGGCGGTGTAACTCCGCATATGGTAATATGAATTATGAGAATATGTGTATCTGCGTAAAGTTTTGAGGGGATGACGAATGTGCGCGAGGGGGACATGAACCGGCTCCATGGGCGTCGCGCCGTGGTCACTGGCGGAGCGCAGGGCATCGGTCGGGCGATCGCCGAGCGGCTGGCCGCCGAGGGCGCCACGGTCGCGGTGATCGACCGGGAGCAAGCTGCCGCTGCTGCGGTCTTCGGCGATACCGCCGGGCATATCGGTTTCGGCTGCGATGTCTCGGAAAGCGCCTCGGTCGATGCGGCGATGGCCGAAGTCGCCCGGCGCCTGGGCGGGATCGACATATTGGTATGCAATGCCGGCATCGGCCGAGGCCCCGACGACGGCAGCGAGCAGATGTATGCGGGTGCAGCCGAGCGCGCGGGCCAGATTGCGCGCGGTGAGACGCCGACCGCGCATCCCGACCAGAGCATCCACATGTCCGACGCGGGCTGGCTCGCGGTGACGGGCGTCAACATCAACGGGGCCTTCTTTTGTTGCCGCGCCGCGCTGCGCGACATGGCCGCGCGCAACGCGTCCGGGTCGATCGTGCTGATCGCCTCGACCTCCGCCGCATCGGGCGAGGGGCCGATCCACTATGTCACCAGCAAGGCCGCGATCGTCGGGCTTGCGCGGGGCCTCGCGCGCGAGGTCGCCAGCCGGAACATCCGCGTCAACGCGGTCCACCCCGGCCCGACCGACACGCCGATCATGGCCAATGTGCCCGACTCGGTGCGCGCCGATCTGGCGCGGGCGGTGCCGCTCGGCCGGATGGCGCAGCCCGAGGAGATCGCGGCGGCGGTCGCCTTCCTCGCCAGCGACGATGCCAGCTTCGTGACCGGATCGGTCGTAGCGGCCAATGGAGGCAGCTATTTCTGCTGACGCGCCCGCGCGCGTCGCGCTGTTCCAGCCCTTCGTCTCGCGCAACCTGTCGCTGCCGAACCGCATCGTCATGTCGCCGATGGGCCGGGCACATGCACAGAGCGGGCGGCCGCATGCAGACTATGCCGGCTATTTCCGGCGGCGGATCGAAGGCGGCGTGTCGCTCGCGATCACCGGCGCGGCGGCGGTCGGACATGACCTGGCCGACTATGACGGCACCGGTCCGCTCTTCCATGGCGATGGGCCGCTCGATGGCTGGAGCCATGTGCTGGATGTGGTCCACGAAGTCGGCGGCAAGTTGATGCCGCAGCTGTGGCATACGGGTGCCGCGCGCCATGTCGATGCCTTTGCCGATCGTTCCGCAATGGGGCCGTCGGGCTACACGATCGCAGACCTCGATGCCGGTCGTGGGCCGAGCGCCAGGGCGATGACCGAGGCCGATATGGCAGCGGTCACGCGTGCTTTTGCGGACGCGGCCGTCGCAGCCCAGGCGCGCGGCTTCGACGGCGTCGAGGTCCATGCCGGCCATGGTTTCCTGCTCGACCAGTTCCTGTGGCCGCAGACCAATCGCCGACGCGACGATTATGGCGGCAGCGCCACCAATCGCGCGCGCTTCCCTGCCGAGGTGATCGCCGCCTGCCGCGCGGCCACCGGTCCCGATTTCCCGATCCTCGTCCGCATCTCGCAGTTCAAGATCGACGCTTATGACGCACGGATCGCTGAGACGCCCGAGGAACTGGGCGATCTGCTGCGCCCGCTCGCGGCGGCCGGGGCGGATATCCTGCACTGCTCGCAACGCGAAGCGTGGGAGCCCGCTTTCGAGGGTAGCCCGCTCAATCTGGCCGGTTGGGCCAGGCGGCTGACCGGACTGCCGACGATCGCGGTCGGTTCGGTGGGGCTGGCTGGGCTGTTCACCGAGGAGGAAGCCGCAACCCCCGGCGCGGCCTTCCCTGGCGTCTCGCTCGATCGGCTGGACGAGGTGGCGGCGATGCTGGCGCGCGGCGAGTTCGATCTTTTGTCGGTGGGCCGCTCGCTGCTCGCCGACGCGCAATGGGCCAACAAGGTGCGGGAGGGTCGTGATGGCGAACTTCAAGCACTCGATCTCGCGGCTCTCACCACGCTGACATGAGGAGGGGATGATGAAGCGTTTCGAGGGTCTGGTGGTGCTGGTGACTGGGGCCGCCTCGGGCATCGGCAAGGCGACGGCGCTGCGGCTGTCGGAAGAAGGGGCGAGCCTGTTCTGCGTCGACATCAATGGTGCGGGCGCGGCTGCAACCGCCGAGGCCTGCGGCAATGCCGCCTCGCTGCAGGTCGACGTGTCCGACCCGGCGGCCTGTGATGCGGCGGTGGCGGAAGCCAAGGCGCGGTTCGGGCGGCTCGACGGGCTCGCCAATGTCGCGGGTGTGGGCAGCTTCGGCCATGCGGCGGCGACGAGTGATGCCGAATGGCAGCGCGTGATCGGCATCAACCTGACCGGCGTGTTCCAGATGACGCGTGCGGCCTTGCCGGCGATCGAGGCGCAGGGGGGAGCGATCGTCAACATCGCCAGCGCGGCGGGGCTGGTCGCGACGCCCTATGCGGCGGCCTATTCGGCGTCGAAGAGCGGGGTGGTCGGGCTGACCCGGTCGGTCGCGGCGGAATATGCGCGGCGCGGCGTCCGCGTGAATGCCATCTGCCCCGGTGCGGTCGACACGCCGCTGATCGCGGGCGGCTTCGATGCGATCGAGGGTGTCGACCTCGACCTGTTCGCGCGGATGACGCCGCTGATCGGACCGGTAGCCCAGCCCGAGGATGTCGCCGCAGCGGTGGCCTTTCTGCTGTCGAGCGACGCGCGCTTCGTGACCGGCACGACGCTGGCCGTGGATGGCGGGCAGACCGCGATCTGAAGCGTGCGCCGGCTCAGCCTTGCAGCTGGGCCGGGTCGGTCTCGCAGGGGATAACGTCGATGAGGCGGCTCACGCGCCATCCTGGCGGAAGGGTGGGCAGGCCGCTGTCGAAGCGCAGGATCGCGTCGCAGGGCGAAGGGCGCTCGTCGAGCGGCGAGAGCAGGTCGAGCCCCGCATCCGCCGCGCGCGCAGCCTCGGTGAGCGCTGCGGTGTCACCGCCGTCCAAGACCAGCAGTGCGAGGGTGCCGGCACTGTCGCTGCCCGTCGCGACCGGGTCGGCGCGGACCGCGAGGATGTTCGGCTGGTCGAGGAAATTCCGCTCGTCGGTGCGCATCGTGTCCCCGACCTCGCCCGCCATCAGCTCGCCGATCTTCTCGAGCGACCCCACCCAGAATTCGGAGATGCAGTCGAAACCCGGCTCGATCGCCTGATCGACCAGATGGTTGCGGCGATAGCGCCGGAACGGAAAGAGCGGGACCGCGAGGACGGCGTGCCGGGTTTCGTAATAGGTCCGGAAGTCGGCGCGCGAAATGTCGGCGCGACGGGGCATGAAGCCGATCGTCTTCGCGGTCGGTCCGCTCATGGAAGCAGCCCCGCCGGCGCGTTGAACGACCAGCATTTCTGCTCGCGCCGGTGCTTGATCCGCCAGCCGTCGGCGGTGCGGACCAGTTCGTCATTATACCAGAGGCCGATGAAGAAGACGCGTTCCTCGCCTTCGTGATTCATGACCATCGGGTTGAACAGGATCGTCTTGGTTTTCGCGCTGTCGCCGTCGATGTCGATGCGCGTCGTGGTCGACAGATGCTGGAAGGCCGGGAAGGTCGGCATGGCCTGCGCCAGATAGGCCTTGGTCTCCGACAGGCTGCCCTTGGCGCCGCCGAGGTCGGTATAGTCGATCACCGCGTCGGCGGTGAACACGCGATCGAGCCCATCCCAGTCCTGCTCGTCGATCGCATAGGCATAGCGCGTGATGAGATCCTGGATCTCGAGCCGGTCAGACATTTCCTGAAGCGACAGCATCCCTCGTCCTTTCCGTCGCTCATGATGGCGACATTGGGTCAAAGGATGCGCGAAGCGCGAATGGCTTGCAATCCAAAATGCTCAATGCGTAAACTGTGGCCAATAAGCATTCGCAAAAAGATTCGAGGGGATGTCGCGTGTCGAAGCTGCTGCGCACGCCGGTCGAGCGTTTCGCAAGCCTGCCCGGCTTCGCCTTCGAGCCGCATCATGTCGACGTCGCCGACCGCGATCTCGGGCCCTTGCGCATGCATTATGTCGACGAGGGCGATGCGACCCATGGCACCGTCCTGATGCTCCATGGCGAACCGAGCTGGAGCTATCTCTACCGCAAGCTGATCGGACCCGTCACGGCGGCCGGCTGGCGCGCGGTGGCGCCCGACCATGTCGGCTTCGGCCGCTCGGACAAGCCCGCCGATCGCACCATCTTCAGCTATGATCGCTTCGTCGGCTGGATGCGGGACTTCATCGAGCAGCTCGACCTGCAGCGGATCGTGCTGGTGATCCAGGACTGGGGCGGTCCGATCGGGCTGCGCCTGCTGGCGGAGATGCCCGACCGCTTCATCGGCGTGCTGGCCACCAACACGCTGCTGCCGACCGCCGAGGAACCGCCGCGCGGTGTCGCCGGCTGGCCTGGGCCGATCATCGAGCCGTGGATCGAACTGTGCCGAACCAGCGACGATCTGCCGGTCAGCGAGATCGTCGCGGCGACCTGCGTTCAGAGGCCAGATCCGGCGGTGCTCGCTGCCTATGACGCCCCTTTTCCCGACGCCAGTTACAAGGCGGCGGCGCTGGCGATCACGACGCTGATCCCGGCGCGGCCCGACAGCGACGGCATCGCGCAGAACAAGGCGGCCTGGGCGGTGCTCGAACGCTTCGACCGGCCCTTCGCGACGGCGTTCAGCGATGGCGATCCGTCGACGGCTGCCTGGGAGCAGGTCTTTCGCGACCGCATACCCGGCGCGGCGCGGGCGCCGCATGTCCGGATCGAGGGGGCGGGACATTTCGTGCAGGAAGAGCAGGGTGAGGCGCTGGCAGCGGCGCTCGTCGATTTCCTGCGCCAGTTGGAGGACTGAATGGAAAAGCTGATCTACGCATTGTGGCGCGATGCCGACACGTCCCGTGCGGCGTTCAACGAGCGGCTGCTGGGCGAGGTCGCCGAGGCTATCGCCCCGCATGTCCGCGCTCTGCGCATCAATGTGCAGGACGATGCGCTTCCCCGGGGCAGCAATCCTGTGTTCGTCGTCACGCAGCCGCAGATGGAGGCGGCGGTGCAGGTCTGGGTCGATACCGCCTTCCCGCCCGCGCGGGCTCCGATCGAAGCGGCGCTGGCTCAGCTGTCGAACCGCGTCGAAGGTTGGCTCGTCGCGGAGTCGACTCCGCTACCGAACCGGACGCATCCCGCAGGCAAGCCGACCGAAGGCTTTTCGCAGGTCGTCTTCATCGAGAAGCCCGATCATCTCGATCATGAGACCTGGCGCCGCAACTGGCAGGACGGGCACACCGAAACCGCGATCGTGACGCAGAGCAACTTCGAATATCTGCAGAATCTGGTCGTCCGTCCGGTGACGCCCGGCGCCGGCCCCTATGCGGCGGTGGTCGAGGAATGTTTCCCGCTCGCCGCGATCCACGACAAGCAGCTCTATTATGACGCGGCCGGCGATCAGGCGAAGCTCGAAGCCAATGAAAAGCGCATGATGGACAGCTGCGCCAATTTCATCGGTGCCAAGGGCTGCGACTGCATCCCGATGCGGCAATATGAGATGAAGACGCTCGCCTGAAGGGCTGGCCTATCCAAGGAGAGTAGATGTGAGCGACGACCTCGACCTTCCGGACTATCCGGCCGACAGCACCGTGCGATCGGAGACGGTGACGATCGATGCCCCGGCCTCGGTCGTGTGGGAGATTCTGACCGACCTGCCCAATTACGGCAAGTGGAACCCCTTCTGCATCGGTGCGGAATCGACGCTGGAGATCGGCGATCCGATCCACATGACGCTGCTCAACTACACCATGCCGGGGCAGACCGCGCCGAACGTCGAATATGTCTGCGCCAAGATTCCGGAGCGGCTGATTTCCTGGGAGTTGCTCGACAATCCGATCTGGCCTTATCCCGCCCGGCGTGACCAGGTCATCGAGGCGGACGGGCCCGAGCGCTGCCGCTACTGGTCGACCGACGCCTTCTTCGGGGAAAACGGTATCCATGTGATGCGCTTCTGCGGTCCGTGGGTGAAGCGGGCGTTCGACGACACGGCGCGCGCGCTGAAGGCGCGGGCCGAGGCGATCCACGCGGCGCGCAAGGCTGCGGCATGACGCTGCGGCTCGAAGATATCGAGCTGATCCGCCAGCTGAAATATCGCTATTCGCGCGGGATCGACACCGGCGACATGGAGACGGTGGCGTCGCTCTTCGCCGAGGATGCGACGATCGACTATCGCGGCGGCAGCTATCATGTGCAGCTCAAGGGGCGCGACGCGATCGTCGACATATTGCGGGGCATGTTCGGCCCGCATTTCGTCGGCTCGCACACGATGCACATGCCCGAGATCGAGGTGATCGACGAGGAGAATGCGACCGGCGTCTGGACCCTGCTCGACTATGCGCTGAACCTGGCGGAAGGGAACAAGACGACGGTCGGCTCGGCGATCTACCGCGATCGCTATGTCAAGCGCGAGGGGCGCTGGCTGATTGCGCATAGCGAATATGACCGGGTCTATGAGCGCGTCTACCATGATCCGGCGCCCGGGCTGACCGCGCATTTCCTCGCGACCAAGGCCGCATCATGACGACCGATCCCGCCCGGCTCCAGGAATTGCTCGACCGCGAGGAGATAAGGTCGCTCATCCATGCCTATTGCAACGCGGCCGATCGCCACGACCAGGACAAGATGCGCAGCCTCTATCATGAGGATGCCATCGATGAGCATGGGCATATGTCGAAGGGCCCGGCGATGGACTTCATCGACAAGCTGCCCGAGATCCAGGCGCCGATGGAAATCCTTCATCACAACGTCACCACGATCAACCTGGCGATCGACGGCGACCGTGCCGAGGGCGAGGTCTATCTGCTTGCGCTGCACCGGGTGATGGGGCCGGATGGCCCGTTCGATGTGCTCGTGGGTGGCCGCTATTTCGACAAATATGAGCGGCGAGACGGGCGCTGGAAATTCGCGCACCGTGCGATCGTCGCCGATTGGGCCAATATCCACAGTCCCTCGATCGTCGACCTGACCCACCCTTTCCTCGAAGGGGCCTATATCGGCAAGCCGGGTCCGGCCGACCCGTCCTATGCCTTTTTCACCCTCTTGAAGCGGGGAGCCCAAGCATGAGCCAGGTCAAGTCCATCGCATTGCTGCGCCGCCGCGCCGATCTCGATCGCGACGCCTTCATCGACTATTATGAGACGCGCCATGTGCCGCTGATCCGGTCGCTGCTGCCGGGCATCGTCGAATATCGGCGCAACTTCACCCTGTTCGACGGGGCCTATGTCAACGAGGGCGCTGCGCCTTTCGACTTCGACGTGGTGACCGAATTGTGGTTCGAAAGCCGCGCCGCCTATGATGCGGCGATGGCGAAGGTCGCCGATCCCGAGATCGGCCAGCGGATCGCCGAGGACGAGGAGAATTTCCTCGACCGTAGCGGGACGCGGATGTTCCTGGTCGAAGAGAAGATCAGCTCGATCTAGCGCGGGCGTTGCGCTGGCCCCTCCACCATGCTGCGCATGGTCCCCCTCCCCGTTCCGGGGAGGAACTTACGACATTCCTCCCCGGAACGGGGAGGGGGACCGCCGGAGGCGGTGGAGGGGAAGTCGCCGCCTCCGCTCTCAATCCACCAGCACGCAGTAGCGGAAGTCGTGCTTGATGAAATTCTGCCCCAGGCTGTAGCGCACGCGGCGGACGCCGGGGATCTTGTCGATCGTCTGGTGGAGGAAGTCGGTCAGCTGGCTGCCATTCTCCACCAGCGTCATCGCCAGCACGTCGGCGCGGCCGAGCATCGTCGAGACGAAGCCGATCTCCGGCAGTGACGCGAGCCGTTCGGCCAGCGCCTGGATGTCGCCCGCCGTGTCCGCCTCGATCCACAGATAGGCGAGGAAGGGGTTCTTCAGGCGGTTGGCGTTGGTGACGGCGGCGACGCGGATGACCTTGTTGTCGAGCAGGCGCTTGAGGCGTGAGCGGATCGTGCCCTCGGTCAGGCCGAATTCGCGGCCGATCTCGCGATTGCTGACGCGGGCATCGCGGCTCAGCCGGTCGATGATCTTGTGGTCGAGGTCGTCGAGCGGGATGCGGGTCATAGCGGTGCCCATTCGGGGTTATACTTGAGGATCTTCATCGACAGGCCGGGGAACAGGCGTTCGACGCCATCGATATGGGCAATCACGTCGGTCAGCAGCCGGTCGAGTTCCTCGATATTGTCGGCCACGACCTGTGCCTCGAGATCGTACATGCCGATCGTCACATTGACCGTGATGACATTTTCCAGTTCGGCGAGTTCCGCGCCGACGGCGGCCGCTGAGCGGCCCTTCACCTGGACGCCGACCGCAGCGATGGCGTTGAAGCCCATCGCGGTCAGGTCGCGCATGGCGACGACGCGTACGGCGTTGGTCGATTCCAGCTTGCGCAGCCGGGTTCGCACGGTTGCCTCGTTGACGTCGATCAGGCGGGCGAGGTCGCGATTCGCGATGCGGCCGGACTGGCGCAAAGCTGCGATGATCTTTTCGTCGATCGGTTCGAGCACGGCGGGGGGCGGCGGCGTAGCCTGACGCACCGATGCCGTCTCTTCACCAGCGGTCTTCTTCTTGGTCGTCGGTTTCTTCGTTGCCACAAGCCTGTCCCTGCCGTGGGTCCGGAGCCCGCCAAAGGGCGATACTCCGGGACCACATTGTAAAACTCCTTAGCGAACGATTGCGGGGTGGGGAAGGCGCGGAGCGCCCAGCATCTCACGGAAAGACGGGGGCTGCTTGCCGCCGGCGTCCTGTATCGCGAAGCGTGTCCCCAGTTCCGCACCGATGAAGGTCTGTCCCGACATGTCCATCCGCTCGGGGGTGGAATGGATGGCGGCGATCAGCTTGCCGGTGAACTCCGGTGTCTCGGCGTTGGCCATGATCGCCTCATATTGGTCGGGACGTTCCTCGATCGCCTTGTCGGTGCGCTCGGTCTTGAGCGGGCCCATCCAGATCGACACGGCGGCGACGTCATGGTCGCGCAGGTCGACGCCCATGTCGGCGGCGAATTTGTCCACGCCGGCCTTCTGCGCGCCATAGGCCGGCCCATGCATGTAGCAGGTGGAGCCGAAGGAGGAGGTGAAGGCGATCACGCCGCCGCCGGTGCGGATCATCAGCGGCGCCGCGTGGAAGCTGGCGACATAGCCCGAGCGCAGGCCGACATCGAGGATGTCGACGAGGCTCAGCGGCCGTTCCCAGAAGCCGCCCGGCTGGATCAGCGCATCGTCGATGATGGCGGCGTTGTTGACCAGGATGTCGAGCCGTCCTTCGTCGCGTTCGACCCGGTCGAACAGCGCCTTGACCTCGTCGTCCTTGCGATGGTCGACCGCGACGGCCACGCCGCGTCCGCCGAGGCGGTCGATCGCGGCCGCAGTCGCGCCGATCGTACCGGGCAGCGCGGCGGTGCCTTCCTGCGTCGTCCGGCCGGTCACATAGACGGCATAGCCGGCCTCGCCCAGGGCCCGCGCGATGCCTGCGCCCGCGCCGCGGCTGGCGCCGGTGACGACGGCCACCTTGCGATTGTCGTTGCTCATGCCGATTGCTCCTTCACGATATCCAGAAAGGGTGGGCGCTCTCCGCCGCCATGGACTTCGAGTGCGGCGCCGGTGACGTAGGACGAGGCCGGCGAGGCGAGGAAAAGCGCGGCCGCTGCGATCTCGTCGGCGCGGCCCAGGCGGCGGGCGCCGATATTGTGCGCGATGGCGGCCTGGGTCGCGGCGTCGCCATAGGTCGCCTCGGTCGCCTCGGTCTCGATATAGCCAACGACGATCGCATTGACCCGGATATCGGGCCCCCATTCATGGGCGAGGCTGCGGCCCAGCGCGATCAGCCCGGCCTTGGCGGCGGAATAGGCGGCGGTGCCCGGCGACGGCCGCATCGCCGACACGCTGGCGATGTTGATGATCGAGCCGCCGGTCTTGACCATATGCGGATAGGCGGCCTGCGACATATAGATCGGCGCCATCAGGTTGAGGCCGACGACCTTTTCGGCCAGGCGTGGCGAACTCGTTCCGAGCGCGGCGTCGGGCGAACCGCCGGCATTGTTGACGAGGATGTCGAGGCGGCCATGGCGGGCGACGATGTCGTCGACCATCGCCTTGACCGCGTCCGGGTCGCGCACATCGCAGGCGAGAGCCTCGATGCCTTCGATCGAGCCGCTGTTCCGCCCGCAGACCACGACCTTGGCACCCGCGCCGGCCAGCTTGCGCGCTATGGCGAGACCGATCCCGCGCGTACCGCCGGTGACGAGGGCGACCTTGCCCGCGATGCCGTGAATGTCGTCCATCAAATTCCTCTCAGACATTGGCCCGCGCCGCGTGCCGTGCGGCGCGGCGGCCGGAAAAGAAGCAGTCGGCGAAGGACAGCCCGCTGACATAGGTCTGCGAGGCTAGGCCCACCGCCGTGCGCCCGGCGGCATAAAGCCCGGCGATGGGCTTGCCCGCCCGGTCGAGCACCTGGCCGCTTTCCTCGGCGACGCGCAGGCCGCCGAAGGTGATCACGGGCAGGGGCAGGAAGCGGCTGTCGATCGATATGTCCATTGCGTAGAAGGGGCCGCGCTCGATCGGGTGCATGTCGACCGCCTCCTTGCCGAACGGGTCCTGCGCCTCGCCGCGCGCGGCAGCATTATAGGCGGCGACGGTCCGGGCAAGCCCTGCTGCGTCGACGCCGATGCGCCGGGCCAGTGCGTCGAGCGTATCGGCCTTGCGCGCATTGAACAGCAGGTTGATCAGCGTCACGTCGCGCTGGAAGGGTACCAGCTTGGGATCGCGCGCCTGGCGGAAGGCTGCCTCGCGCAGGCTCTTGTCGCAGATCAGCCAGGCGATCCCGCCGCGATGGTCGACGATATGCTCGCCCATCGTCGCGCCATAGACGGTCTCGTCGACGAAACGTTCGCCCGCGCGGTCGACCGCGATCGCCTGTGCCCAGGCTTTGGGGGGATTGATGAAGCGCCAGGCACTGACCTTGTCCATCAGCGCGGTGGCACCTCCCGCACTCATGCCGAGCAATATGCCCGAGCCTTGGTCGCCCAGCGTCCCGTTGGGCATGCCGCTGGCATAGGCCGGGGCGTAACGACCGACCATCTGGGGGTTCATGATGAAGCCGCCGGCGCTCAGCACCACGCCTTCGCGCGCGCGGATCAGGCGCGAGAAACGGGCCTTGGCCTCGATCTCGCCGGCCTTGCGCAGATAATGATTGCCGAGCGCGATGGTGATCGACGCGAGCGGGATGCTCGGCGGAAGTGCTGCGAGAAGGCTATTGGCGCGGGCGATATATCTGGCGAAACGCCGGGCCTCGAGCGATCCTTCGGGGATCGACAGGACCCGAGCGCCGACGACGCGCCCCTCGCGGTCGACCACCAATTGCCGTGCCTCGCTGTAGCGGTGGAAGACGAGGCCTAGGCGCAGAGCGGACTCGGTCATCGGCCCGGTGATGAACTTGCCGAGGCCCCAGGCCTTCTTGCCGTCGCGGCCAAAGGCACGGTGCCCGCGTGCGGCGGGCTTCGCCTTCGCCCGATAGCTCGCCACCAGCGAATTGTCGGGGTGGTAGAGGAAGCGGTCGAGCGGCGGATAGGAGCATTTCTCCTTCCACACCGAGGCGGCGAGCTTGCCGCCGTGGCGCAGGATCCAGTCGACCGTCTCGGGGCTCTGCTCGACGAAGCGGCGCAGCGTTTCGTCACTGACGACCTTGCCGGCCTCGATCCGCAAATAGTCGAGCATCGCCTCCGGGCTGTCTTCCTCGCCCGCCTCGCGCTGGATCGCGGTGCCGCCGCCGGCATAGAAGACACCGCCATTGGCGGCGGTCGATCCGCCACAGGCGTAGCGATCAACGGCGGTGACCGACAGGCCGCGTTCTATTCCTTCCAGCGCCGCTGCCAGTCCGGCTCCGCCCAGGCCGACGACGAGCAGGTCGGTGCTCTCGTCCCAGGAGACGGTGTCGACATCCTCGACCAACAACGGCTGTTCGACCGGAACGCCGACATCGGCCGCCGGCGGGAAGGGGGCGTTCATCGGAAGCTGTAGCTGAGCTGGCCGAGGATTTCACGCGGGCGCCCCTGCCGCGCGGCGATCGCGGCCGTATAGTTGGCCGTGCCCACGATATAGTCGCGGTCGAACAGGTTGGTCGCGATCAGCTGCGCCTTCCACACATCGTCTGGGCTGGTCCAGCCGATCCGCGCATTGACGATGCCATAGCCGCGCTGCTGCTCGGCATAGCCCGCCACCGCACCGACGCCGTCATTCGCGGCGGTGAAGTAGATGCGGCTCTGGACATGGGCGTCGGCGCCGACGGTCAGCTTGCCGGCGTCGTTCAGATCGAAAGCATAGGTCGCGCCGAAGGTTGCGGACCATGTCGGCGCATTGTTGAGGCGCTTCCCCTTGGCGTCGAAGGACCCGAAGGTGCTGACGAAGGCATTGGGGTAACGCTGATACTCGGCATCGAGCCAGGCGACATTGGCTGTCAGTTCCAGCGCTCGTACGGGCTTGGCTACGATCTCCGCCTCGATCCCCTTCACGCGCGCCGTGGCCGCGTTCTGCGTCCTGGCGCCGAAGGAGGCCCCGACCTGGACGAAGCTCTGCACCTGCAGATCGGTATAGTCATAATAGAAGCCCGTCAGGTTGAGGCGCAGCCGACGGTCGAGCATGTCGCTCTTCAGGCCGACTTCGTAGGACCAGAGTTTTTCGGGGCCATAGCCGGCGGCGGCGTCGACGGCATTGTTGCTGCCATAGTCATAGCCGCCGCTCTTGAAGCCGCGCGTCGCCGATGCGTAGATCAGTATCTGCTCGCTCGGCTTGAAGTTGATCCCGAATTTGGGCGTCAGCGCATCATCGTTGCGGCGCGTGTCGATGGTGAAGGGGTTAGGCAGACCGGGCACGCCCGACAGGACGAACCCCTGCGCCGCGACGCGCGGATCGGGATCGGTCGAGGCCGTGAAATAGTCGGTGATGCGATAGATCTTCCGCTCGCGCGTATAGCGCAGGCCCGCGACGAAGGAGAGCGCGTCGGTCAGCTTATACTCGCCCTGCGCGAAGCCCGCATAGGAGCGTGCCTTCAGCAGCGGCCGCTGGATATGCGACGCGCCGAAGGGCAGGATGGCCAGCGTGAGCGGTTCGCGATTGCGCTCCTGGAAATAATAGGCGCCGAGCACCCAGTCGAACCGGTCGCTTTCGCCGACCAGGGTGAACTCCTGGCTGAACTGGTTCTGGCGGATCGGCGCGATCAGGTTGCGCAAAATGTCGAGCGAGCTGGAATCCGAGTCCGTGAGGATCGAGCCCCGGAAGGCCCGCCAGCCGGTCAGCGAGCGCAGGGTGAGACCATCGGACAGCGGCAGCGACAGGTCGCTCGACAAGCCGTAATTCTTCAGAACCGTGAAATTGTCCCGGTTCATCGACACCTTGCCGAAGTCGCCCAGGATCGCATCGTCGAACGGATTGCCGGTCGGCCGGATCAGCTTGGGATAGCCGGCCATCGCGCCCGACTGGCGCGACCAGTCGCCGCGGACGATCCATTCGCCGCCGCCGACAGGGACCAGGACCTGAGCCCGCACGCCGCGCGACTTGAGATCCTCGACGTCGTTGCCGGTCGAGATATTCTCGCGGAAGGCGTCGTGGCCTGAGACGTCGACCGCGACGCTTGCGAGAACTTCGCCCGCAATCGGGCCGCTGATATAGCCCTGCGCCGCATAGCGATCATAGGTGCCATAGCCGAGCTGCGCCT
>JAIYAJ010000048.1 GCA_027489105.1 Zymomonas sp. | reverse complement strand
TGCTGCGCGACATAATAGATGCCGACGATGGCGGGGGAGAAGAACAGGCCCAGGATGGCGATGTCGAGACGGCGCGATCCCCATTCGATCGCGTCGGCTGCTGCCAGTGGCACGTTGCGCTTCGCCAGAAGGAAGAGCGAGCTTGGGCGGGGGCGCCAGCCATGGGGCCAGCCGAAGCTCTTGAGCAGCGGCCAGATCGAGGCGACGAGCGCTGCCACCATCGACACGACATAGGCGATGATCAGCCCGTCGCGCAGCGAGTAGAAGGCGAGGCCAAAGGCGGCGATGCTGATCGTCCAGGGTTCGATGACCGACCGCGCGCGGACCGTCGCGGCGATATCGAGCCGGTAGGCGAGCGCCGCCAGCGAGATGTCAGACCAGGCCAGCGCGAAGATGGTCAGCGGCAGCAGCCATTCGAGGCCGTTGATGTCGCTGTTCGGGAACATCAGCTGGGGCAGGGTACCCAGCACCGTCGCGGCGACGGCGGAAGCGATGGCTGCCAGCAGAAGCGCGTCCCAGACGACATGGACATGCGGCCGCTCGGTGGCGGAGAGCTGGGCCGCCAGCCCGCGCTTCAGGCCCAGCGTCGCGAGGGTCGCGACGAACTCGACGATGATGATCGCATAGGCGAAGCGGCCCAGCGCCTCGGCCCCATACCAGCGCCCGGCGATGAACAGGAAGGGCAGGCGCGCCGCGAGACGCAGCAGGAAGCCGAAGAAATTGGTCCGGCCGCCCTTGGCGAGCGCCTTGATGTCTTCGCCTTCCTTGAGGGCGTCAGGTCCCGCTGCGGCGGACTCGGGGGGCAGGCTCAATGTGCGGCGCCCCAGCTGGTTCCCGTGCCGATCTCGACGCCGAGGGGAACCGAAAGCTCGACCAGCGGTTCGGCCGCCTTGGCCATGACCTCGCGGATGACCGCGCTCGCCGGCTCGACCTGGTCAGGGGACAATTCGAACACCAGTTCGTCATGCACCTGCAGCAGCATGCGGACGTCGGACAGCCCTGCAGCGGCCAGCGCCGGGTTCATCCGGACCATCGCCCGCTTGATGATGTCGGCGGAGGTGCCCTGGATCGGTGCGTTGATCGCCTGGCGTTCTGCCGACTGGCGTTCGCCCTGCTTGGCGCTGCGGATACCCGGGAGATGGGTCTTGCGACCGAACAGCGTGCTGACGAAGCCCTGCTCGCGGACCTGCGACAGGGTCGAGGCGATATAGTGGTTGATGCCGGGGAAGCGCGCGAAATAGCGGTCGATCATCCCCTGCGCCTCGTCGCGCGACACTTCGAGGCGACCGGCCAGCCCCCAGGAAGAGATGCCGTAGAGGATCGAGAAATTGATCGTCTTGGCGCGCGCGCGGGTGTCGCGGTTGACCTCGCCGAACACCTCCTGCGCGGTCAGCGAGTGGATGTCGTCGCCGCGCGCGAAGGCGTCCTTCAAGGCCGGCACGTCCGCCATATGCGCGGCGAGGCGCAATTCGATCTGCGAATAGTCGGCCGACAGGATGACCTTGCCGGGTTCGGCGACGAAAGCATCGCGAATGCGGCGGCCGATTTCGGTCCGGATCGGGATGTTCTGGAGATTGGGGTCGGTCGACGACAGCCGTCCGGTCTGCGCCACAGCCATCGAGAAACAGGTGTGCACCCGCCCGGTCTCGGGATTGATCTGCTCCTGCAGCGCGTCGGTATAGGTCGACTTGAGCTTGGTCAGCTGACGCCATTCGAGGACGAGCCGTGCGATTTTCGCGCCTTCGCCTGCCAGCCGTTCCAGTTCGGACGCGTCGGTCGAATAGACTCCGGTCTTGCCCTTGCGCCCGCCCTTGAAGCCCAGACGATCGAACAGGACTTCGCCAAGCTGTTTCGGGCTTCCGACCGTGAAGGGGCCGCCGGCCTCGGCGTGGATCTGCATTTCCAGTGCGGCGCTCTGCCCGGCAAACTCTGCCGACAATCGGGCCAGTTCCTCGCGGTCGACGCGGATGCCCGCGCGCTCCATGCCGGTCAGCACGGGAACGAGTGGCCGGTCGACGAGCTCATAGACCCGCGTCGCGCTTTCCGGGGCGAGCCTCGGCTTGAGCCGTTGCCAGAGGCGCAAGGTCACGTCGGCATCCTCGGCCGCATATTCGGTCGCGCGGTCGAGCGTCACCTTGTCGAAGCTCATCTGGCTCTTGCCGGTGCCGCAGACGCTTTTGAACTCGATGCAGCCATGATCTAAATGGCGACGGGCGAGTTCGTCCATGCCGTGACCGCCCAGACCGGCGTCCAGATCATAGGATAGCAGCATCGTGTCGTCATAAGGCGCGACCTCGATTCCGTGGCGGGCGAGGACCACCATGTCATATTTGATGTTCTGGCCGATCTTCAGCACGTCCGGCGCCGCCAGCAGCGGCCGCAGGCGTTCGATGGCGACATCCATCGGGATCTGCACCGGCCGTTCGGACAGCAGGCCATCGCCGACATGGGCGAGCGGGATATAGCAGGCGCGGCCCGCCGCGGTGGCGAGGCTGACGCCGACGAGCAGCGCCCGGACCGGATCGATCGAATCGGTTTCGGTATCGACCGCGACGCGCCCTGCGGCATGCGCCTCGGCGATCCAGCGATCGAGCGCCTCGACCGTGACGACCGTCTCATAATCCTTGTGATTGAAAGGCACCTGCTCGACGGTCTGAGCGGGCTTTTCCTGTGCGCCGGGTGCAAGCGCCAGCATGGTCGGGCCGCCGCTGGGCAGCGTCGCGGGGCCATCGCCCTGCACCTTGGCGAGCAGCGACTTGAAGCCCATGTCCTCGAGGAAGGCGCGCAGAGGCTCGGGCGGAAGGCCCTTGAGCGCCAGACCGTCGAGCGGCTCGGGGAGCGGCGCGTCGTATTTCAGCCGGACAAGCTCGCGTGACAATCGCGCATTGTCGGCATGGTCGATCAGCGATTGTTTCAGCTTGGGCTTGGTGATCTGGTCGGTCGCGGCGAGCACCGCTTCCAAACTACCGAACTGCTGGATCAGTTGACTCGCCGTCTTCGGGCCGATGCCCGGGACGCCAGGCACATTGTCGACGCTGTCGCCCATCAGGGCGAGCACGTCACCAAGCGCTTCGGGTTCGACGCCGAATTTCTCGAGTACATGCTCGCGGCCCAGGCGCCGGTTGTTCATCGTGTCGAGCAGGTCGAGGCCCGGCCGGATCAATTGCATCAGGTCCTTGTCGGACGAAACGATCGTCACCTGCCAGCCCTGGGCAAGGGCTGCTTCGGCATAGCAGGCGATGATGTCGTCGGCTTCGAGGCCGAGTTCCTCGATGCAGGGAACCGAGAAGGCGCGGACGGCGTCGCGGATCAGCGGAAATTGCGGAACCAGATCCTCGGGCGGCGGCGGCCTGTGGGCCTTGTACTGGTCGTACATCTCGTTGCGGAAGGTCTTCGACGAGGCGTCGAGAATGACCGCGAGATGAGTCGGGCCATCGGCGTGGTGCAACTCGTTGATCAGCTTCCACAACATGGTGGTGAAGCCATAGACCGCGCCGGCGGGCACCCCGTGGCGGTTGGTCAGCGGGGGCAGGCGATGATAGGCGCGGAAGATATAGCCCGAGCCGTCGACCAGATAGAGATGGTTGGATGACATGGAGCGGGGGGATAGCAGGGCTTTGGCTGCCGCGAAACCGCGATCCGCTTCCCGGGGTTAGCGTTCGCCGAGCGCTTCGGGCGATCCGGTCCACCCGCCGCCCAGAGCCTGATAGAGCTGGATGCGCGCCGCAATCGCATCGGCGTGGACCTGGGTCAGGTTGAGTTCGGCGGCGAGCAACTGCCGCTGGGCGTCGAGCTGTTCGAGATAGGGCGAATAGCCCTCGCGATAGCGGTTCGTGGCGAGCTTCACGCCGCCGGCGAGCGCGTTGCGCTGGCCGGTCGCCAGCGCCTGCTGTTCATCGAGACGCTGGACCGCGGCCAAGGCATCCTCGACCTCGCGAAAGGCCGTCAGCACCGTCTTGCGATAGCCGAAGGCGGCCTGATCGCGTCGAGCGGCGGCGGCCTCGCTCTGCGCCGCCAGCCGTCCGCCCTGAAAGATCGGCGCAAGGATGCTGCCGCCGATGCTCCAGATGGCGATCGGATCGGACAACAGGCTGGAAATCGCCGCCCCGCCGCTGGCGGCCAGCCGGACCTGGGGGAGGAACTGCTTGCGCGCTGCCGACAGCGAGCGGTCGCTCGCGGCCAGCTGATATTCGGCCTGCGCGATGTCGGGGCGCCTTCGCAGCAGTTCGGAGGGAAGACCCGCGCCGATCGTCGGTTCCGCAAGAGCTTCGAGCCCAGCACCGCGGCTGATGGCCTGCGGAAGACGTCCGGTCAGCAGGCTCAGGGCGTTTTCGGCGCGCGTGATAGCGAGCTTGACCTGCGGGACGATCGCGGCGGTGGCATCA
>JAIYAJ010000585.1 GCA_027489105.1 Zymomonas sp. | reverse complement strand
TGCCGAGCACGAGCGACACTTCGGGAAGGGCCGCGAAGCTCTCCGGCTCCACCTGCGCCGCGCAGCCCGTCACCACGATGCGGACCTCCGGGTTCTCGCGCTTGAGCCGGCGCACGGCCTGCCGGGCCTGGCGGCTGGCCTCGGCCGTCACCGCGCAGCTGTTGACAACGATGAGGTCGCCGATCCCGGCCGCCTCGGCCTGCCGGCGGATCGCCTCGCTCTCGTGAAGGTTGAGGCGGCAGCCGAAATTGACGACGCGCACGCCCGACACGGGTCACGCGTCCCGGAACAGCGCAGCGCCCAGCCGACCTTCATGTTCAAAGGCAACGGGGCCGGTCATCAGCACGTGCCCGTCGCTCTCGCGCCATTCGATCACGAGGTCGCCGCCCGGCAGGCTCACCGTCGCCTTGCGGTCGGCGAGGTCTCGCCGCACCGCCGCGACGAGCGCGGCGCAGGCGCCCGAGCCGCAGGCCTTGGTCAGACCCGCGCCGCGTTCCCACACCCTGAGGATGATGTGGTCGCGCCTCGGCGTGGCCGCCAGCGAGATGTTGGCCCGGTCGGGAAAGATCGGATGGTTCTCGAGCAGCGGCCCGAAGCGCTCCAGATCGTAGCGATAGGGATCGTCGACGAAGAACACCGCATGGGGGTTTCCCATCGAGACCACGCCGGGCGTATGGAGCAACGGATCGTCTATCGGCCCGATCTGCAATTCGATGCCAGAGGTGTCGAAGAACGGATCGCGCGTCGGGATGTCCTGCCAGTTCAGCTTGGGCGGGCCCATGTCGACGGTGAAGCCGCCATCGGCCAGCGGCGTGATGGGCCGGAGCCCGCCGCGCGTCTCGACCGTGAGCGGCCTGACGCCGGCGCCCATGCTGGCATCCGACATCATGGCCCAGCCGACGCATCGCGTGCCGTTGCCGCAGGCGCCGGCCTCCGAGCCATCGGTGTTGTAGATGCGCACATAGGCGTCGGTGCCGGGCGACACCGGGTCGTGCAGCACCATGAGCTGGTCGAAGAAGGAGCCCTGCGCCCGTGCGATGGCGCGCGCATCGGCTGCCCGCACGCGGATGGACTCGCCGCGCAGGTCGAGGACGACGATCTCGTTCCCGAGGCCGTTCATCTTCAGGTATCGCCGTTCGGCGAGCGGGTTGTCGATGGCTGGGGTCATGGCTGGGGCGCCTCTATAGGGTAATCGGAGGCCGATGACAAAGGCGCGACTTCAGGCAGGGGGCTGCGCTTGCGCCGGTTCCGCCGTCTCGCAACCTCCTCAATCCATGCCTATGCTTTGCGCTACAATCCGAATCACAGGTTTCAGGATGGCCGTCATGCGCCAGTTCACACGATGCTCGCGGGGCGATGCAGCGCTTCGCCACGCCGCCCGCCGGGCCGCCGCGCCGCTCCTCATCGCGGCGGCGCTGGCCGGACTTTCCGCCGCCACGGCGATGGCGCAGGGAACGGTCGCGCCGCCGGCCCCCGTCGAGAGCGCGCCGCTGGCCGCGCCGCCCGGCGCTCCTCCGCCCGCGGCTCCGCTGCAGGCCGAGCCCGCTCCTGCTCCGCAGGGCGCGCCGTCGCTGGCCCAGCCCGCGCCCGCCATCCCGCCTGTGCCGACCGTCCCGCCCCTGTCGCCGCCGACGCCGGGACAGCCGCCAGCCCTCGCGCAGCCGCCGGCCGTCTCCCCGCCACAGACCGCGCAGCCCGCCCTGCCGGTCGACCGCAACGCCACCCTCGCGGGCCGCCCCGGCGATCCGATGGGCGTCGACGCCATTGCGCTGGAGCCGAAGCCGGCGCTGATCGTCTCAGGTCAGGCCACCTGGGACAAGGGTCTCGAGACGCTGTCGGAGGTGTTCCGCCGGCTCGATGCGGACGCGGCCCGGCTCGGCCTTCAGGTGGCGGGCAGGCCCCTCACCTACTTCGTCGAGACCGACGGCATGGGCTTCCGCTACGACGCGTTCCTGCCCGTGGACCGGCTGCCGGAGATGGGAGCCGCGCTGGGCGACATCCGCGCCGGCGCGACCCCTGCGGGACCGGCGCTGCGGTTCACGCACAAGGCGCCCTACGAGGACATCGACGGCACCTATGAGGGGATCACGGCCTATCTCGACGCCAAGGGCCTCGTGGTGCGCGACCAGTTCATCGAGGAGTATGTCGGCGATCCGCGCGACGGCGCGGATGCCAACTTCGAGGTGAACGTCTACGTCCAGCCGCGCTGAGGCGCCGGATCGTCAGTTGTTGATGATCTGCGTTGAGCAGACGCCGTTCACGCAGGTCGTGCGCTCCGTGCGGCAGACATTGTTGACGCAGTTGCGCCGCTGGCTGGTGGTTTCGTTGCGCCGCGTGCTCGTGCTGGTGTTGACCTGCGTCGGCCGTTGGACGACCGGCGCCGACGGGAAGGCCGGGCGGACCACGACGGGCGGCGGCGCTGTCGCGCGGATGGCGTTGGCGATGGTGCGCGTATTGCGCTCGCGCTCCTGCCGGGCCTGCCATTCGCGGTAGAGGTCGCTGTCCGGAACCGGCTGGT
>JAIYAJ010000248.1 GCA_027489105.1 Zymomonas sp. | reverse complement strand
CCGTCGTCGACCGCCCGATGGCGCTGGCGTCGATGGACGTCGACGGGTTCAATCTCAACGGCGGCTTTTCACACGACAACAAGATCGAAAGCCGGGCGTTCATGACCTCGAAATGTCTGCATTTCGATGCCGCGACGCCGTTCGTCGCCAACATCTATGGCCTTAACGAGAATATCGGCGGCGGCCATCCGCTGCTGAGTGACGTGCGCGCTTATTGTCGCGATCACGGCCTGAATCCCGGCGAGGTCGTCGACGCGATTCCCAACAATTACAATGTCGTGATCGCGCCCGCGCATTATGCCGCGATCCGCGATCGGTACACCGTAGGGCTGGATATCGACATCGACACGGACATGATCGCCATCCTGTTGCTGAACGAAGTGGCGTTCGGCGTCGCGCACGGTGCCACCGCCCCCTATCGAATAGACGAGAGCCGCCCGGCGCGGCGACCGCTGAGGCATTTCGAATATCAGTTCGAGGCCGAGGACGATTATGTGACCTGGTACGGCCATTACGACGTACCGATGGTCGAGGCGAAGGACTATGCGGGCGAAAACCTTTCGCTCGATTATTACGAGCCGGCACCCTTCGACCGGTTCGTCCGGATCGGTGCCTGACGATGGATGTCGCCGCTGACAACCACATGTTGATCGCGGCATTGGACGCAGGCGAGGTCGGCGCGCTGGCGGATGCGACGGCGCGGCGACTGCGGGAGGAACTGGTTGCGGAGGGCGGGCATCTCCTCGAATTGCTGCCGCGCCCGATCTTTTGTGCGCCGGATCAGGTTCGCGCATTGGGAGCGCGCGGCCGTCGCCTGATCGCGCTGCAATCTCGCCTGATCGCGGACATGATCGCGACAGAGGGGCGAAAGGGCTTCCTCGATCGCTTCGGCGTGGCGCCCGACTTCCGCGACCTCGTGCATTGGGACGAGTTGGTCGCGCCACGCTATCTGGTCGGTCGGCTTGATCTGCTCCGGCTCGCCGACGGCAGCTTCCGCTGTTGCGAAATGAACGTGGATTCCTGTGTCGCCGGGGCGGAGATTTTCGATGCGGGGCGGGGTAGCCTGCTGGCGCTTGGCCTGGATGAGGACTGTCTGCCCGCTCGCCCGCTCGATCAGCTTGCGGCGTTGATCGCCGATACCGCCCGGCGGATCGACGCGGAGCGGATCGTCATTCTCGACTGGAGCATCGGCGGTGGCTCGGCAGGGAAGGGCTACATCAGTTACGACCGGATGCGCGCCGCCGTGCTGCTTGCGAGCAGCCTTCCAGTGCATATCGCGGACGAGACCAGCTTCGATCCCGCCTGGCTGGAACCCGCCGCGGCGGCGCGTACCCTGGTGCACCGTGGCTTCATGATGGAGGAGATTGATGACGGCGGCGCCTTCCTGCGCCGGTTGATCGGTGCCGGTGGCCACGTCTTCTCGCTGCTGGAGGCCGATATCCGCATGGACAAGGGCTGGCTCGCGCTGATGTGGGATGCCCGTCGCGCCGGTCGCTGCACGTCGGCAGAAGCGGCGCTGCTCGACGCATTCGTGCCGGAGACATGGCAGGTGACCGCCGACAATGCCACGTCGCTGATGGCGCGGCGTCGGGAGCTCATCTTCAAGACGCGGCAGGCGTTTGGCGGGGCGGGCATTCTGGTAGGCGCCGAGACCCCGGTTGATACGCTTCGCGACGCGCTGTTGGCGGCACCGGAGCATTGGGTTGCCCAGGTCATGGTCGCCCCCGAGACGCTCGCGATGCCGCATGCCCCCGGGGAGGCACCGCAGGTGCATGAGATCGTCTACGGCCTTTACCTCTACGGCGATGCCGAAAACGGTTTTCTGCTGCGTGGTTCGACGACGTCGCGGATCGTCAACGTGTCGAGCGGGCGCGGGCGGATAGGATGGGCGATGGCGCTGGAGGAGCTTGATCGCGCGGTGTTTTTGAATCAGTTGACGGAGAAAGCGACATGACCGCGCCTCCGATCGACCAAGCGCAGGAACGCGCCGAGATCGCCGCGTTGGTCGACGCGCTGACCGCTGCTGGCTGGCCGGACGGTCTGGCGGCGGAGCGCGCGGCGATGGAGGCCGAGGCCACGCCACTCGCGCCGGATATTGCGGCGATTTCAATGCATCTGGCGGGCAGACCGGCGGAGCTGCTGGTCGGTGCCGGGGGCGGGGGCGCGGGCACCTGTCTCTATCTGCACGGCGGAGGCTATGTGTACGGATCGCTGCTCAGCCATCGCGGGCTCGTCGGTGAACTGGCCCGGGCCACCGATCTCCGTATGATCCAGCTCGATTACCGGTTGGCCCCGGAACATCCCTTTCCCGCTGCGATCGAGGATGCCGTTGCGGCCATATGCGCGCTTTATGACTCCGGCGTTGGGCCGCAGGATCTCGTCCTGATGGGCGATAGCGCGGGTGGCGGGCTGGCGCTGGCGACGCTTCTTGCCTTGCGCGCCGCCGATAGGGCGATGCCGCGCGCGGCGGTGGTCCTCTCGCCCTGGACCGATCTCAGCTGTTCGGGGGACAGTTATCGCAGCCGCGCGGCGATGGACCCGATGATCGACCATGCGCTCGCAACCAAGCTCGCCGGGCTGTACGCGGGCGACGCGGATCGTCGTGACCCGCGCCTGTCACCCCTGAATGGCGATCTGTCCGGCCTGCCGCCGATCCTGATTCAGGTCGGCGAACGCGAAACGCTGTATTCCGACGCGGCCGACTTCGCCGCGCGCGCGCAGGCGGCAGGCAGCCCCGTAACGATCGAGGAATGGCCGGGCATGATCCACGTCTGGCACCAATATTATGCGCAGCTTGCGGCGGGCCATCGTGCGATCGCACGGATCGCCGCCTATCTGCGCGACATCGATCCGGCAGAGGGAACCCCGCGTTGAGTGTCGCCGGCATTCCGATCATCGACCTGACGCCTGCACGCGGCGACGATCCGCGCGGCCATGCGGCGGTCGCGCGCGAGCTTGACCGGGCAGCGCGCGATATCGGCTTCTTCGTCGTCACCGGCACCGGAATTCCCGATGCGGTGATCGACGACGCGTTCGGCACGTTGACGCATTTCTTCGCTTTGCCGACCGAGGCGAAGGACGCGTGTCGGCTGGGTGCGGACGCGTCGCCGCCCGACGATCGCTTCACGCCATATGGCTATAGCGGGATGCTGGAGGAGAATGCCTTCGCCTATATGGGCGAGATGGGCAAACCGTCCGACTATGTCGAGAAGTTCAGCCTTGGACGGCTGGCGCTCGATGACGATCGGAGTTTACCTTTTCCGGCGGGGGCGGTCGGCGCACGGATGCGGCAGGCGCTGGTGGCCTATTTCCGCGAGACCTGGACGCTTGCCAATGTCGTGACCGGCTTGTTCGAGACCGGCCTGGGCAAGCCCAAGGGCTTCTTCACCGATCGTATCTCCCAATCGGCGGATTCGATGCGTTGCCATGCCTATCCGGCACTGCGTCCCGACTTCGTCAACAGCCAGGGTATGGGCGCGCATCAGGACGGTACGCTCGTTACCTTGCTGACGCACACCCGGCCGGGGATTGAGGTGCGGATGCGCGACGGCAGCTGGCTGCGTCCTCCGGCGGGGCGGCTCGGCGACTATCTGGTCAATATCGGCGACCTGCTCTCGCACTGGACCGACGGTGCCTATGTCTCGACGCCGCATCGCGCGGTGCTGACCGAAAGCCAGCGGCTGTCGATCGCCTTTTTCAAGCTCACCGACGAGGATGAACTGACCGAGGCGGGCGACCGCCAAATGGATGCGCTGGTGGGGCGCGCAACGTGAGGAGAATGACAATGGTCAAGAAAAGCACGGCTCGCGAGACTGAACCGGCGTCGAAAGCGCCGCCGACCGGCGGGCGTACTCGCGCGCATCCGATGATCACTGGGCTGTCCGATCGCAACATGGGGTTGAAGATCGGGGTGCGCTATGATGATCGCGGCTTGGCCGGGTTCCTGCCGATCATCGGTTGGGCGACGGTAGGAAATTACATCGAGGCCGGAACGGCCGCGCTGACCCCGGTGATCAAGGGGGCGGGAAATCAGCCGACCCTGGCGTCGGCGGCGACCGTGAAGGGGTATGTCGGTCTGTTTCCCATCGACGCGACCGTCGCCGATATTACCGCCGACCCCGGGACGGATCGCCCGGTTTGATCCCGATGTCGACCCGGATGCCCGAACTCCGGGAGCTGACCGACGAAGCGGACCGGCTGCTGATGGCTCACCTTTCGGAGGTGCGCGATTATACCCAGACCTTCCACGCGCGGGCGCAGGAGGCCGGGATCGTGACGATCGACGGGGCAGGCTGGGCGGTCCGGCCCATGCTGCTGCCCGCCGGCCGGCTCCGCTTCGTCGGCACGGCGTTCCATCGCGCGATGGAATTGCTGCGCCGCGATATACGTGCACTGTCGGCGGATCCGGGGCGGCTGAACGAATGCTATCCGTTTGGCCCGGCGCTCGGCAGCGCGCTTGATGTCGGCGCGGGTTGTGAAAGTCCGTTCTTCCACAGCCATTACCGCCCCGACGGATTCCTGTTCGAGGACCGCTATCAACTGTCGGAAATCAATTTCGGCAACGGCATTCTCGTCAGCATCGCCTATACCGAATGGACCGCGCAATATTGGGCGGGGCATCCGGTCCTGCGCCGCATGGGGTTGCACCATGCACGCTATCATCCGCGACCGTTTCAGCGCTACATCGCTGCGGTCCGTCGCGCCGCGCGGCCGGTCGAGCGACCGACCATAGCCTTCCTCGCGCATTCGGCGGAATTGGCGGAGCTGCGCAGTTTTCCCGAACGCGTGTTCCGTCAGATCGACTTCGGCGTTCAGCAGTTCAAGGCGGCGGGTCTTTCGGTGCGGATCGTCGATGAAACGGGCATCGCGCTCGATTCGTCAGGGGATCCGGTCTTCGCCAGCGATGGCGCCGCCATCGACGCCGTCATGCTGATCACCGTCAACACGAGCTTTCTGGATCACCCCGAACATTTCGCCCCGGGCGGTCCGTTCCATGACTTTCGCGGGGCGCGGATCGGCAACGTTGCGATCGTCAAGCCGCTGGCGGGACTGTTGATGGACAAGGGCGCGCTGCCACGGCTTGGGGAATTGGGTGCACGCCGGACGATGCCGGATGGTTTTGCCTTCGACGTCACGCACACCGAGCATGCCAGCCGAAACCTGCCGGGTTGGTATGAAGACGATCAAGCGGGGTGGGTGATCAAGCGCGCCTTTGATGGCAAGGATACGCACCCCGGTATCGCCCGTTCGCCGACAGAATGGCTGCGGCGCGTATCGCGCGCGACGCGCGGCCCCGGCTATGTCGCGCAACGCTACGTCTCGCTGCCCAAGGCGCGCATTCCCGTGCTCGTCGATGGCCAGCATATCGAATGGGTCGAGAGTCGAGTCGAGACGTCGAGCTTCATGATCGGTGGACGCAACGTGGGGACCGGCATTCGGCATGCGCCCGATGCAGAGGGACATGTGATGACGGATTTCCCCGATGGCTATGGGTACACCACGGCGCTGGCTCTATGAGGATTGCGCTGTCGGAGGGATGGACGCTCTGGCCGATCGGACTCTTGCGCGGCGCCGGGCTGCCATTTTCGGTATTTGAAACGGCGCTTGGCAGTTCCGAAAATGCCGTCCGCGCGGCGCGCATGCCGCTCTTCCGGGAAGCCGTCGCGTGGCAGAACCGGCGGATATTGGCTACCGCGCTCGACCGACTGGCGGTCGATGTCCCGCTCGATAAAAAGGCGCGGCAATCGCTGCGGGTCGTCGCCCGCTATGTGCAGCGCTACACCGCCAAGAACGACACGATCGGCTTCTTTGGCCCGCTTGGATGGGCGCGGCTCGTCCCGGAAGCGCCGGGTGCGTTCGTGCCCGCCGATGCGTTGGTTGCGGCCCGACGGGTGAGTTTCGAACCCTGGGCGGTAAAGGCCATCGTCAACGCCTGTCCGCAGGCCCGCGTTGCCACGCCGGTCAGGTTGGCGGCGCATCTTCGGCAGGACGGTGATCGGCTGATCGGGCCGGAACAGGAGCGCGCGCTGACGGCCGACGAACTGCGTGTGCTCCGCGAGGCGGTCGGCAAGCCCCGCAGCGCGATCGCGGACACCCATGAGGGCGATCGGGCACTGTGCGACCAATTGATCGACGAGGGCGTGCTGGTCGCCGACGTGCCGGTCGCGGTGGCGCATGATCCCGCAGAAAAGGCGCCGCCGTCACCGCTCTTCGCGCATTTCCAAACATTGATCGGCGATCTGGCCGGAAGCGCGGGCGATGCCGAAAAGGTCGCGGCGGCAATCGAGCGGATCGAAACCGAATTTGAACGGCACACCGGGAGAGGGGCGACACGCGCGCCGGGCCAGACCTATGCCGGCCGAACGCTCGTCTATGAAGATTGTCGGCGCGGTGGCGACCTGACTCTGGGCAAGGCGGCGCTCGACCGGGTATTGGGCGTGCTGGCGCTGATGGGACAAGTTGCGCGTGGTTACAGCTTCTCCGTTGGCCAATCCGTATGTGCGGAAATGCTGCGGATTTTCCGTGAGCAGCAGCGCGCTTGTGTTCCGTTGCCTCGCTTCTGGCGGCTGACCGATCCGGTGTTCGAGGTGGAGCGTCCCCGCGCGGTGGCGGATGCCGCAAATCGCCTCGCACAGGATTGGGCGGCTGCCTTTTCGGCGCGGGAAGCCATCTCCTTGCAAGACGCGGAGGCGATGCTCGCGCCGCACTGGCACGCGCCTTCGCCGGGGTGGCCGGGCGCGCGGCACCATTCGCCCGATCTGATGTGGCAGGCCGAAAGTGCCGAGCACCTGCTGACCGGTGGCGGCATCCCGATCCTCGCCGAATTCCATCCGGGCGTATCGACTTTCACGACGCTCAGCGTGCTGGGGCTGGCACCCGATCGCGCGGCTTTGGAGGCACTATGGGCCGAGGACTTCCCGGAGCCGCTGATCAGCCCGATCCCGCATGAAATCTTTGCCCGCTCTACCCAGGATGCGCGGCTTGCGGCGTCCCACGTGCACATCGATACCGGGCATGGCTATGTTGCGGCCGGCGATCGATCCGAAACGATCCGTGCGGCCGATCTCGGCGTGGTCGAAGCCGACGGGCGACTGTGGGCCGTCAGCCTGGACGGTCGGCACCGCTTCGATCTGATGGCTGTGTTCGAGCGCCGCATCAAATTGCGCGCCGCGGTTGCTTTCCCGGTGGGACCGGCCGGGCCCGGACCGCGGCTGACCATCGATGGCGTGATCGTCCGCCGCGCGTGCTGGCGCGCAGTGCCGCCACCGCTGCCGCGCGACCGGTTTCGACCGGCATTCCGCGAGATATTGCGTAGCTGGATCAGGGGGATGGGCGCGCCCGAGCGGGTTTTCGTCCGGCTGCCGCGCGAAGTGAAGCCGGTGTTGGTCGACATCCGGTCCGACCTGTCTTTGGACATGCTTGCCGCCATGCTTGATGGCGACGCGGTGGTGCTGAGCGAGATGGTCCCCGATGGAGACGGGCTCTGGCTCGCGGATGCTGCAGGGGAACGCTATACGTCCGAACTTCGTCTCACCCTGTGCGATCCGCTGCCGTACGACGGCGCTCGCGTCTGGCGACCGCCCGCATCGTAGCGGACCGCATGCGACCTTGCGGCGTCATCGCCCTTCGAAACGCGGCGGTCGGCGTTCGAGGAAAGCGCTTAGGCCCTCCTTCCTGTCCTCCGTCCCCAGCAAGGCTCGACGGCGCGTCCGTTCGCACTCCAATGCAGCGTCGAGTCCGGCCGCTTCGATATGGCGCTGGGTCGCCTTGATCGCTTGTACGGCGAGCGGGCCCTGTGCCGCGATACCGTGCGCAGTCTCGAGGGCATCGGCGCGCAATCGATCATCATCGCAGAGCCGATTGACCAGCCCCACCCGCTGCGCGGTTTCCGCGTCGATGATGCGGCCGGTGTAGAGCAACTCGCGCGCGAGACGGGGGCCAACTGCGCGTTGCAGGAAATAGGTCGCGCCGAGGCCGGGCATGGTGCCGAGCTTCACCTCCGGCATGCCGAAGCGTGCGGATCGGTCGGCGAGGATGAAGTCGCAGGCCAGCGCCACCTCCAGACCGCCACCAATCGCGGCACCGTTAACCGCAGCGATGATCGGAACTGGGGCCGCGACGATCGCACGCGCGGCGGATTGCGCCCGTTCGCTATACGCAAACAATGCCTCTGGCGACATTGCGATCGACTCGGCAAGATCGGTCCCCGCGAGGAAGGCCGGACCTTCTGCAGCTAATACCGCCGCGCGACAATGGCCATCGAGGCCCGTCGCGAAAGCGATCATCGCGTCGAGCAGCGCGTCGTTGAGCGTATTGAGGCCCTCGTCGCGGTGGAATGTCGCAACGGTGACCGCGCCGAAAGTTTCGACGCGCAACTGGGTGCGGGCTTTCACTGCGCGCTCCGGGCGGCGGCTCCGACGGCAGCGAACAATCCCGCATCGAAAGGGAGATCCAGCGCGCCGCGCACGAGCTGTTCGAGTTGGCGCGGCGTGCGCGCGCCAAGCATCACAATCGTGACCGACGGGTGGTTAAGCAACCACCAGACTGCCAGCGCGGGGAGGGAGGTTCCGTGCGCTGCGGCGAGCGCCTGCAATCCGGCGATCCGCTCGTCGAGCCCGGGCTTCCAGAGGTGGGCGTAGAGATCGGCGCGCAGCGCAAGGCGGCTCCCTTCGGGTATTTTCTCGGCATAGGCATAGGCACCTCCAAGCAATCCTCCAGCCAGTGGCGAATAGCAGGTGTAAGCGAGTCCCTTGTCTCGGCACGTCGCCATCATGCCGTTCTCCGCGTCCGCCCGATCCAGCAGATTGAACCTGTTCTGGACCAGGGCGGGGCGATGCCCTGCGGACGCACATGCCGCGACATCGTCAGCGCCGACGTTCGAAACGCCGAATGCCCCGATCAGCCCGGCCGCTTGCAGCTGGCCCATCGTGTCCATCACCTGGGACCACGCGACATTGGGGTCGGGAATATGCGCGAGGTAGAAATCGAGCGCCTCGACCCCCAGTCGGGCGCGCGACAGCTGTAGTTCGCGTTCGATCGTTGCGGGCTTCAGGCCCCCGCGAAGGCCGACCTTTGAGGAAATTTTGACCTGCGCGCGTTCGTCTTCGCTGCGGGTACGGAGCCACCTGCCGATCATCGCCTCGCTGGCCCCATCGGCATAAGACCCCGCAGTGTCGATCAGTGTGATGCCGAGCGACAGCGCACAATCGAGCAGGGCATGCGCCTCGGCTTCGCTCTCGCCCTGGCCGATCAACCGGCGCGCGCTGCCGATGCCGCCGAAATTTGCCGCGCCAAGTGCCAGTGCCGAGACGCTCTGCCCCGCCAGTGCGCGCATCATCACAGCCGCCACGCTTCGGGAAAGGGCAGGTCAAGATCGCCCTCGCAAGCATCGGACGGTGCGTGCAAGATGGTGAAATGCCCGGTGTAGGTCGCCGCCGGGTCGCCCGTTGCTGCCCGCACCTGCGCGCTCGCCGAGAGGCGGACCTTGCCGATGTCATACAGCGGGTCGAGATCGATCGTCGGCAGCGCCTCGCAACTTGCCCGGAAATCACGCTCGATCGGCTGGTGCAGGCGAAACTCGCTATGCCGCAGGACGATGCGCGCGCTGACCCGCCGCGCCCATATCCAGCGTACGAGCAACAGCCACGGCGCGAGCGCGGCCGTCGTAAAGACGCCGGGCCCGAACGCGGTGCCGCGGTGGTTCCGCGTCGGCGCGATCGGCGCCGCCAGCGCGATCCGCTCGGGCTCGAAGGTGATGAGGCGGACGTCAAGGTATCGCGTCATGGGGATCCGCTCGTGCAGCGCGTCGCTCAGCCGCGCCAGCGTTTCTGCATCCGCGTTCATCCGCGCGGCGCGCCCGCAATGATGACGTGATAATGCGTCCCCCCCGGGCTGGCCGCGCTGATCGCGGCGAAACGCGCCTCGGCGATGCCGAGAGGACGGGTCGGGATGGCGATGCCATCTCTTTCGGCGTAGGCCGGGTCGGCGCCGCGCGTCGGGGGTAATTCGCCCTGGTTCAGCGCGAACAGCGCTT
>JAIYAJ010000422.1 GCA_027489105.1 Zymomonas sp. | reverse complement strand
CCGGACCACCTCAAGCTTGAACGCCCGCCCAAATCTTCGTCGAACCACTTTGGACATATACCCCTCCCAAAAAGGGCTGTCCCTAATTTCTCTGTCTCAATCCAGGGGGGCAATCCAGTGCTGGCTGCGCTCATTGAGTTGAGTATTGTGTCCCCGAATCTCGTGTCCCCTTATCCTCTTCGGTTCAGGATCAATAAAGTCAGTTCGCCATGTGGGTACGGCGCTCATGGCTGCCGGGCGGGCCATATCGAAGAATTATCGACGCATTTTTTGAGAGGGGGGAATGCCGCAGCACCTTCCGCATTTTCGAGTACATGATCTCGGCGCTCTCGCCAAAGGCAGTAACGGTGGCCGCGCCGTCAGCAATATTCATCTCCCGAACCTCGCCAATGTTGCCTAAGGCCCATTGGAGCCGGTCTACGAAGTTCTGGAGTTCGCGTGTGTTCTTATATCGATCTTCGATCGTCGAGCCGTGCATTCTCAATATTACGGCCTCCTCGTCAGCGAGAGGGAGCGCCCGGAAGGCGCGGCGCTTTTTCACGAACCCTATATAAAACATGTAACCGAACGCCCCGATCGGAATACCAAATCCGATGATGAACAAGGCAAGCATATGGCTTTGAAGTCCCCGCCTTGAGTTTGCGACACCCCATTTATCGCAGCAGTTCGCCGATCAGAAGTCCGCTTCCGAACCCGTCCAAGTCATATAGGAATTCGCAGAATTCGCCTGGGGGCGGGCATTGAAGATCGAGCACCTGACATTTCATGATGTAATGAATTTTGGCTAGGCGTTCTTGTTGGTCGACGCGTAGCCGCCGCGTCGTACGCCGCTCATCACACACCCCACATCTCAAGCTCCACCCTACACAAACATGCAGGCATGATTGTTTTTTCTTGCCAGCCTCGCCCCTCCTGCTGTTTCTAGCGGCGCGCGCCTGATGCGGTCGACTCGAACTCGGCGGTCGCGATGCGTGCGGAGGGAGAGGAATGCGGGTGAACAAGCGGAAGGTGGCTGCCGTCGGGGCAGCGTTGGCGCTGATGGTGGCGGGTGCCGCCAGCGTGACCGGGCAGCCGGTCAGCGAAAGCCAGGCGATGGAGAAGAAGCGGATCCGCTCGCAGGATGACCTGCAGAGCAAGGACCGCAACGCGATCGACCCCGCCACCGCGCCGGGCCGCCAGATCTACGCCGACAATTGCGCCGCCTGCCATGAGGGCCGGGTGCCGCGCGCGCCGTCGCCGACCTTCCTGACGCTCCTGCCCGGCGACACGATCGTCGCCGCGCTGACCAGCGGCGTGATGAAGGCGCAGGGCTCGGCCCTGACCCCGCAGCAGCGGGTCGAGGTCGCCGAGTATATCACCAAGCGCAAGCTGACCGCCGAAGCGAAGCCGGTGCCGCCGCCCGTCTGCAAGGAGCCGAAGCTGGCGCTCGACATGAACGACGCGCCGCGCCCGGTGGGCTGGGGCCAGGACAATCGCCGCTTCATCCCGGCCGACATGGCGAAGCTGTCGCCGCAGGCCGTCGGCAATCTCAAGCTCAAATGGGCCTTCGCCTTCCCGGCCGCGCTGCGCGCCCGGTCGCAGCCGGCCTATGCCTGGGGCACGATGTTCGTCGGCAGCCAGGACGGCACCGTCTATGCCTTCGATCTCGACAGCGGCTGCACCAAATGGACCCAGCGCGTCTCTGCCGAGGTGCGGACCGCGATCGTCCCCGATGCCGCCAACAAGCGGCTCTATTTCGGTGACCTGCTCGGCCGCGCCTATGCGCTCGATGCGAAGACGGGCAAGATCCTGTGGCAGGAGAAGCTCGACGATCATCCCGACGCGACGATCACCGGCACGCCGACGCTGGGCGGCGGGATGCTCTATGTGCCGGTGTCCTCGCTCGAGGTCGCGCAGGCCGGCGATCCCAAATATCCCTGCTGCACCTTCCGGGGCTCGGTCGTCGCGCTCGACCCGGCGACGGGCAAGCCGCAATGGCGCGCCTATACGGTCGTCGAGGAGCCGGTCGAGCATGGCAAGACCAAGGTCGGCACCGCGATCATCGGCCCGTCGGGCGCACCGGTGTGGAACAGCCCGACCTATGACGCGCGCAACAAGCGCATCTATTTCGGATCGGGCGAGAATTACTCGTCGCCCGCCGACGACAACAGCGACGCGGTGTTCGCGGTCGATGCCGTCACCGGCAAGCGGCTGTGGCACACGCAGCTGACCAAGGGCGACGCCTGGAATGTCGGCTGCATGCTCGGCAATGACAGCTGCCCGAAGGAAGACGGCCCCGACCATGACGTCGCTGCCTCGCCGCTGCTGATCCCGGTCGACGGGGACCGCAACATCCTCGTCGTCGGCCAGAAATCGGGCGAGGCCTGGGGCCTGGATCCGGACAGCGGCAAGATCGTCTGGCAGGAGCGTCTCGGCCATGGCGGTACCCAGGGCGGCGTCCATTTCGGCATGGCCGCCGAAGGCACCCGCGTTTACGTGCCGATCAACGACATGGCCGACACCGGCGATGCGCGCGTCTATGACGCCGCGATCCGGGGTGCGGGGCTTCATGCGATCGACGCCGCGACGGGCAAGGTCCTGTGGAATGCCAAGGCGGCGACCGACTGCAAGGACCGCAAATTCTGCGATCCGGGCGTGTCGGCGGCGGTGACGGCCATTCCCGGCGTGGTGTTCGCGGGGCACCTCGACGGCATGTTCCGCGCCTATGACGGTGCGACGGGCAAGCTGCTCTGGGAAACCGATACGACGAAGACGGTGAAGACCATCACCGGGGCGGAGGGCCATGGCGGCTCGATGAGCGGGCCCGGCGCGCTGGTCGTCGGCGGCCATGTGGTGATCAATTCGGGCTATGGCATGTATGCGCATATGCCCGGCAACCTGCTCATGGTGTTCGCGCCGGCCAAATGATCGGTGAAGGTTGATCGGGCGGCGGCCTGCTCATTCAGCTTGCCGCAAGCTCGTCCCGCTTAATCGCAGTGAAACGGAGTCAATCGATTGGGCGGGGCGTTTTCATGATCAGGAAGTTCATCGCAT
>JAIYAJ010000118.1 GCA_027489105.1 Zymomonas sp. | reverse complement strand
TGCTGGCGCGTAAGTATCTGCGCCCTCTGGCCTGAAATCCCCCCGGGAAAGTGGGGGTTGCCCAGAGGGCATGTTGCAGGATCGGGTGGTCCGCCGGCTGACATCTCTATCCGAGCCGACGCGACCGAATTTGCTTGGAAAACGCTGCGCTTAGCGCATGAATGAACCTGAAGGTCGGCGCCCCCACTATTCCCCGATGGGATCGCGGCGAGCGTGCCGAACGAACGTCCGCTCAGGGGAGTGGCGTTTCCTAAACCTGCCAGGCCGGAAGCGTTTAGAGTTTCGGACGCCGTTAGGCGTCGGAAAGTCGACGGTGCCCGAACCCGCGGTCCACGGGCGACGGTCTATGGGGATTTGGATTTCGGGTGGTGCTGGGCGTAGCCGGTAGCGGCGGAAATTCGGACGTGGCGGGTAGCAGACGGTCCGCTTTTCGGGTGTCGAGAAGGCCGCCCAAATGCGGACGGGCAGCATTTGGAGTTCGCACGGCCGCTTTTCGGGGGCTGACATACGGACGTCCTCGTCCCCGGAAGCGCGGTGGTGGCGGGGTGAATGGAGGGCGGGCCATGCCGGGTCATGGCGCTTGTCTCCGGGTGGGTGCCGTCGGACCGGGCGGTGCGCGGGGCTGGTAGCGGCGCTCGAAAATCTCGATGATCACCATCCGGCCGCCACAGCAGGGGCATGGCGGCCGGGCTTCGGTGGGGTCTTCCGGCGCCGTATCGGCGGGCGGCGGTGCAACGGCCAGCAAAGCGCGGGCACGCGCGAGCTTGTCCCGTCGGGTGCCGCTGGCGAGCAGCCCGTAATGGCGGATGCGGTGGAAGCCGCGCGGCAGGACGTGAAGCAGGAAGCGGCGGAGAAACTCGTCGGTGGCGAGTGTCATCACCTGCTGCCGCTCGGCGCCACCGCGGCGATAGTCCTTGTAGCGGAAGGTGACGCCGTCGGCATCGAAGCGCAGCAGGCGGCGGTTGGAAATGGCGACGCGGTGGGTGTAGCGCGCCAGATAGGCGAGTACCGCCTCCGGCCCGGCAAAGGGCGGCTTGGCATAGACCACCCAGCGCTTCTTCCGCACCGGCGACAGGTGGCGCAGAAGGGCCCGGCGCTCGGCAAGGGGCGCGAGCTTGCCGTAAAAGGCGAGCTTTCCGGCATCGTACAGCGCAAGCAGTCGGGTGAGGAACAGGCGCCGAAACAGCGCGCCGAGCACTCGCACCGGCAGCAGGAAGGCCGGCCGGGCCGAGACCCAGCGCATGCCGTCCAGCGCGATGCCGCCGCCGGGCACGATCATATGGACATGCGGGTGATGGGTCAGCGCCGAGCCCCATGTGTGGAGGACGGCGGTGATGCCGATGCGCGCGCCGAGATGCCGGGGATCGGCGGCGATGGTCAGCATCGTCTCCGAGGCGGCCTTGAACAGCAGGTCATAGACCAGCGCCTTGTTGTGAAAGGCGATGGCGGCGATCTCGGCTGGCAGGGTGAACACGACATGGAAATAGCCCACCGGCAGCAGGTCCGCTTCGCGCGCGGCGAGCCAGCTGCGTGCGGCCGCGCCCTGGCATTTCGGGCAATGCCGGTTGCGACAGCTGTTATAGGCGATCCGCCAGTGGCCGCAGCCGGTACAGGCCTCGACATGGCCGCCCATCGCGGCGGTGCGGCACTGCGCGATCGCCGACAGGATCTTCAGCTGGTGGAGGCTGAGATGGCCGGCATGGGCGGTGCGATAGGCGGGGCCTGCCGCGCGGACGATGTCGGCCAGCTCGAGCGCCGGGCGCACCGGCTCAGCCTCCCGGCGGCTCCCGATCGGGTGCCGCCAGCGCCAGCCGGTCGAGCGGGCTGACCACCGCGCGCATCGTCTTGGTCGCCACCTGGGTATAGAAGGCAGTGGTGTTGAGTTTGGCGTGGCCGAGCAGCGCCTGGATGACGCGGATGTCGACGCCGTCCTCGAGCAGGTGCGTGGCGAAGCTGTGCCGCAGCGTGTGCGGCCCGACCCGCTTGGCGATGTCGGCCGCCTCCGCCGCCTCTACGACAACGCGGTAGAGCTGCCGGGTGCTGATCGGCACCAGCGCGTTGCGGCCGGGGAACAGCCAGCCATCGACATGGAGCACACCCTGTTGGCGGCCCGCGCGCCACCAGTCGCGCAGCAGCGAGAGCAGTCCTTCGGGCAGCATGGCACTCCGATACCGCCCGCCCTTGCCGCGCTCGATCCGCAGCAGCATGCGCGTGCTGTCGACGTCGCGGACCTTGAGCGCCGAGACCTCCGCCACCCGCAATCCCGCGCCGTACGCGACCGACAGCGCCGCCAGGTGCTTCAGGCAGGTGGTGGCCTCCAGCAGCCGCTTCACCTCGCCCGGCGTCAGCACCACCGGGATCTTGCGGGCATGTGCGGTGCGGACCAGCTTGCGCGCCAGTTCGGGCCGGTCGAGGCTGTGGGTGAAGAAGAAGCGCAGCGCCGCCACGATGCTGTTCATCGTCGGCACCGGTACGCCGGCTTCCTGCTGCTCGATCTGGAAGCGGCGGACATCCTCGGCCGTGGCGGTGTGCGGCGAGCGTCCCAGCCACGTCGCGAACCGCCCGACATCGCGCAGATAGTTGCGCTGTGTCTCGCGGGAGAAACGCCGCATCGTCATGTCATCGATCAACCGCTGGCGCAGCGGGCTGACCGGGCCAACCGGTACAAGCTCGTTCATCGTTCGACTCCTCAGGTACAAGGAGCCGAAAGGGTCTGCCTCTCCGGCGGGTCGCTCAATCCAGGCGACGTGGCGCCGGTGTCATCGTGCCTTCACCGCGGGCGACACTCCCGCGCAGCGGGTTCGTGCAGCGGCCCAGCCTCTGTCCTTGTGCGATACGACTCGGGCTAGCGCCGAATGTCTGGTCTAAGCGAGAGCTGACGTTCCGCCCGGCGCTTTTGAAAGGCAGGAAAGTCCCACGTGCCGCCGGCAGCAGTCGCCTCACCTGCAGCGAACTTCCGGAGTTACCGGAAGCAGACGCGGCCCTGGTCAAACGGCCGGAAGCCGGTCCAGATACTTGTCGAGGGTAATCGGATACGCCCGCACCCGAACGCCGGTGGCGTTGTAGACCGCGTTGGCGATCGCAGGCGCGACGCCGGAGATGCCCAATTCGCCGACCCCTTTGGCCTTCAGCGGCGAGATGGTGGGGTCCAGCTCGTCGAGGAAGATCACCTCCTGGTGCGGGATGTCGGCGTGGACCGGAACTTCATAACCGGCGAGATCATGGTTGACGAAGAAGCCGAAGCGCCTGTCGACCGCGAGTTCCTCCATCAGTGCCGCGCCGGTGCCCATCACCATGCCGCCGATCACCTGGCTGCGCGCCGTGATGGGATTGAGGATGCGTCCCGCCGCACAGACCGCGAGCATCCGCCGGACCCGGATCTCGCCGGTATAGGCGTCGACCGCGACCTCGCAGAAATGGGCGCCGAAGGTTTGCTGCTCGAAGCGGCGCGACAGGTCGCCATATTCCATCTTGTCCTCAGCGGTGAGCGGGCCGTCCTTCGCCGCCTCGGCCAGCGCGACGCGGCGGTTCCCGGTGCGGATCTCGCCACCGGCGAAGCTCGCATCGGCCGAGTTGAAGCCGAGTTTCGCCGCCGCCGCCT
>JAIYAJ010000110.1 GCA_027489105.1 Zymomonas sp. | reverse complement strand
GTAGTTGCCCTCATAGGGGATGCCACGGCCTCGATCGAGTTCGAGCACCCAGCCGACGACATTATCGAGGAAGTAGCGATCGTGGGTGACGAGGATGACGTTGCCCGGATAGTCGACCAGATGCTGTTCGAGCCAGGCGACGCTCTCCGCGTCGAGGTGGTTGGTCGGTTCGTCGAGCAGCAGGATATCGGGCTTCTCGAGCAGCAGCCGGCACAGCGCGACGCGGCGCTTCTCACCGCCCGAGAGGCCGGTCACCGAAAGGTCGCCCGGCGGGCAGCGCAGCGCTTCCATCGCGATTTCGAGCTGGTTGTCGAGCGTCCAGCCGTCGACGGCGTCGATCTTCTCCTGGAGAACACCCATCTCCTCCAACAGGGCGTCGAAGTCGGTATCGTCCTTCGGATCGCCCATCTCGGCCGAGATCGCATTGAAGCGGTCGATCATGTCCGCGACCTCGCGAACGCCATCCATGACGTTCTGCTTGACCGTCTTGTCCGGATCGAGCTGCGGCTCCTGCGGCAGATAGCCGACGCTGACGCCCTCGGCGGCCCAGGCTTCGCCCGAATAGTCGGTATCGATGCCGGCCATCACCTTCATCAGGGTCGACTTACCGGCGCCGTTGACGCCGATGATCGCGATCTTCGTCCCCGGCAGGAACTGCAGGTGGATATTGTTGAACAGCGGCTTGTTGGCGCCGGGGAAGGTCTTGGTCAGACCCTTCATGACGAAACTATATTGCACGGCCATCGGTCGCGAACCTCGTTGGGCTGATCAGGCTGGAAAATGTCGGTCGCCACTAACCGACGCGGGCCCGATTGGCAAATGCGGACCGGCTCGCTAGCTTCGGCTTCCATGAAGATTCTCCACGGCATCGCGCTGCTCTCCGCCATCCTTGCGTCCCTTCCCGCCTTCGCCCAGCCGTCCGCCGGGGTCGAGGACGCTGCTGCGCTGCGCGATGCGGCGCTGTCCGATTCGCTCGCCTGGGACATCACCGAACAGCTGACCACCGAGATCGGTCCGAGGCAGGCGGGCAGCGATGCCGAGGCACGAGCGCGCGATTGGGCGGTGGCCCGGCTGAAGGCGCTCGGCTTTGCCAATGTCCGGGTCGAGACATTCGAGATACCCTGGTGGGAACGCGGCACGGCCAAGGCGGCGGTCGTAGCCCCCTTCCCCCAACCACTGACGCTCACCGCACTCGGCAACAGCGCGGCGACTCCGGCCAAGGGCCTGACCGCAGAAGTGGTTGCCTTCGACAATCTCGACGCGCTGCGCGCCGCCACACCGGCCTCGGTCAAGGGCAAGATCGTGTTCGTAACGCACCGCATGGCCGCGACGCAGGACGGCTCGCATTATGGCGTGGTCGGCGCGATCCGACGGAGCGGACCCTCGGTCGCTTCCAGACTGGGCGCGGCCGCGATCCTGATCCGGTCGATCGGTACCGACAATCACCGCGTGCCCCACACCGGATCGCAAAGCTGGGCCGACGGGGCGACGCCGATCCCGGCACTGGCGCTCGCCAACCCGGACGCCGACCAGCTCGAGCGCATCCTGAAGCGGGGGAAGCCGGTGACCATCTCTCTGGACGTCACCGCCAGGGCCGCCGGCAAGCGCATGTCGGGCAACGTCATCGCCGAGATTCCCGGCCGCGATCCGGCCGCAGGCATGGTGCTGATCGGTGGGCATCTCGACAGCTGGGACGAGGGCACCGGCGCGATCGACGATGCCTCGGGCGTCGCCATAACCACCGCCGCAGCCAAGCGGATCATGGACGCGGGCCAGCCCTTGCGCACCATTCGTCTCGTCTGGTTCGGATCGGAAGAGATCGGCCTGTTCGGTGGAGCCGCCTATCGCGAGGCCCATCGGGGCGAAAAGCACCATGTACTGGCCGAATCCGATTTCGGCGCGGATCGCGTCTGGCGCTACCAGACCTCCGTGTCGCCGGAAGCGCTGCCTTCCATGAAGCGGCTCGGCGCGGCGCTCGCTCCGCTCGGCATCGTGGCCGGGGGCAAGAATGGCGACGCATCTGGCTCGGACATTTCCGAAATTCAGAAGCTCGGCATTCCGGTGATCGAGCTTGCTCAGGACGGCACCCGCTATTTCGATCTCCACCACACGGCGGACGATACGCTCGACAAGATCGATCCGGCCCAGCTGCGCCAGAATGTGGCCGCGTGGACCGCGATGCTCTCGGTGGTCGCCAATGATCCGGCCGATTACGGACCCGTTCCTGCCCGGTGATGACTGATCGCGCTGGTTAATTGTTGCGCCAGCGCAAAGGGCTAGAAACAATTGCTTCATAGCTCAGGCCTGCGATCGCGAAAAAAGCGACGCACGCAGGAGAAAAACCATGTCCATGATCATTGCACTGGGGATGATGGCCTTGTCCCCTCCCGCCGCCGACGCCGCGCACCATCACGCCACCACGATCGAGCATCGCGGCGTCCCGATGAATGTCAGCTACCGGGCCTCGGTCGATCTTGCGACCAAGCCGATGGGCGTATCGCCGCCGACGCGGGGCGGCACCGACCGCTGCGCCTGGGTCGCGACGATCGCGGTAGAGCGCCAGATGGCGCCCGCTGGCGGGGCGGGCCTGACCCGGATCGTCTCGAGCGACTATAAGATCAAAGGCAGCCGGGCCGGCAGCTGCATGACCAGCCGCAAGGCAATCGAGCAGGAAGTGGCGGCACGCGACGCCGAGATCCGCTCGCACGTCATGGCCGTCGCCGACCGTGACAAGAGCACGCTCATGGCCGAGCTCGAAGCCGCTGCGCGCGTCAGCGCCGGCGCCAGCTGATATGGGCCGGGGTCGGGTCCTGTTCCTCAGCGGCCTGCTCGCCGGCAGTCTCGCTGCCGGCTGCTCCGCTGCAGGACTCGATCCGACCCTCTCCCTGTCGGCATCGACCGACGAACGGCGACGTGGCCTCAGCTGGAGCGATGGCAATCCCAGCGTCACGGCGCGCGGGACGATCAGCCCTTATGACGGCTTCAGCCTGAGCGCCGCCGGAACCAGCCTCCGCCGCAGTCCCCGCCATGGCGCCGCCGGCTGGCTGATCGACGGAAATCTCGGCTATCGACGAAGCTTCGGCGCGGTCGATCTCGACGCGCAGCTGAGCTATCACGGCTTCACCGGCACTTCCGGGCTCGATTATGTCGAGGTCGGCGGAGGAGCCTCTACCCTCGTCGGCCCGATCCAGCTGGAGGGCTTCATCCTCTATGCGCCGAACCAGGACGCGATCGGCGGCGACAATCTATACATTGCAGGCGCAGCAACGCTCTCCATCGTGGGAACGCCGTTCAATGTGCGCACGCAGCTCGGACGATCGAGCGGCAGCATCGACGATCCTCTACGTTCACAACGCCTCCGACCGCGCGGACGCTATTGGGATGCGTCGCTGCGTCTGGACCATGTGCGCGGGCCGCTGCGCCTGTCGATCGGCTACAGTGACAGCTTCGGCTTCGCGCGTTCCGCCCTGCCCGGCCCGCTGGGCCGCGACATGGGCTCGCGGATTGTGGCGTCGGTGGGCTTCGATCTGGGGCGCTGAGCCCGCCGGATCATTGCGGCCCGGCGAGCAGGTCGAGCGATCCCTCGCTGGCGCGCGTCTCGACCGCAGGCAATTCCTCGATATCCTTGTCCCCGGTCTCGATGTTGAGGTCGCGGAACTTGCGCCCGGTGACGAGCACCCGTCCCTCGAAGCTGGCCACGAACTTGTTGTAATTTTCGACCGCGCTGTTGAGCCCGCCGCCGACGCGGCGCAGATGCTGGGCAGCCGTGTAAAGACGCTCGTGCATTTCCTTGCCGAGCCGGCCGATCGCGCGAGCCTCCTCGGCCATCTTCTCCTGCCGCCAGACGCTGGCGATAGTGCGCGCCAGCGCAACGAGGTTGATCGGCGTGGCGATCAGGACGCGGCGCTGGTGCGCCCAGTCCCACAGCTCCGGGTCCTGCTCCATCGCGGCGGACAGGAAATGCTCGCCGGGGATATACATCACGACATAATCGGCGGCCTCGCCGAAGCGATCCCAATAGCTTTTCTGGCCCAATTGGCTGGCATGGGTTCGCAGTGCCGCGGCATGGGCCTTGAGGGACGCCGTGCGCGCAACCTCGTCGACCTGCTCGGCCGCGTCCATATAGGCGTTGAACGAGCATTTGGCGTCGATGATGAGCTTGCGCCCGCCCGGCAGCCGCACGACGACGTCGGGGCGCAAGCGGCCATCCTCGGTATCGACCGAAACCTCGGTCGCGAAATCGGCATAGGGTGACAGGCCCGACTGTTCGAGCACATTGCGCAGCGACTGCTCGCCCCAGCGGCCCCGCGCCTTGGGGCTGGCGCGGAGCGCATTGACCAGCTTGGCCGCCTCGTCGCGCACTTGCCCCTGGCCGACACGCACCTGCTCGACCGCCTCGCGCAGGCCCGCATAGCTGTCGACCCGCTCCTTCTCGACCCGTTGCAGCCCTTCCTCATAGCGCTTCAGCGTCGTCTCGACCGGGTTGAGCAGTGCCTTGAGCTGAGCCTCGCTCTTCTCGCCCGCCTGATGGAAACGCTGATCGGCACGCTCGAGGAACTGCCGCTGCGCCTGATCGAGCAGGCGCCCGCCGACCTCGGCGAACTGTGCAGACAGCTGTTCGCGGGCCTCCTTCAGCTGGGCGATCTGCGCCTCGAACGCCTCGGTCCTGGCTGCCTTGTCGGCAGCGAGCGCGGCGCACTCCCGCTCCGACCGCGCCAGCGCTTCGCGCGAAGCATCGAGCTCACGCCGCAGGGTCGCCATATCCCCCGCCTGACCGGCCGACATCCGCCCGCGCACGACCCAGCCCAAAGCGAGGCCGAGCAACAGGAAGAAAGGAACGGCGATCAAAATGGCAGTCGACGACATGGACACATCCCTGGAACAGAAGGCGAACCCTGCCGCCGGCCTCTGAATAATGCAAGTGCAACTGCGCTCTTCCCATTGGCGCGGCAGGGGCTAATATCGCGGCGGGGTACATTACGGGGGTCATTGCATGGCTGAACAAGGCCGGAAGGCGTCGCTTGGCGCGCGGGTCGGGGCATTCTGGCCAACGGCGCGCAAGACGCTGCGGCAGATCGGGACGACGCGCCTGATCGTGACGGCCGTCTTCCTAGCACTCGGCCTCATGTTTGCGCGCTATAGCTGGAATATCATCCTGGCTCAGGACGCCGAGCGAGCGTTGTACGATGCGCGCGCCCTCCTCGCATCGCCGCACGTCGAAACCGATCAGCGCATCATCATGGTCGTCTTCAATGAGGACACTTTACGGCTTACCGGCCGGCGATCGCCGCTCGACCGAGCCATGCTGGCCAATGCCCTCATCCAGCTCGACAAGATGAAGCCCAAAGCGATCGGCATCGATATTCTGATCGACCAGCCGACGCCGGAAGACCAGATTCTGATCGACGGCTTCCGGACGATGAAGACGCCGACCTATCTGGGTCTCGCGACCAACAAGAGCAACCCGGCCTTCATGACCTATGACCAGGAACTCTTCCTTCGCGACTTCCAGAAGAAGACGGCGCCCGGCAACGTCCATTTCACCAGCATCAGACTCGAGGCCGATCAGGACGGCGTGATGCGGAGCTGGCCCGCCCAGTTGGCGGACCTGCCCCCGCTGATGGCGAACTCTTTGACGCAGGCTTATCCCGAATATCGAACCCATAGGGGCTCGATCCGCTATCGTCTGCCGATCAACAGCGAGCGGAGAGTGTTTGACAAGCTCTCGGTCGAGCTGATCGCAAACCCCGATCTGCTCGAAGCTTTACGTCCCCAGATCGAGGGCCGCTACGTCCTCATCGGCGGCGACATCCCCGACGTCGACCAGTTCACCACGCCCGCCTCGCGCATGAAGGACCCCCAGACCGGCCGCGTCGGCGAGACCACGATCGGGCTGGAAATCCACGCCACGCTGCTCGGGCAGATGCTTGACGGCTTCATGTTCAAGCCGATCCCGCAATGGGGCCTATGGCTGATCGCGATCGGCGTGGTGCTGCTCGGCGCGCTGACGGCAATGGGCAATCTGCGGCTCTGGAAGCTCGCCTTGCTCCTGATCGTCCAGGCCGGTGCCGTCGTCGCCCTGCCCTTTTTCTGGCAGTTCCACGGCATCGATACGCAGGGGCTGCCCGTCTTCGGCTGGCTGCTCGGCTGGATCTTCTCCTTCTCGGCCGTCGGCACGGCAGCGCGCGGCATCGGTTCGGAGCAGCGCAACTTCGCCCAGTCGGCGCTCGGAAAATATCTGCCGGGCGACATCGCCAAGGACATCATGAAGAACCCCGAGCGGCTCCAGCTGCACGGCGAGAAGCGTGAAATCTATGCGCTGTTCAGCGATCTGGAGGGCTTTACCAAGCTGAGCCACCAGATCGAGCCGGAAATGGTCGCCTTCCTGCTCAACAAATATCTCGACGTGCTTTCGGAAACCGTTCTTCAGCATGGCGGCACGATCGACAAGTTCGTCGGCGACGCGATCGTGGCCTTCTGGGGTGCGCCGATCAGCCGACCCGACGATTGCGAGCGCGCGGTGCGCTGCGCCGTCGCCATGTACGAAGCCGGCGAGAAATTCCGGCGCGAGGCGCCCGAGGGTGTTCCGCCGATCGGCGTCACCCGTGTCGGGGTTCATTTCGGCGAGGCGATCGTTGGCAATTTCGGCGGCGAGGGGCGCATCCAGTACACCGCGCTCGGCGACTCGATGAACACCGCGTCGCGCCTCGAAGGCGCCAACAAATATCTGAAGACCAAGACGCTGGTCAGCGATACCGTCATCGAACGCTCGACGCTGAAGAATTTCCGCCCGGTGGGCCGGATCACCGTCTCCGGCCGCTCGACGCCGATGGAAGTTTTCGAGCCGGTGCTCGATTATTCCGAAACGGCTGTGCAACAGTTCACAGACATCTTCCGTAGATTCGATACAGGGGATGAAAGTGCGCTGGAAGATTTCGAGGCGCTGGCCGAACAGAATCCCGAGGATAAGGCGCTCAGAAATCTGATAGAGCGTCTTCGTGAAGTAGGACCAGGAGGGTATAGTGCTCTGGACAAATAATCGCCGGTCGCAGGCTGCTGTTGCGACACTCATGGCCGTGCTGCTGGCGGGTACCGCCGCCGCCGCGCCGCTCGTCGTGCGTTCCTCGGGCCCGTCGGCCAAGGCCTATCCGGCCGGCAAGGCGCTCTCCGACAATGCGAAGCTCACCCTGAAGGCCGGCGACACGATCGTCCTGCTCGACGGCAAGGGCACGCGCACCCTCAGCGGCCCGGGCACGTTCAGCGCCAGCGCCTCGACGGTCGCGGCGGCGAGCACCAGCTCCACCCTCAACGCGCTCGTCTCGGGTGGCGGCGAGAAGCGGGCCCGGATCGGGGCCGTGCGCAGCGCCAGCGGCATCGACAAGGGCGGCAAGGTGCCCAACCCCTGGTATGTCGACGTGACGCGCAGCTCGAACATGTGCATCGCCGACCCGGCCAATGTGACCGTCTGGCGCCCGGACGCGACCAAGGCGACCACGCTCACCATCGCCGGTCCGAACGGCAGCACCACGCTCGACCTCGCCGCCGGGCAGGCCATGGCCAGCTGGCCGGCGGCCGCAGCGATCAGCAGCGGCAGCCAGTATAAGCTCAGCTGGGATGGCGCCAAGGCACCGACCAACGTCAAGTTCGTCGTCGTCCGCCCCGCCACGGCAGACATGACGGGCATCGCCCAGTCGCTGATCGAGGGCGGCTGCAAAGAGCAGCTCGACCTCGTGATCGAAGCCGCGTCGGGCAACGCCTCGCACGGCTGATCGCGATCGACCGCGTTCGAATGGGCCGGGGCGTTTCGCTCCGGCCTTTTTCGTGTCCGGCTTCCCGAAGGCGCCGCTAAGCCTGTGGATTGCGCTGCGGGGGATGCTTGATCTAGAGCCGCGCCAGACCTCCTGCTGGATTTGACATGACGCACCCCGCTCCGCTCGGCGCCCCCCTCTCCCTGTTCGACAGCCTCAGCCGCTCTCTGCGGGTCTTCGAGCCGATCGATCCGACGATGGTGCGGCTCTACAGCTGCGGGCCGACGGTCTATAATTTTGCGCATCTCGGCAATTTGCGCGCCTATGTCTTCACCGACACGCTGCGCCGGACGCTCAACTGGAAGGGCTGGCCGGTCAACCACGTCATCAACATCACCGATGTGGGCCATCTGACGTCGGATGCCGACGAAGGCGACGACAAGATGGAGGCGGCAGCGCGCAAGGCCGCCAAGACGATCTGGGAAGTCGCCGCCTTCTACACGGAGGCGTTCAAGGCCGGTCTCGCAGCGCTCAACATTACGTCACCGACGATCTGGAGCGTCGCGACCGACCACATCCAGGACATGATCGACTTTGCCCGCGTCATCGAGCGCGGCGGCGCGACCTATGAACTGCCGAGCGGCCTCTATTTCGACACATCGAAGGTCGCCGACTATGGCCGCCTCGCCGGCAGCCGGGGGCCCGAAGCGGTCGGCCGGATCGCGGAGGTCGAGGGCAAACGCAACGCTGCGGACTTCGCGCTGTGGCGGCGCTCGGCCGATGGCGAACGCCGTCAGATGGAATGGATGTCGCCCTGGGGACCCGGCGCGCCCGGCTGGCATCTCGAATGCTCGGTGATGAGCATGAAATATCTCGGCCGCCAGTTCGACATCCACACGGGCGGGATCGACCATCGCGAGATTCACCATTGCAACGAGATCGCCCAGAACCAGGCCTTCACCTGCAGCGACGCCTCGGGCGCCAATTTCTGGATGCACAATAATTTCTTGGTCGATCGCGGCGGCAAGATGTCGAAGTCGAAGGGTGGCTTCGCGACCCTCGCCAGCGTCACGACCAAAGGCGTGCATCCCCTCGCCTACCGGTTGCTCTGCCTGTCGGCGCATTATCGGTCCGAACTGGAATTTTCTCCGGAGGCATTGTCTGCCGCACTGACCCGGCTCGGCCGGCTGATCCTCGCGGCCGAAGCGCTCAGGGAGAAAGCGGGTACGCCCGACTGGCTGCGTGTTGTCGAAGAGACGGGCGCG
>JAIYAJ010000471.1 GCA_027489105.1 Zymomonas sp. | reverse complement strand
GTCCGACGAGGCTTCCTATATTTCCGGCGCCGCCGTGCCGATCGACGGAGGGCTGATCGCACCGCGCCTGAACGAGTGACGGGGGTCTGCGCACCCCGACAACAATAAGATCATGCGCACGAAAAGGAGAGGGAAATGACCAGGCAGCACATGCTGATGTGCGGCATAGCCGCTTTGCACCTTGTTCCCGGCACCGCCGCAATGGCCCAGCAATCGGGTCCGTCCGCCGGGACGCCCGCCGTGAACGACAGCCAGATCGCCGACATAGTCGTCACGGCACGCCGTCGAGAGGAGGCGTTGCAGGACATTCCGATCGCAGTCCAGGCCTTCACCGGCGAGATCCTCGAAAAGCAGCGCATCCAGAATGCGACCGACCTGTCGAAGATCGTCCCCGCCCTCACCTCCGCGCAGAGCAGCCGCGACGAGGAGAATTATGTGATCCGCGGCCAGTCCGGATCGGGTGCCTCGATCTCGGGCCAACAGGTGACGGTGCCTGCCTATTTCGCGCAGGTGCCGCTGCCGATCGGCGATGGCGGCGGACCCGGCTATTATTACGACCTGCAGAATGTGCAGGTGCTGAAAGGCCCGCAGGGCACGTTGTTCGGCCGCAATTCGACCGGCGGCGCCGTGCTGTTCGAGCCGCGCCAGCCGGGCACCGAACTGGGCGGCTATGTGATGGCCGAATATGGCAATTACGACAATCGCGGGATCGAAGGCGCGCTCAACCTGCCGATCAGCGACACGCTGCGCATACGCGTCGCCGGCAAGGGGCTCAAGCGCGACGGCTTCACCCGCAATGCGACGACGGGCAAGCGCCAGGATGACCGCGATTTCGTGAGCGGGCGCATCTCGATCGGATGGGATCCGACCGATCGGCTGTCCAACATCCTGGTCGCGGACATCTTCCGCTCGACCACCAATGGCAGCTCGAACATCCTGGCGGCAGTCAACCCAGCCGCACTCATCCCGACCCTGTTACAGGGGGCGGTATCGCAGGCGCTCGCCCGCCAGAACGCCGCCGGGCCGCGCACGACCTTCAGCAATGTCGACGGCATCGACAAGAAGCGCTCGATGGGCGTGTCGAACATCACCAGCTACGACATCGCCGACGGGCTGATCCTGAAAAACATCTTCGGCTATCGGCGCTTCAAGCAGGTCAACCGCTTCGACTTCGACGGATCGCCGCTGACCATCCTGCACTTCGACACCTGCTCGACTGCGGCCACCTGCAATGCGCGGGATCCAGGCGCGCCCTGGGGCCTCAACATCCGCCAGATCAGCGATGAATTGCAGCTGCAGGGGCAGGCGTTCGACGACCGGCTCAAATTTATCGTCGGCCTGTTCGGGGCCGATCTCGACACGCCCGACGCCAATTACCAGCACCAGACATCGGTCTTCGGTTCGGTGACCGACACCAACCAATATATCGACGACACGTCGCGCGCGATCTTCGCCAATCTCAGCTACGGTTTTGGCGGCTCGCTTGAGGGGCTCACGCTCAATGCGGGCTATCGCTGGACGCATGACCGCCGCGCGCTGACCCTCTATCAGGTCACCAATAGGCGTTGCGTGACCGGCGCCACCGGGACGACCGTCGCCAATCCGGCGCAGGCCGATCCCTGCCGGGCGGATTTCGTCGCCAAGGCCAACAGCGACGCCTATACGGTCGGCTTCGACTATAAGCTGTCGCCCGGCACTATGGTCTATATCTCCCACCGCCAGAGCTATCGCGCGGGGGGCACCAATCCGCTGGCGGCTCCGGCACTGCTCGCCAATCCGCCCATACCCAATGCGATCTCGCTCTTCCGCTATCAGCCCGAGACGTTGCGCGACGTCGAGCTGGGCCTGAAGTCCGATTTCCGGCTGGGCGAGTGGAGCCTGCGAACCAACATCGCGGCTTATTATCAGTGGCTGAAGGACGCGCAGATCAACCAGACCTTCGGCGTCGGCACCGCCAATGTCAGCGCGCTGGTCAACGCCGCCTCGGCCAAGATCAAGGGCGCCGAAATCGACGTGACGGTGGCGCCGACGCGCGATTTCAGCGTGCTGATGTCCTACGCCTATACCTCGGCCAAATATGGCGCTTTCCTCGATTATTCGCGGCGCGATCCCGCGACCAACGCACCCACCCGCCAGTCGGGCCGCATCTTTCCGTTCACGCCACGCCACAAGCTGAACGTGAACGCGCAGTGGACGCTGCCCGTCGATGAATCGCTGGGCAAGATCTCGGGCTCGATGAACTGGGCCTATAAAAGCTCGATCATCCTGGGGCTGGTGCCGTTCATCACTTTGCCCAACGGCACCAATGTGTTCGACGGGGAAAGCCGCGAGCGGGCGACGCAGACGATCGACCTGACCGTCGACTGGCGCGAGATTTTCGGCAGCAGCTTCGATCTGGGGCTGTACGTCACCAACCTCACGAACACGACGTTCAAGATCGGCGGCGCGTCGCTGATCAATTCGAGCCTGGGCGTCAACCAGCGCATGTACAACGAACCGCGCATGTACGGGGCGACGCTCCGCTACAGCTTCTGAGGAAAGGAACCCGATGGCCGATATACAGCGAATAGCTGCCAATCCGCGCATGAGCGGCGCAGTGGTCCACAACACTGTGGTCTATCTGTCCGGGCAGGTCGCGATCGACCATCGGGGCGGCGCCGTTCCCGATCAGGTCGAGGAGGTGCTGTCGCGGATCGACGCCTTGCTGCAGGAGGCGGGCAGCGACCGGAACCGCCTGCTCACGGCATCGATCTTTCTGTCGGACCTCGCCATCCTGCCCGAACTCAACGCGGTGTGGGATCGCTGGATCGTGCCGGGCTGCGCGCCGACGCGGACGACGATGGAGGTGAAGCTCGCCTCCCCGCTCTACGCGCTGGAGATCGCGGTCACCGCCGCGACCGACTGAACGAGCCAGGCCCAAAAGAAAAGCTCCCGGCCGCGCTGGCGACCGGGAGCTTTCTTGTCTGTAGTCGAGATCAGAAGCGCTTGGTCAGCTGGATCTGAACCGTCCGCGGCAGGTTGGCGAAGCCCAGCTGGTCGGCCGGAATGCCCGCCGCCGTGCCGGTGCCGCTGCCGGTTGACGGACCGTCGACGACGCCACTGACATAAAGACGGTTGGTCAGGTTCTTGCCGATGACGGCGATCACCCAATTGTCGTCCCATGCACCGACGCGGACGCCGGCATCGAGCGTGGCATATTTGCTCTGGCGCGACAGCGGATTATTGAAGCCCGAAGCGAGGTAGCTGCCGCTGTAGCGGACGTCGACATTGGTACCGAGCTTGAGCGTGCTGCTCAGGTCGGTGTCATAGGCGACGCCGAAATTGCCGGTCCAGCGCGGCGCGACCGACAGCGGCGCACCGTTCAGGTTCTGACGCGAGGCGATCGCGCTGATCGCCGTGCAGCCCTGTGCCGGAGTCTGGCCTGCATAGCAGGGCGCCAGCGGGAACTTGGTGTAGGTCGCCTTGGTATAGTTCAGCGATCCGTGGACATTCAGCCCGGCAACGGCACGCGGCGCATATTCGAACTCGGCTTCAATACCGCGGGTCTTCGCGTCGGCGGTCAGCGTCTGGAAGGCGAAGATCGGCGAGTTGAAGAAGTCCACCTGCAGATCGAGATACTTATAGGTGAACGCGGTGAGGTTCAGGCGCAGCTGGTTGTCGGCCAGCGTCGACTTGATGCCTGCCTCGAAGCCCCGTGCCCGCTCCGGATCGAAGGTGAGATCGGCGAGCGGATTGGTCGAAAATTTCGAGTTGATGCCGCCGTTGGAGAAGCCGCCCGACTTGTAGGCGGTCTTGAACGCACCATAGACCAGCAGTTCGCGCGAAGGCTTCCAGGTCAGGGTGACTTCCGGCGACCAGTTGTTGAAGGTCTGGTTCGCCGTCACTTCGCCCAGACCATCCGGATCGTTCTGATCGCGGAAGATCGCGGTCACGCCGGGGTTGTTATAGGGCTGGGTGAAGAAGCTGTCCTTGGTCTCATGCGTGTAACGCACACCACCGGCCAGTTCGACGGTCGGAACGATCTTCCAGGTAACCTGACCGAACAGCGCGGTCGTCTCACCCTTGGTGAAGCTGGTCTTGCTCGTTGCGACGAACTGGTTCTCGGGCGAAGCCGCGCTGTTGCGCAGGCCGGCAAAGGCCACCCACTGCCCGAAGTTGCGGCGCGTCTTCTGATAGAGCGCGCCGACCATCAGGTTGATCGGGGCGTCGAAGCTGGTGAGCGCGCGCACTTCCTGCGAGAAGGACCGCCAAGTCGAATTCTCGGTTGCCCAGGTTGCGTTGTTGCTCGACTGGAAGTCGCAGGCGCAGGTCCAGCGGTTATTGTTGCGGTTGAAATTGGTGACCGAGCTGATCGTCACATTTTCCAGCTCATAGTTCACATTGCCGTTGATCGCATAGCTCTCATAGCGGTTGTAGAGCTGGCCATCCTTCTTCGCATAAGGGAAGTTGGCGGCGATGTCGGCCGGCATGTTGTTCTGGTGCGTAACGAACTTGTCGTTGTCGCAGGCATAGCCGCTGAGCTGGCTGATGCCGGTGCCGAGGCCGCAACGGAAAGCGACATAGTTCCACGAGCTGTTGTTCACGCTGTTGCGGTCGTAGCTGGCCTTCAACGTCATCGTCAGACGATCGGTCGGCTCGTACTTCAGCGTGACGCGGCCGAGGATCTCGTCCTCGCCCGGCGCGCGGCTGGCCGCCGGCGTCGCGAGGTGGCCGATCGGGTTGCCGGTGCCACCCGTCAGCAGATTCTGGATGTCGAGCGTGGTGTAGGTCCGGTTGACCGAGACGTTGCGATAATAGCCGCCGTCCATTGTCGACGCACGCACCGCGACGCGCAGGCCGAGCGTCTCAGTCAGCGGGCCAGAACCGATGAACTCGCCCTGATATTTACGCGAGCGGAACTCATAGCCCGCACGCGCGATAAACTCGCGCTCGGGTCCGGGATCGTTGGTCGCGAGGCTGATCACACCGGCGGTCGCGTTCTTGCCGAAGAACAGCGCCTGCGGACCCTTCAGGACTTCGATCCGCTGGAGGTCGAAGAAGCCCTCCTGGATGATGCGGCCCTGACCATAATAGGCGCCGTCGACGACGACGGCGACCGACTGTTCGATACCGATCGAGGTCGACGACGAGCCGATGCCGCGCAGCGTGAGCTGGGCACCCGAGCCGTTCGACGCACGGCCGACGTTCAGATTCGGCGTCGCTGCCGCGATCTTCTCGATGCTGGTGATGTCGCGCTTGAGCACGAGATCGCCGCTGATCGCAGTGACCGCGACGGGAACGCTCTGGACGCTCTCCTGACGCTTACGCGCGGTAACGACGATGTCCTCGAGGCCACCGACGACCTCCGAGGCCGCCGTCTGGGCCGGGGCATCCTGCGCCAGTGCGGGCGCAGCCATAGTGAAGGCGAGCGCCATAGTGGACGCGCCAAGCAGAGTTGTTCGGAAAATCACCGCATCGTCTCCCCTAGATCTATCGTTCGGCTTTTATTCGGTATTGATGATAGGCGTGACCGCTGCGGTTGCCGCCTCGCAAAAACACTAGCTTCCGAGCGGCGGGTTAGAGATGTGGCTTTTCTGCATCACCTCATCCTCTGGCTAGTCAGTCCTGCCTGTCGACTTGGGTCGAGGCCGAGATTTATTGCACCGCACCGATATCCATCGCTGAAGGCGCCAGTGACGAGGCCGCCTATCCTTATTGACAGGGTGAAATGCCTGCCGTCTCGGAAAGGATCGGCCCGCAACATGAGAATGAAGAGAGAGGACCACCGATGCCGGAATCCAGCGCCGAAGGGCTGCAGAAGGAAATACTGGACCTCGCGGCGCGGCGCGACATTGCCGATGCGGTCCAGCGCTACATGCGCGGTCTCGATCGCCTCGATCGCGCCATGCAGCGCAGCGCCTTTCACGACGATGCGGAGATCGACTGCGGCCTGATGGCGGGCAAGGTCGATGCCTTCGTCGACTTCTGCCAGGAATTCCTCGGTTCGATGGAGGGCAGCCATCATCTGCTCGGACAGGTCCGCATCGAACTCGACGGCGATCGCGCACGCGGCGAATGCTATTTCCAGGCATGGCATGGCACGCGCGGCAGCGAGGGCGAGCCCCGCGACCTGGTGATCGCCGGCCGCTATATCGACGATTATCGCTGCATCGACGGCGACTGGCGGATCTCCCGCCGGGTGCTGCTGACCGACTGGGTCACCGACCTTCCCGCCGACCACAGCTTCTTCGAGAACAGCCCGGGCGCGCTGCGCGGCGGCCGGCGCGGCGAAGACTATAGTCAGCGGCCCCGCTGACGTCCCCTTTGGGCGGGCTGGCCGGGCAGTGCGAAAGCCACCAGATAGTCGCCCCGCTTCGTGCGCAGCGATCCGTGACCACCGGCGACGATGACGATCATCTGGCGGCCGTCGCTGGCGGCATAGCTGATCGGGGTTGCCTGACCGCCCGCCGGTAGCCGCTGTTGCCACAGCAGACGGCCCGTCCGCGTCTCGAACGCCCGGATCTGGGCGTCGGTCGTGGCGGCGATGAAGCTTACGCCTCCGCCGGTCGTCACCGCACCGCCCAGGTTGAATATCCCGACCGGTAACGCAAGACCGAAAGGCGCATTGCCGCTGCTGTCGCCCAGCGGCCGCTGCCACAGCAGCCGCCGGCCTTGCAGGTCGACACCGGCGATCCGTCCCCAGGGCGGCGCTAGGCAGGGAAAGCCGATCGGCGACAGGAAGGGCCGCAGACGCAGACCGAAGGGGGTCCCGGCCATCGGCATGGGCGGCATCGGTCCGCTTCGCTTCGCGGAACGCCCCGCATCGGGATCATAGGGAGTTGCCCCCGCCGCATCGGCTTCCGCCCGGTCGACCAGTTGCCCGACGAAAGGCATGTTGGAGCTGTTGACGATCATCGTCTGCCGCGCAGGATCGATCGCAACTCCACCCCAATTGATCGCGCCGAATGTCCCCGGCGAGAACAGGAAAGGATCGCGTGACGGCGGCGTATAGTCGCCCTCATAGCGCAGCCGCCTGAAGGCAAGCCTGCACAGCAGCATGTCGACCGGTGTGGCGCCCCACATCGCCCGTTCGGTGATTCGCGGCGGAGCGAAGGATGGCAACCCGGTCGAGTAAGGCTGCGTGGGCGATACCTTCTCGATCGACGACGATGGAACCGTCCTCTCCTCCACGGGCGCCAGCGGCCGGCCGCTGCGTCGGTCGAGCAGGAAGATCTGGCCGGTCTTGCCCGCCAGGACCAGCGCGGGTGTCGGCCGCCCTCCTCGCGCAGGAATATTCACGAGTGCTGGCTGGGCCGGCATATCATAGTCCCACAGGTCGTGATGCACGGCCTGGAACGCCCAGCGCACCGCGCCCGTCGCCGCGTCGAGAGCGACGAGGGACGTGCCGTATTTCTCGGCCGCGGCGGTCCGAAGCGCGCCATAGAAATCGGGCGAACTGTTGCCGGTGGGCACATAGACGAGGCCCAGCGCCGGATCGGCGGTGAACAGCGCCCAGGCATTGGGATTGCCGACCGAGAAGAGACCTTGCTTGTCGGCACGCCCCGCCTTCCCCGGAGCGCCGGCGTCCCACACCCAGTGCAGCGCACCCGTCCGGACATCATAGGCCCGCACGACGCTGCGCGCCGGATCGAGCCGCTGATTGTCGATCACATAGCCGCCGATGACGGCCAGATCGCCGATGATCGCGGGCGGCGACGTCCCGTAATAATAGCCGTCGAACCGCGTCGCGACGCCTTTCAACAGGTCGACGCTCCCCCTCTTGCCGAAGCCCGGACAGGGACGACCCGTTGCCGCGTCGACCGCGATCAATCGGGCATCCAGCGTCGCTTCCAATATCCGCGACGCGCACTCGCCCGTGCCGGCGCTGGCATGGTGCGAAACGCCGCGACAGACGATCGAGAAAGCCTTGCTGGCGTTCACCTTCGGATCGTGGCGCCAGACCTTGCGCCCCGACGCGCCATCGACGGCGAAGATGCGGTTGCGCGGGTCGCAGAGGTAGAGGACGCCGTTGATCGCCAGCGGGGTGGCGGTGAAGCGACTGTTGTTGCCGAGATCATCTATGCCGCCGGTCCGGAAGGTCCAGGCACGCGCCAGGCTGCCGGCATTGGCGGGGGTGATCTGGGCGAGCGGGCTATGATGGTCGCCTTTCCAGTCGCCACCATAGTTGGGCCACTCACCCTTATCGACCGGTGCAAAGGCGACCGCGTCTTGTGCCGGCGAAGGCGCAGGCTCCCGGACCCAGACCCATCCGCCTGCCAGCAGCGCACTCGCGCCGACCGCGACCATCAGAGGCGTCAGCCCCCCGCCCGGCTCCCGGCGTGTCGGCTCGAGCCAGAGCGCCACGGCACTGAGTGGCACCAGCAGCACCAACGGCGCAGCAACCCGGGCCATCATGCCCCAGGGCTGGGTGCCGACCTCCCACAGAGCCCAGCCGATCGTGGCGAGGCAGAGCAGGGCGTACAGCCAGTAGCCACGTCGGTCTCTCCGCAGAAGAAGCACGGCCGAGCAGACCAGTCCGACCCCGGCGATCGCATAATAGGCCGAGCCGCCGAGCCAGAGCAGCTGCGCGCCGAACCAGCAGAGCGCGGCACCGACGATCCCCAGAACAGCCGCGTGCAGGACGATGATCGACAGACACAGCGCTGCGGGCATCAGAATTCCTTTGGCAGAGACGTCGTGCGGGGGGGGCGCTTGGGTGTCAGACGAGCATGGCAACCATCTCGCCTGCGAGCAGGCCAAGCCGCCGCACGCCCTCGGTCGCTGCCTCCGAAGGGATCATCGAGAAGCTCAACCGGAAGCGATTGGTTGCGGGGCGGACATTCTCGGCCCTGGCCGGATAGAAGGCCGCGCCCGAGATGATCGAGACCTTATGCTCCATCAGCGCGCGCTCGGCGAAGCGGCCGGCGTCGACGCCGTCGGGCAGGCTGCCCCAGACATAGAGACCACCCTCGGGATGGGTCCAGGACACACCGTCCGGCATATGCTGATCGAGTGCGGCCAGCATCGCATGGAGCCGCTCGCGATAGACGCTACAGCCCGTCTCGATCGCCGTGTCGAGCGACGTCCGGATAACGTCGAGCAGCAGCATCTGGTTGAGCGCGCTGGTCGCCAGGTCGCTCGCCTGCTTGATCAGGACGAGCTTGCGGATCGCATCGCGCGGGCCGGTGATCCAGCCGATGCGGAGCGAGGGCGCGATCGTCTTGGAGAAGGTGCCGGTGTGGAGCACGGGGACTTTTTCGATATCGCCATAGCGGCACATCGCCAGCGTCAGCAGCGAGGGGATCGGTTCGCCCTCGTAGCGCAGCTGCTCGTAACAACCGTCTTCGACGATGATCATGCCGGTGGCGTCGGCGAGGTCGAGCAGTTTTTCGCGATCCGCCAACGACATCGTCGTACCGGTCGGGTTGCGGAAATCGGGGCCGACATAGCAGAATTTGGCACCGGCCAACGCGCTTGCATCCCATTCCGCCGAATCTTCGGGCAGGCCCAGATAGCGCGGCTCATAGGCATCGAACGCCCGCAGGGCGCCGATGAAGCTCGGAATCTCGACCATGGCCTTGTCGCCCGGCGACAGCAGCAGCTTGGCAATGAAGTCCAGTCCCTGCTGCGATCCGTTGGTGATCACGACATTGTCGATCCCGCACGCCACCCCGGCATCGGCGGCAGTCTGCTCGGCTATCCATTGGCGCAACGGCGCATGGCCCTCGCTCGGCGCATATTGCAGCGCCGTCCGCGCGAGCGCGCGGTCGCCCCAGATGCGATCCGAAGCCTGCCGCAAGGCCACATAGGGAAAGATGTCGGGATCGGGCAGCCCGCCGCCAAGATGGATGATCTGGCGCGCGTCCAGCAGCTTCATCCGCTCGCGAATGTCGGACGCGACGACCCCCGCCATGCGGCTGGCATAAAGCGATTCCCAGTCCGGCATCGGACGGCCCCTCTTCTGTCTTTTTTCGTTGCCGGGAGTGTCGCCAGAGGGTCGGAGCATGTCCAGTCGGGACACTGCTCCGATCCTTGCTTTCGCGAGATCGCTGCTCCGGGAGCGGGCGTTCAGGGCTCGATCTTGACCGGCATCCGCTTGATCCCGCCGACGAAGTTGGACCGCAACCGGCTCACCGGACCGGCGAGATCGAGCTGCGGGAAACGCGCGAGGATTTCGGTCAGCACCGCGCGCAGCTCGATCCGGGCAAGGTCGTTGCCCAGGCAGCTGTGCCGCCCGAAGCCGAAGGTGAGATGGCGGTTCGGCTTGCGCGTGAAGTCCAGATCGAAGGGGCGATCGAACACGCTTTCGTCGCGGTTGGCGGACGGATAGAACATCACGACCTTCTCGCCTTCGCGCACCGTCTGTCCGGCGATATCGATGTCGCGCGTCGCGGTTCGGGCCATGTAAACGATCGGCGTGACCCAGCGCAGCAATTCCTCGACGGCCGGCACCATCAACGACGGATCGGCGGTCAGCTGCCGCCGCGCCTCGGGATGCTCGATCAGCGCCAGCATGGCGCCGCTGGTCGCGTTGCGCGTGGTTTCGTTGCCTGCGATGGCGAGCAGGAAGCAGAAGCCCAATATCTCCATGTCGTTCAGCGGCGTGCCATCGATCCGCGCCTCGACCAGCAGGCTGACCAGATCCTCACGCGGCGCGGCGCGGCGCTGGGCGATGAAGCGGGCGAAATAGCCGAACATCGCCTGCTGCGCGGCGGCAATGGCCTCACGCGGCAGATCGACATCGCCATATTCGGGGTCCTCGCTGCCGATGACCGCGTTGCTCCATTCATACATCTGATCACGGTCGTCGGTGGGGACGCCGAGCAGTTCGAGGATCACGTCGAGCGGCAGGCGCATGGCGATGGCGTCGACGAAGTCGATGACCTGTTCGCCGTTAGTCGCGGCGGCGATCCGCGCGGCCGCGACGTCGTTGGCGATCTGGCTGCACCGCTCGATGATATGCGCCTCCAGTGCGCGCATCACGCTGGGCTTGAAGCGCTCGCGAAGGATCATGCGGTATTTGTGATGCTCGGGGGGGTCCATCGTCAGCATCAAAGGGACGCGCGGGCCGCCGCCTTCGACCTCCTGATCCTTGCGCAGGATGGTCACGCCGGGGCTGCTGATAAAGTTATCGCTGTCCTTCCCGATCGCGGTGATGTCGTCATAGCGGGCGAGCGCCCAGAAAGGCTGGCGAATCCCGTCCTCATGCCAGGCGATCGGCCGGTTACGCCGCATCTCGGTCCAGATGTCGTGCGGATAGCCGTGGCTCGCGAAACGATCGGGATCGAACAGTGCCGGATCGGCCAGCGGGCGGGTGTCGGTCATCGGGGCATCCTCTTAGTGAACGATCACTAACTAGCGTTTTCAGAACAGCTCCGCTAGGGGGATCGCGATGATCGACGACGACAATCGGCAAGGCACCGCTCCCCGGCGGACGCGCATGACGCGGGAGGCGCGGCGCTCGCTGATCCTGTCGGCAGCATCCGAGATGTTCCAGAAACACGGCTATGCCGCCGCCAGCATCGATGCGATCGCCCTCGCCTCCGGCATCAGCGGCCCGGCGATCTATCGCTATTTCAGCCGCAAGACCGAGATATTGGTCGCCCTGCTCGAGGCAGCCGCCGTGGACGCCCTCGACGCGATCGAGTCGGCAGCAGGCGAGAAGGCGGTGACGATCGATCTCATGGCCGACGTCCTGGTCGACCGCGCGCTACGCGAGGGCGCCGTGATCGGTCTGCTCCAGTCCACCATCATTGACATGGACGCCGCCGACCGATCGCAGCTCGAACAGGTGCGCCGGGCGCTGGTCGACCGGCTGAGCGCTCTGTTGCGCGGAGTCCGCCCGTCGATCGAAATCGAGCAGGCGAGAACCCATATCGAAGCCGCGCTGTCGATCGTGGGCCAGCTGGCACGGCGCGGTCCCGATGCGGCCGAGGTCGATCGGATGCGACCGATCTTGCGCGCCGTTCTGGCTGCCTGACCGGAGTCAGGCGTCCACCGGCTCCGCGAGGCGTGCGCGGACCAGATCGACGAAATTGCCGACCAGCGCCGACCCGTTGGCGGACGACCAGAGCATCGACAATGGCAGCGGCAGATCGAGATCGACGATATCGCGCAGTTCGATCCCCGGCGGGGTCCGGTCGGGCCGCGCGGCGGTGACCACGCCCAGCCCGATCCGCGCCGCCGCCAGTTCATAAGCGCTGTCGACCGCCATGACCTCGACCGCGATATTGGGCGAGACGCCCTGCGCATCGAAGGCGGCGATCATGCGGTCGAACAGGCGCGGCGACACATGCCGGGCCGGCCAGAGCAGTGGCTCCCCGGCGATATCACGCAACCTGACATGCGGTTGCGCGGCGAGCGGATGATCGTCCGGCAGTGCCAGCACGAACTTGTCCTCGCCCATGGCCACCGAATGAAACTGGTCGCGGTCGCTGCTTTCATCGATCACGAAAGCGACATCGATCTCTCCGGCGGCCAGCCGGGACCGCTGTGCGTCCGACGGCAGCGGGAAGGCGCGCAGATCGACCTCGGGATAGAGCTTGCGGAAATCGCGCAGCACCAGCGGCAGGATCGGCCGCCGCAGCATCGCTTCCGAGAAGGAGACGCGGATGGTGCCCCGATCGCCCAACGCCACGCTTTTCACATGGCGGCCCGCCTCCTCGATCGACATCAGGATGCGGCGCACATCCTTGGCGAGTTCGCGGCCCGCCTGAGTGATGGCGACGCCGCGCGCCTGCCGCTCGAACAGGGCGACGCCCCCCAGCTCGCGCTCCAGGTCCGCTATCCGTCGGGACAGCGCCGACTGGGCGATGTTCAGCCGTTCCGCCGCGCGGTGAAGATTCTGCTCCTCGGCAACCGCGAGGAAGAAGGGAAAATGCTTGGCGATCCGCAAAGTGCGCAGCGTCGCGACACCGCTCGAGATCGTCGGCTGGAGCGAGGAGGTCGTCCCCGATGCAGCGGGCGCACGGGTGACCGGCGCCGTTTCGGCTTCATGGTCCTTGTACATCGGATCAGGCCAGTGTGACACGGACGACGGCGCGGGTGCGGGCGATCTCACTCGACCGCATAAGCACCTCGACATCGGCACGGTTGCTGCCGCCGAGATGGCGTCCGACTACCGAAGCGGCCAGCGGCTCGCCCATGGCCTCCGCCTGCTCCTCCTGCATGGACACCAGCGAGGCCGAGGCCGTGCCAGACCAGGACCGGACCATGTCGCAGATCCGCTCGGCAAGCGAACCCGCCGAGCCATCGCGCTCGACGAGCGGCACAGGCTGTCCAAGACGGACATCGGCAAAACGCAGAATCGATCCCTCCATCAATCCCCTCCAATGTCTGCCCCGCCTGCCTCTGCACCTTGCAGCTGCGGGGCTTGCGCCGTGACGGGCCTTCCAGAGCCGCCCCGACCAATTGCTGATACCAGCGACAATATCGTTATCTTATATAAGATAGGCACAGCCATGGTTTGGAGTCAACATTGGCAGCCATGAGCCAACATATCCTCCGCCTTGCTTCGGCGCTGGCAGCCTCTCCCATGCTTCTTTACTTATAAAGATAGATAGTACAGAGAATCGGTGAGAGGAGAAAACATCATGGCCACCGCCAGCGCCGCAACAGGTGACGCAAGCGAAATGCTCGCCACCCGTCGCTCCCCGCTTCCCGATGCGCTCGTCGCACCCGGCCCCGACGCAGATGAGAGCGCCCGCCTGTTCGAGATTGCGCTGCGCGTCCCCGATCATGGCCGTCTCGCGCCGTGGCGCCTGATCCGCATCGCCGGCGCAAGCAAAGCGCGCTGGGTCGAGCGCCTGATGGAGATCGTCGAGACGCGCGAGGACGCCGCCAAGACGCGTGTCAGCACGCGCAAGCTGGCATCGGCCCCACTGGCTGTCGTGGTCGTGTCGAAGGCGACGCCGGGCCACAAGGTCCCCGAATGGGAGCAATGGCTATCGGCCGGCGCCGTCTGCATGAACCTAGTCAATGGTGCCCATGCACTGGGCTATGGCGCCCAATGGCTGACCGGCTGGCATGCCTATGACGCGGACGCCACCGCCCTGCTCGGCCTCGTCGACGGCGAAAAGGTTGCAGGGGTCATCCTGATCGGCAGCATCGCCGAACCCGCCGGACCGCGCCCACGCGTGTCGGTGGCCGACACCGTGACCGACCTGGATCTCTGAGCATGGCCCCGGGGGGCAAGCGATCAGGGCTTGAGCGATTCCGCGATCACGGTGATGCCGGTGTCGAAGCCGTGTCGACGCTCGCCACCGCCGGTATAATGCTCGCGGATCGCGCGCTCGGCGGTCAGCGGGTCGCCTTCGGCGATCGCCCGATAGATGCGCTCATGCTCCTGCGCCAGCGAGAGGCGCACCGAACGGTCGGCGAACGTGCCATGGACCGACTTGTTGAGCGCGAGTTCGTCGACCTGCGCCGACCAGAGCTTTTCGAGCGCGCCCACGACGAGGCTCATCGTCTCATTGCCGCAGCCCGACACGAGTTCGGTGTGGAAGGCGCGCGCGAGCCCGATGAAGGTGCTCGGATCGTCGACGGCCGCGAGGCTGGCATCGATGTTGGCGCGGAGCTTCGGCAGGACCGTCGTCGCGCGATCGGTGCGTCGCGCCGCCTGCGCGGCACAGGCCGGTTCGAGCAGGCGCATCGCATCGACCAGGTCGATCAGCGGCACCTTGCGCGCCTGCAGAACCAGACCCAGCATATAGGCAGCGGTCGACGGCTTGGGCACATGAATGACGGCGCCGCCGACATTGCCGCGGATCACGGTGATCAGGCCTTCGGTCTCGAGGATGCGGAACGCCTCGCGGATGCAGGGCGGGCTGACGCCGAACTCGGTGAGCAATTCGTCTTGTTTGGGCAGAAGGTCGCCATCGCCGAGTGCTCCCGAGAGGATGCGCGCGCGCAGCGAAGAGGCGACAATCTCCGCGAGACGCGGCTGCCGCAGCCGCTTCTTGCCCGATACGGTCATAGTCAGGTTCGGTGCCTCCAACTGGTCCGCGCGCTCCGCGCGGAGGGCTCTCCCTCTGAGGATCAGCAATAGGTTTCGTTCCAATCTTTGCAACAACAACCCGTATAACCCTTACAAATAACAGGAGAGACAGGATGGGCGCCGATCTGGCCCGCTATCAGACCTTTACGATCAGCATCACGCCCTTCACGGCCGATGGCGCGATTGACGAAGCCGCCTTCCGCCGCCACCTGCGCAAGCTCAGCGATGCGGGCGTCGGGGTCTATGTCGGCGGCGGTGGCAGTGGCGAGGGCTATACGCTGTCCGACGAGGAAACCGAACGCTTGCTAGCCATCGCCAGCGATGAGCTCAAGGGCCGCTCGCCGATCCGGGCGATGGGCGTCGAGCCGCGCACCGCGCGCCAGATGATCGCCTTTCTCGACAAGGCGAAGCGGGCCGGTGTCGACGCCGCTCAGGTCTATTCGCTCGACGTCGGCCATGGCCATGTGCCGACCCCCGCCGAACTCGACCGCTATTTCGACGAGGTGCTGTCGAACAGCGACATTCCCTCGGTGCTGTCGACGCACCAGTCAGTCGGCTATGTCATCCCTGCTCCCGTGATCATAGCGCTGTTCGAGCGCCATCCGCAGCTGATCGGGCTCAACATCAGCCATCAGGATCCCAATTATCTGCGCACGCTGGCCGATGCGCTGGGCGACCGGATCGATATCTGCGTGGGCGGGCCGCACAACGCCCCCCTCGCCCTCGCCTTCGGCGCGCATGGCTTCCTGACATCCGAAGGCAATCTCGCGCCGCGCCTGTGCACCAACGTGATCGCCGCCGCGCGCAACGGGGACAATGTCGCCTTCCTGGAGCGCTGGGGAAAGCTGATGCGGCTGTTCCTCGCGCTGTACGGCAATGGCGGCATCCGCGTCACCAAGGCGCTGCTCGAACATTTCGGCATGGCCGGCGGACATCCCCGCCCACCACGCCTCCCTTCGGAGCCCGAAGCGCTGCAACGCGCGCTGGCGGTGGTCGAGGAGATCGGCCTGGCCGAGATCGAGGGCTGGTAAGAAAAAGGCCCCCTGCCGAAGCGGGGGGCCATTGATTTCCGGTCGGTCTGCGATCCGATCCTATTCGGCGGCGATCGCGTCGCGCTCGGGCGGGTCGGGCTCATAGCTTGTCGTGAACTCGTTGAAGAAGTCGGACTCGCGCGACGTGTCGATGGTCCGCGCCCCGCGCACCCCGAATTTGCGCCTTGCCTCCTCCAGCGGAAGATCGAGCCAATCCTCGTAGCGCGGGAGGAACAGCGGATCGGACCGCTCGCCCACCTTCAGCGCATAATGGGCAAGGTCCCACATCTTCGGGAACAGCGCCGGGTAATGGAGCGGCCCGCGCATGAACATCGGGATGGTCAGCAGCGTATTCTGCACATTGAGCAGCCCGGCCAGCTCGGCGTTGAAATGGCGGAAGAGATTTCCGTATTTCAGGAAGGCCGGCATGATCTCGCCGAGCCCGTCGAACCCGCCTCCGCTCAATATGTGCATGAAGTCGTGGATCTGGACGCCGCGCAGGAAGAAATATTCGAAGCTTGAGCGCGGCTCGAAGCTCGGAATGATGTCGACCTCCATCTGCGCGCCGACCAGCTGCTTGTACCAGATACCGCCGATCGACCCTTCCGGGCAGGACTTCATGTCGTCGCGGCGCAAACGCGACAGCCAGCGCTCATCGAGCCATTTGTCGAACTCGGGCCAGTCCTTGCGCGCCTCGTTGAACAGCTCCTCGATCCGCTCATGGTCCTGCACCTCGCGCACCGCCTCGATCAGCATCGGAATGCCGAAAGTCGGCGGATAGTCGCGTCCATTCTTGCGCAGGCTCTGCGTCACGACCCACTCGCGGATGCGATAGTCGCTCAGATATTTGGACGAGCTGATCAGCGCGCTGCTGGTCGTCTCGACCTTCTGGCGACCACGCTGCAGATAGGGAAGATCGTCTTCCGTCATCCTCTTCCTCCTCGTTTCGGCTCTCAGGCCGCCACTTCCTCGACCTTAGGGAGTTGCGGCCCCACCATCTCGCCCGGCAGGGCCCCGGTGAACGCGCCGTTTTCGAAGGTCGGCACGCCGTTCACCAGCGTGAGCCGCATCGGCGCCGCGTCGCGGGTGAAGCGCCAGGTCATGCCGCCCTTGCCGTCGGGCACGTCGAAAACGCGCTTGAGCGGCCGCGCCTCGATCTCGTCGAGCTTGAACACCGTGACGTCGGCGCGATAGCCGGGCTTCAGCACGCCGCGATCGGCGAAGTTGAAATGACCCGCCTGCTTGCCCGTCTGGACATGGATCGCTTCTTCCAGGGTCAGTTCCTGCTGGCGCATGAACTGGGTCAGCAACAGGATATTTTCGCCTCCGCCGCAGAGCATCTGGCCGTGGGCGCCCGCGTCCGAGATGTTCGCGACGGTCTTGTCGTCCTTGAGCATCTGCAGCGTCTGCTCATGCGCCATCGGGTGCGGCATACGGTTGACGATCGAGTTGAGCCCATTGGCGATGACCCAGTCGGCGAGCGCATCGGACGGATGGACGCCGCGCTGCTCGGCCAGATCCTTGAGGCTGAGGCCCAGCGGGCCGGCACCGGTCTCGGAATCGAGCAGCAGCATCATGTGCGGATTAGCGACGAGCGACTGTTTGAACGCCTTATTGTCCCAGCTGTCGCGAGCCCGCGCCCGGAAGTCCGGGTCATTGAGCAGGGCGAGCTTTGCCTCGACCGTCTCGGCCTGCACGACCTCGTGCCAGACATATTCGTTCGCCTGGGCGAAGGACGAGGTGCTGAAGAAGTTGAGCGCGGTCGTCGGCGGAACGTGCGCGAAGCTCGGCCAGAAATCGAGGCCCTCTTCCTTCTGCTTTGCGGTGATTTCCCACATGCGGTCGCGGATCGAATCCTGGAAACGCAGCAGGCCGCCCGCGCCCGCCATCTGCACGCGGACGCCGCGTCCACGGCAGAGATTGCCGAGCCGCTCCATCTGCTCGGGCGCCTTCAGGCGGAAGAAGGTGTCGAGGATGACCTGCAACTGGGTACCCGGACGGCTCGCCAGCACGCCGATCAGCGCCGACCATTCGGCATCGTCGGCGACGAGGCTTGGCACCGCGCGATCCTGGCTGTCATGGTCCATCAGGTTGGACGACATGCCCAGCGCGCCCGCGTCGAGCGCGTCCTCGAGCAGCGCGCACATCTTCCGGATTTCCTCGGGGGTCGCGGCGCGGGTCCAGGCGTCCATTCCCATAGCCGCCAGGCGGATCGCGATATGCCCGGCATAGCCCGCGATGTTCGCTGCCGTCGGACAATTTTTCGCGATCGACGCGCTATATTCGGACCAGCTGCGCCAGTCCCACGGCAGGAGGTCGAAGAAGGGCTGCTCGGGCACCTCCTCGAAGAAGGTAAAGATCTTCACCATCTCCCGCTGCACCTCGCGCTCCTCGTGGATCGGCGCTGCGGTGAAGCCGCAATTGCCGATGACCACCGTGGTCACGCCATAGCCGGGCAGCGGGTCGAGGCTCGGCTGCCACCACATTACCGCGTCCATATGGGTATGCGGCTCGATAAAGCCCGGGGAGACGATGCAGTCGCTGGCGTCGACGACCTTGTCGCCGGACGCAGGCTCCAGATTCTGGCCGATCTCAATGATCGTCTTGCCGCCGATGCGGACGTCGGCCTTATACGCCGGTGCGCCGGTTCCGTCGACGACGGTGCCGCCCCGGATGAGAATGTTGGTCATGGCTCTCCTAACCTCCTGATAGCACCGAGTAGTTCATAAACTGTATAAGATTGCAAGCTTAACAGGGTTGCCGATCAGGCAGGCCGCGTCAGCCGCCTTTCGGCTCGCCCAATGCACGGTGCGCGACGATCTCGATGCCGTAGCCGTCGAGCCCGACGAAGCTCGCATCGCTGTTGCTGAGCAGGACGATCCGGTGGATGCCGAGGTCGGTCAGCACCTGTGCCCCGATCCCATATTCGCGCAGCGCCATCGTCCGGCCGCTGCTTTCCTCGCGCCGCTCGCGCCGGGCGCGGATGATGCAGGCGACGAGGTCGGGCGCGGGCGAGTTGAGGATCACGACGACCCCGCTGCCCTCGGCCGCGATCGCCTCCATCGCTTCCCGCAGCACGCCCGATCGATCGCCCTCTTCGGCGAAGAGATCGGCCAGCGGAAAATGGACGTGCATGCGCACGAGCACGGGCGCTTCGGGATCGATCCTGCCCTTCACGAGCGCCACGACCTCTGCTCCGCCGACCTTGTTGCGATAGCTCTGGATCCGCCATTCGCCGCCCCAGGCGCTGACGAAGCGCATCTCCTCGCGCAGTTCGACGAGATGATCGTGGCGGCGGCGATAGGCGATCAGGTCGCGGATCGTGCCAATCTTCAGCCCATGCTCGCGCGCAAAGGGGATCAGGTCGGGGAGGCGCGCCATCGAACCATCGGGGTTGAGGATCTCGCAGATCACGCCCGACGGATTGAGCCCCGCCAGACGAGCGACATCGACCGCCGCCTCGGTATGCCCGGCGCGGACGAGCACCCCACCCTCCCGCGCCACCAGCGGGAACACATGGCCCGGCGTTACGATCTCGTCCCGCGAGCGTGACGCGTCGATCGCGACCGATATGGTGCGGGCGCGGTCATAGGCGCTGATCCCCGTCGTGACGCCATCGCGTGCCTCGATCGAGACGGTGAAGGCCGTCTCGTGGCGGGTGCCGTTCTGGCGCGACATC
>JAIYAJ010000350.1 GCA_027489105.1 Zymomonas sp. | reverse complement strand
GTAGAGCGTGACCCGCGTCACATCGACCCAGAAATTGCCGATGCCTTGCGCTTCCTTCCGGGCGAAGCCGCGAATAACGGCGAAGGCGACGGCAATGCCGGTCGCTGCCGACAGGAAATTCTGCACGGTCAGGCCCAGCATCTGCGACAGATGCGACATCGTCGCCTCGCCGCCATAATTTTGCCAGTTGGTGTTGGTGACGAAACTGACTGCCGTGTTGAAGGCGAGCAGGGTCTCGACGCTGCCGAAGCCCTGCGGGTTCAGCGGAAGCACATGCTGCAGTTTCAGGATCGCGAACAGGAATGCCAGACCCGCGAGGTTGAAGGCCAGCAGCGACATGGCATAGCCGACCCAGCTCTGGTTGGCGTCAGGATCGACGCCACCAATGCGATAGAGGAAGCGCTCGATACCGCCTCCGGGCAGATCGGCGCGGGAATAGAGGGCGTGCATCCAGTCGCCCGCCGGCTTGGCCAGCAGGACGAAGGACAAGGTGAAGAGCAGGATCATGCTCCAGCCGGCAAGCGTCATGGCCCGCCTCGCTCAGAAACGCTCTGGCGTGGCGAGCACGGCCAGCAGATAGACAAGCACGGCGCACGCGACGGCCGCGCCCAGAAACAGATCGAAATTCATCGGGCCACCTCCAGCCAGGGTGGCCGACCAGATGGCACCGAACGGCGTTAAGCCGCGCGGGGCATGTTCATCGCGCTGCGTAAAGCGCGCATAAATTTCTGAGGAAGCGGTGCCCCCTCGCTCTCAGGAAAACAACAGATCAGCAGCGCGCAACACTCAATAGATCAGCGGCTGCGCCACCGGGCCACGGGGCTGCCGCAGCGGATTGTCGAACAAGGCCCGCTCGGCGAGCGCGGTGTCGAAGAAGGCGTGCATCTCGATGATCTTGCCGTCCTGGAAGCGGAAGATCTCGCAATAGGTCTGGTCATAGCGGTCGCCGGCCCTCGTCGGGCCGCCCCCCTCCATGATCGCGACCACCCGCTCGTCATCGGCGCACATCACCTTCCAGCGGCGGGCGAACTGCATCTCTTCGGGCACCATCGCGGCATGGACCTGCGCCGCGACGAGATCGTCGGTCATCGCCGCCTTGCCCTCGATACGCCCGGATGCAGGCGTGGTTCCCGCCATGTGGTTGACGATGTCGTCATGGTACATCGCCTCGACCGTGGCCCAGTCATTGTCATGCATCGCCTGAAAATAGCGGTTCACGAGATCGATATTCTGCTGCCGGCTCATCGCCCTCTCCTCACATCCCGCCGACATCAGACGCCGCTATGCGCGTCCTGCTCGACGGCATAGCGCGCGATCAGTTCCGCTATCGACTGACCCCGGATCAGTTCGTCGATCATCCGATGGAAATGGTCGATCCGCCGCTCGTCAGAACTCAAAATGCCCTCGTCGAAGCTTTGCGATCGCTGGCCGCGCTGCACGAACTCGACCAGACCGACATCCTCGTCGAGCACCTGGTTGACGATCGGATGGCTGCGCTTGCCCCATTGCAGCACGTCGGCGACCCGCTCGGCGCCCCCGCGCACCACCCGATGCTCGTAGAGCGGCACCGTCTCCCCCTGTTCGAGCGCAGCGCACATGATGAAGTCGAAATACATCTTCTCGGGATCGCCGCCCGGATGCGGGCGATAGCGCATCGCCACATAGAATTCAGGGAAGAGATTGAAGTGGGTGCTGGGGAACAGCATGTAATGATAGGCGTCGGTCAGTTGGCCATCGGTCAACGTCGCATAGGGGAAGGTCTCGTCGCCCATCGCCTGCCGCGCGCGCTTCGTGTCACGGATCGCGGCGCGCACGTCGCCGGCCTTGCCGGGGAAGGTCGCGGGGTCGATACCATTGGCCTGAAGCAGCGCCTGCAGCGAGGGATTCACGCTTTCCTGATCGGGATACATCCGCGACGGGCGGCCATATTCGTTGACCATATAGCTGTGAATGTTGAGCAGGGTGATCGGCGCATCCTCATTGCCCCAGCTCAATATGTCCGAATGCAGCGTCTGGAAATGGTAGCTCTCGTTGAAGGCGTCGAACACGGTCTTCCAATTGGCGCCGAATTCGAAGGTCTTGTAATCGACGATGCGGGCCTTCTCGAGCTGGTAAGCTGCCAGACGCGGGCCGATCGGACCAAGATAGGTGGCAAGGTCGGGCGCCTGATCGTCGAGCGTGAACCAGTACCAGCCGGCGAACTGCTCCACGCGGAAACGGGCGAGCGCGGTCCGCGTCTCGTCGGCCAGAACTGCAGGGTCGAAACGCTCGCGATAGGGAAGCTCTCCGAGCTTGCCCGAAAGGTCGAAGCACCAGCCGTGAAAGGCGCATTTGAACTGCGTCGCATAAGCCGGGCCGTCCTCGCTGAGCAGCAGACGGTTGCCGCGATGGCGGCAGACGTTGAACAGCCCGCGAACCTCGCCGTCGTCGCCATGGACGAACAACAGGCTCTCGCGCCCCAGGCTGTGGACATAGACGTCGCCCGGTTCGGAGACCTCCTCGACGCGCGGCCCCATGTGCCAGAGCTTCGACCAGACATGCTCCCATTCGAGCCCGGCCCGTTCCCTCGACCAATACCAGTCCGGATCGATCCGAAAGCCTTCGCGCGCCTGGTTCATGCCTGTCTCGTTCCTCTCTGTCGGGAGAGTATCACGAAGCCGGCAGCAATCTGCTAGCCAATAGGGCAGCCGCGAGGCGGTTACGATCGCCGATGTGATGAAGGCGGCAGGCCTGACGCATGGCGGCTTTTATGGCCATTTCGCGTCGAAGGACGCGCTGATCGCCGCCGTGGTGGCCCAGAGCCTGTCGGCGAATGTCCCCGAGACGGTCGACATCGACGCCTGGATCGAAGCCTATCTCTCGCTGCGCCACCGTGATGCGCCCGAACAGGGCTGTCCGACGGCAAGCCTCGCCGGCCTCATGCGGCAGCAGACGCCCGAGGCGCAGGCCGCGATGGCCGAGGGAATAGACGAGCAGATCGTCCGCTTGGCGGAGGCGTTGCCGAGCGGCACCGACGCCGAGCGACGCCGCGCCGCCATCGGCCGATGGTCGGCGCTCGTGGGGGCGCTCATCCTGTCAAGGGCGGTCGGCACCGCACCGCTCTCCGACGAGATCCTGTCCGAAACCCGCTCCTGGATCGGCAGCCTGAGGAAAGAAGTCGCATGAACGTGACACAGGATCTGGCGGATCTGGACGGTCATGACCAGCTCGCCGCGATGATGGCCGCTGGACGGAATCCACCGATCGGCGAGACGCTGGAGTTTCGGCTGGTCGAACTGAAACGCGGCCGCGTGGTGTTCGAAGGATCGCCGACGAGCCGCATGTTCAATCCGATCGGCTCGGTCCATGGCGGCTATGCCGCCACCTTGCACGACAGCGCTTGCAGCTGCGCGGTCCATTCGAGCCTGCCCGCCGGGCAGGGCTATACGACGCTCGAACTCAAGGTATCCTCCCATCGCGCGCTGAGCGAGACGAGCGGTCCGGTCCGCGCCGAAGGTAAGCTCGTTTCACTGGGCCGCCGCGTCGGCTTCTCCGAAGCCCGCCTCCTCGACGCACAAGGCCGCCTCTGCGCCTCGGCGACGTCGACCCTCCTGGTGTTTCCGATCGCTGGAAAGGACGGATAGTTCGGACAGCTCCGGAGATTACCCTGTCTCCGATCACGAGCGGCGAGAGATGGGGGCAAAGACTTCACTGGAATTCTCCAAAGGAACGCGCCATATGACCATCTACATGGTCAGGAGCGTGATATGGATGCGATCAGTCTGGCAGAAGCCAAAGCCCATCTGAGCGAACTGATCGATCGCGTCGAGGCAGGCGGCTCGATCGATATCACGCGGCGCGGCAAGCCCGTCGCCCGCCTTACCGGCGCAGCCCAGCCCCGCACGCCGGTTTCCCTCACCTTGCTGCAATCTCTGACCGCCACGCTCCCACCACAGCCACAGGGCGCTGCGGATCTGGTCCGCTCGATGCGCGACGGCGACCGCTATTGACGGTCTATCTCGACACGTCGCTGATCGTCACGGCGCTTTCCAATGAGGCGCTGACGCCGGAGGTTCAGACCTGGCTGGCCGAGCAGGACCCAGCTGAGCTTCTTATCAGCGACTGGACCGTCACGGAATTTTCCTCGGCTATGGCCATCAAGCTTCGGACGGGTCACATCGGCCTCGAACAGCGCGCAAACATCCTCGCTTTGTTCAACAGGTTCATAGCGGAGAGCTTCACGCTGTTGCCGGTAACCGGTGTGCAGTTCCGGATGGCCGCAAGATTTACAGACCAGCATGTCCTGGGACTACGCGCCGGCGATGCTCTGCATCTCGCGATTGCGGCGGATCATGGAGCAACGGTTCAGACGCTCGACCGGCGGATGGCCGATGCAGGCCCGGCGCTGGGCGTTCCGACACAGATGCTTGCATGAGCGCCTGCGTTCGCCTCTGACTTCACAGCGAAGGATCAGGGCTCTAGCATCATCAAGACACCGCCACGATCTGCCCCTTCCGGCGCGCGTAGAGTTGCGGCGTGAGCAGGTTGAAGTCCTCCTCGATGGTGATCTCGATCAGGCGACGCGCCACCGGCTCGCTCTTCGGGTCGTCGTCGAAGATGAAGAGTTGATCCTTGCGCGGGAGGGCGATCAGGACGTCGCCGGGGAAGCGATCGGCGATCGATTGCCAGAATTCATCGAGAAGCAGAAGGCTCGGCGACAGCATCGGATTGTCGTCGACATAATAGAGCATGCCGGCGCCCAGACCGTCGTCCTGAACGACCTTGGGCAGCGACTTGCGCAGATTCCCGAGGGCCGTCTTCCGGACGTTTTCCAACGCTCTGCCCGGCAGATCCTTGATACCGATCGGCGCCATGGAGTCGGGCCGGTCCGCCATATAGATGGTGACGAGATCAGCGCCGAACGGCTCATGGAGCAGCGTCTGCCCCGTGCGATCCGCTTCCTTCACATAGTCGCGGGTGCGAATGACCGGCACGATCATAGCGTCGCTGATCGCCTTGCTCCGGCTCTCGACCATAGAGCGTACGAAGCGCGCTATCGCTTCATCGGGCTTCTCGTCCGGGTAGGCCGAGAGATAGCCGAACAGGTTGGTCACGTCCGACGTCACGGCATCGCCGTCGATCGTCGAGGTGAACTGCGCCGCATTGTCGGGATCGGCGACGACCTGCGTGACACCGGGAGCGGTCCGCGCCGATGCCATCACGGCCTCGCGCAGTTCGCTGACGCTGCCGAAGCTTCGGGCCGTGGCGCGCGTTGAAGCGAACCATGCGACTATGGAGCCGATGATGCCCGATAGGATAAGCTGCCGCCGGCCTAGGAATCGCATGCGCCCCTCCCCTTTTTTGGTGGGAGGAAGCTTAGCTCATTCCCACTCGATTGTCTGAATTTCGCATAAGTCTCTGAAAACTCTATGGTAAGCGCCCATTCTGACGGCGATTCTCCGACTGTGAGGCCGTCAAAATGCTACGCTTTTGATTTCATTGAGAAAATTGCCAGAAAAAATATTTTCGCGGTTCCGGCATCTATCGGCTTCGATTGCCTCTCCGGGCACCTCCTCGGGCCAAAAGCGGCATCGGCACAGACCCCTCGAAAGTACCGTCAGCTGCATAGCAAAGTTCCTCCTCATGCGCGAGAATCTACTCGACGGACTTCTCGATGAACCCGAGCGTATTGGCGTTTTCGACTAACGTCCGCACCTTCGCCCGGTCGAGCCCCGATGGAACTTCGGCGTCGATCTCTAGCTTCAGCTTCACCGAACTCCCAGGCAGCGTCGTGAGCTGCTCGACGATCGCTTCGACAATCTGATGGATTTCGCGGGCTGGTCGTTCCGAAGAGATCATCACGGTACCCGTGAACCGAGTTGGCTTCTTTTCAGTAGCTGGAGGCTGCGGCGTGCCACCCGTCGGCTGTGTCCCGGTCTCAGGCGTCTTCTCACCGGGAACCTCCGTGCCCCCGCCACTTCCGGGCTGTACCGGAGCCGGTCGATGGGCCTCGGCCACGGCAGGTTTCACGATG
>JAIYAJ010000181.1 GCA_027489105.1 Zymomonas sp. | reverse complement strand
TACCTGGCTTCCTCAGTGGGATCGAGACAGCGAAAGCAGGTCAACTGCTCTTCACGCACGCCGCGTGCTACACGCCACCCGCGCCAGCAAAGCGAAATCCTTTCGATACCGCCCAGACGATTACCACTATCACCGCCAGGCCGATCGCCGCGCGGACCGGTGACCAGCGCACATCATCGATCTTTTCACCCGATTGGCGATCGCGTCGTCCCGTGATCATCGGGAGGAGAAGGTCTCGCCCGACGAGCCCCTGGTAGAACATGATAGCGCTGATATGGAGTCCGATCAGCGCCAGAGCCGCCTTGAACGCGGTTTCGTGAATCTCGGCAGCTGCGCGCCCGCCGTCGAAGCTCAGATAATCGGCAAGCGGCCCGGACTCCAGCCCGTCCACGTCGACGGAAAAGAGCCCCGCCGTTACCAGCGTCAGCAGCACGAGCAGCAGCGCCGCCACGCTCCACCCGCCCAGTGGACTGTGCCCATCGGTCGGCTGCTCATCAGCGGCCTTGCGGGCATAGGCCAGCACCGTGCCGGGCCCCTTTATGAACTGAGCGAAACGCGCCGTTCGGGATCCGGCAAGCCCCCAGAAAAGTCGGAACAGCAGCAGTACGAGCACGGCAAGGCCCGACGTGCGGTGCCACTCCATCTCGTGATTCTCACCGCTCCACCACGAAAAGGCGAACAGCCCGATCAGTGTCCAGTGAAACAGCCGTACAGGCGGATCCCAGACGCGGACTTTCTCCGTCACCATGACGCTCCCGGCCCGCTCAGTCGTCGGCGCGGAACTGCTTGTGGCAGGCGCCACATGTGCTGCCGACGGCCTTGAACTGTGCAGCGATTGCTGCGGCATTGCCGGCACCGGTTACTGCCACCAGCTTGTCCGCCTCGACGATCAGCTTCTTTGCATGGCCATCGAACGTGGCACGGTCGGTCCAGATCGCAGGCAGGGCGTCGGTCTTCACGCCCGCGCCGGGGCCGGTCCCCTTGGGGAACATCGGCACTTGCGCGCGGGCCACCGCAGCGATCGTCTTTGCTGCGCCTGCCATCTTTGCCGTATCCGCGCCGCCTGCCAGCTCGTCCTTGATCACCTTCATCGCGCCGCCCATCTTCTTGAAGTTGGCCTGACGCGCGGCAATGGTATCGGCGGGAGATGCCGCAACAGCCACGGTTCCGACACCTGCGGCAACAAGTGCAAGGGCAATAGCGATCGTCCTTGAACGGGGATAGATCATGGCAGGCTCCTGTGAGACATGGGATCAGAGCGGCGAACGCACCAGCGCAGGGGGCGGCTTTCGGTGGCACATCTCCAGATAAGTCCAGCCCCCTGGTAGTGAGGCTATTTTCAACATGCCTGCCGCAGTTTGTCCATGCTTGTCGACGATATCGCTGCACAAGCCACTACGGCCAACAGGCCGATCCCCATCAGCGCCAATGGCACAGGATCGAGCACAGCCATTACGGCGGATTCGGGCCTCTCGCTGACAAATGCGCTGTCCGCCGGCGCGCGAACTGTCCGGCGGGCAGCTCCAGCACTCATTCAACGAGCGCCGGAAAGCGGATCGATGCCGTTCGGATCCCGTGATCCGTCCAGCCCAAAGGCAGCCGATCCCCCCTGCCCGCCAGACGACCTACCGGGACAAGAGAAGAAAAGCGGCGCCGCCCAGTGCGAGAACGAACGCAAGCCCGGCGATCAGGCGCCCGGGCGCTCCTGCGACGCTGGGCTCGGGCTCGGTCGGGTCGCCGGTTTCCAGTAATCTGCTTGCGACTCTGTCCTCAGAAAAGCTGTTCGCGCATGCGGCCGCTGACATCGACGAACCGTCGCAGCAGATCGGCACCGGAACGCTCACCGCAGTCGGCGCCTATCGCAAGGCCAGCGTCGACTTCCGCATCAAGCCCGAACCGACGGCATCGGCCGGTGCCCGCTACAGCAAGGACGACAAGCGCATGCATGTGCAGCCATTGATCAACAGCCCCGGCCAGAATTACGACTCCTGCGTACTCGACTTCATCAGCGGCAAGAAGTCGTGGGACGATGTGTCGCCGCGCTTTGCATTCCACTACAAGGTCCAGCCCAACATCATGCTCAGTGCGAGCTACCTGCGGGGCTATGGCGCGGCCAAGGCGACCATCCAGGGGCATGCCCAGCTATCATGGCGTCGAGTTCGGCGCCCGCTTCTTATCCCACACCCCTGCCCGCGCGCCGGGCAGGGATCTCCCCGGCGAACGCAGACCATGGGGCGCTCCATCCGGGGCGCCTTTTTTTGAATGGCGTAATCCGCATCGCTCTGCGGGCCTCTCGATGTCTCGAGCATGATGATGCCAAAACGGATGTAGATCTCACTTTTCCCAGAGCTGCGACGGGCTATCGTGGTCATGTCTCGGGGCAGCCTCGCGCCCATCCCGCGACCGATTCACAGGGGTATCATGCATAAGACGAAGGGGATTGCCCTGTTTCTGGCCCTGGCGCTGGAACAGGTCGGGTCAGCACAATATATGATGCCCGTGGTTGTGGGCACGGATGCGAAGCCCGTTGCCCAAAATCCCACTCCGGATCCGGACGATACGCCGGAAAGCATTGCCAAGGATGCCGAACGGGACGTCAACCCGAACCGCTATTACAATAAGCCCGGTGCGACGCGCACGGACTTCGACAAGGCGTGGCAGGATTGCCGACTGATCGCGCGGGGGTCGCGTACCCCATCGGGCACGATTTTCTACAATTATGATCCTGCCGTCACCTCGCCCATGGCGGCGGGTGTCGGCGGCGCGCTGGGCGGCCTGATCGCCGGCATGATTGTGCAGGGAGAGCAGCGGCGGATCAATCGCCGCTCCTGCCTTCTGATCCGGGGTTGGAGAATGGTCGAGCCATCGGCCGAACAGTCCGCCAAGCTGGTCGCCATGCGCGAGCCGGACCGTCGGGCGTGGTTCGACAAGATGATCGGCGCCGACACGGTAGAAGGCAAGATCACCGAACGGACGAAGTTCACGCAGATCAGTGATCCCGCGATGAACCTCGATGCGGCGGTCACAGGGGCAAGCGCTCTCTATTTCGGCAAGAAGATCCCGCCAGAAACACCGTTCGAACTGCAGCCGGACGAGGGGGCAGTGGTACTCGCCTTTCGCCGGTCGGACCCTACGTCGGTCGGTCGCCCCGGCGGGCTTTTCCTGTCCCGGTACGATATCGAGAAACGGGAGCTGATCTATCAGCCGAAGGATTGGAAGAAGAAGGGTGACAAGACCAGCTACACCAGGGACGTCTTCAGCGGCGACCGCAAAGCTGGGCTTGAGGTGCAGGTGGTCCGCCTGACGGCGGGCGACTATGTGCTGACGTCGATGGCTTTGGGCAATGTGGCGTTGACCAGCAACTGCTTCGGAGCACCAGTCTTCCATATCGGGGCCGGAGAAGTCCTCTACATCGGCGATTTCATCCCCTTTGCCGGCACCAAATTGTCGAATGGCAACAAGGCCTATCAGCTTTCCTATGCGCCCCATCCCGAAGACAGTCGCGCTGTCATCGGCCGCTATCAGCCGCAGCTCGCCAAACGCATGCAAGTGGCAAGCTGGCGCAACAATGCGACCTATGGCTGCGGAGCGGTCGGCATGGATCGCTTCGACCTGCAAGGAGCGGAGCCGCTTCCGGCCACGGACGCGGCATCGCCGGAAGCGAAGATCGATATGGCAGTCGACCTGCTGGTGAATGACGACGTGGTTGGCGCCCGCTGATCCGGCAACGCGACGCCATCGCGGCCGGGATCGGGAAAGACTGCTCTCAGGGTCCTTCCCAAACCTGGCACGACCTCATCGCGCGCCCGGGCCTCTGGGCTTCATACCGTCGTCGAGCGTTGACCGTTACAAGGCGCGCTAAATCTCGTTGGCGCGCGCAAATCTCGAAATGTAGTCGCCGGCCCGGAAGGCCAGGGCTTCGATCGTCTGGGTCGGCTGACCGCGGCCCGACGTCACCATGCTCGAACCATCGCACAGGAAGAGGTTCTTCACATCGTGGGTGCGGTGATATTTGTCGATCACCGAGGTCTTCGGGTCGTTCCCCATTCGGCATGTGCCGAGCAGGTGCACGCCGCCGCTCGCTTCGCGGACCTCTCCGGGAACGATCTGCTTGGCACCAGCCGCATCCATGATCTCCACCGCGCGCTCGACCTGCCAGGCCGCGTGCTTCACGTCGTCCGGGTGGTCCTGATAGGTGACCCGCATCGCCGGAACGCCCCAGGCGTCCTTCAGCTCGGGATCGATGTCGATGCGGTTGCTTTCCTGCGCCAGTGAGGTGCCATGTCCCGAGCAGTTCATCCAATAAGTATAGGACTCCATATAGTCCTTGAATCCTGCACCCCAGCTCGGCGTCCCCTTGGGTACGGTCTGCCCCCAGGTCAGCGGGCCGCCGGAGCGTGCATCGAAGCCGCCGCCGCCATAGAAACCGCGCTTGGGATCGCTATCGTAGAAGTCATGCAGGATGCGGGTGACATTGGCACCCTTATACTCGTTGAGCGGATGTTCGAACCGCGCCGCCGCGCCGCCGCCCTTGTTGAACATCAGATATCTGCCCACCGCACCGCTGCTGTTCGCCAGACCATGTTCGAACCCGTTGGTTGCGGAATTGAGCAGCAGCTTCGGGGTCTCCGAACCGTTGGCGCATACGACGACGGCCCGGGCCTTCTGGAACTGTTCGACCTTGTCGCGATCGAAATAATGAACGCCGGTG
>JAIYAJ010000232.1 GCA_027489105.1 Zymomonas sp. | reverse complement strand
TTCGCGACCTTCTGCAACGCGCAGGAGAAGCAGGCGCTGCTGACCATGCGGATCAAGGCCGAGCCGATCGACCGCGCGCTGGTCTTCACCCGCACCAAGCATGGCGCCGACCGCGTCGTGCGCAACCTGCGCGCCGCCGGCATCCCCGCCGAGGCGATCCACGGCAACAAGAGCCAGCCGCAGCGCGAGCGCGCGCTGGGCATGTTCCGCACGGGCGAAGTCCGCATCCTGGTCGCAACCGACATCGGCGCGCGCGGCATCGACGTCGGCGGTGTCAGCCATGTGTTCAACTTCGAACTGCCGAACGTGGCCGAGCAATATGTCCACCGCATCGGCCGCACCGCGCGCGCCGGCGCAGCGGGCGTCGCCATCGCCTTCGTGGCGGATGACGAGCGGCCCTATCTGAAGGCGATCGAGAAACTGACCCGGATCAAGCTCGAGATCGAGCCGCTGCCGGAGAATTTCCTGGCCGAGAAGGCGAAGCTTCCGAAGCCAGTCGCGGCGCCTGCGGCTCCCGCGAACAGCGGCGACCGCGGTCCGCGCCGTCGCGAAGGCGGCGAGCGGGCAGGGCAGCCGCAGCCGGCCAAGCGTCGGTTCAGCCGTCCCAAGGGCGCGCCCGGTGCGCACCGCTCGGCGGTAAAGAAGTTCGGCAGCCGCTGAGGCCAGCCTGACAAGCGCAGCGAGGGGCGGCTTCGGCCGCCCCTTTACGTTTCAGCGATCAGCCGCTGTCGAAAGGCCGCCAGCCGCTCGATCGCAGCGTCCAGCGTGGCGTCGTCCTTGCAGTAACAGAGCCGGACGATGTGCCGCACATGCCGCTCTTCGTAGAAGGCGGACACCGGAATGGTGACGACGCCGCCCTCGCGCGCCATGCGCTCGGCAAAGCTCACGTCGTCCAGCGCGATGCCCGACGCTGGCAGGTCGACCGAGACGAACCAGGTCGCCTCGCTCGGCAGCACGCGGTAGCCGGCACCTTCGAGTCCCCCGACCAGCCGCTCGCGCGAGCGCGCGAAGCCGGCACGCATAGCCTCGAACCAGCCGCGCGGCTTGCGCAGGCCATGCGCCACCGCCGTCTGCAGATTGGGCGGGGTGGTGAAGGTCAGGAACTGGTGCGCCTTGGCGAGCTGCCGGGCGAGCGCGGGGGCGGCGATCATCCAGCCGACCTTCCAGCCGGTGAGCGCGAAGATCTTGCCCGCCGAGCCGATCTTGACCGTCCGTTCGCGCATGCCGGGCAGGGCGATCATCGGCACATGCTCGCTGCCGAAGCGGACATGCTCCCACACCTCGTCGCACAGCGCATAGGCATCGAAGCGCACGCAGCGCTCGGCGATCATCGACAGGACGTCCCGGCCCAGCATCGTTCCGCTGGGATTGATCGGGTTGTTGATTACCACCAGCCGGGTTCGGTCGCTGAACGCCGCATCGAGCGCGGCGGGGTCGAGCGACCAGTCGCGCGGATCGAGATCGACCATGCGGGGGATGCCGCCCGCGCGCCGCACCATCGGGACATAGGCATCGTAGAGCGGCTGGAACAGCACCACCTCGTCACCCGGCGAGACCAGCGCCAATATGCCGGCAGCGATCGCCTCGGTCGCGCCCGACGTGACGATCACCTCGCTCTGCCAGTCGAGGTCGAGCCCCTGATGGTCGCGATAATGGTCGGCGATCGCCTGGCGCAGGTCGGGCAGGCCGGCCATCGGCGGATATTGGTTATAGCCGTCGACCAGCGCCTCTGCGGCCACGCCGCGGACGTCCTCCGGGCCGGGGGCATCGGGAAAGCCCTGGCCCAGGTTGATCGCGCCGGTTTCGCGGGCGAGGGCCGACATCGTCTCGAAGATCGTCGTCGGCAGGGCGGCATAGACGGGATTCATGCGCGTCAGACGGGCCGGTTGAAACCGCCACCGTCGAGCACCTGTCTGACCTTCATCGCCAGCTGGAGCAGGGTGAAGGGCTTCGACAGGAAAGCGACCCCGGCGTCGAGCATGCCGTTATGGACCACCGCGTTGCGGGTATAGCCGGTGGTGTAGAGGATCTTGATGTCCGGCCGCATCTTCAGCACCCGCTCGGCCAGTTCGCGGCCGTTCATCTCCGGCATCACGATGTCGGTGAACAGCATGTCGACCACCGGCTGCTGCTCGAGCGTCCGCATCGCTTCGGCGGCGCCGGCCGCCGAGATGACCGAATAGCCGAGGTCGCGCAGCGCATCGACCGAGAAATGGCGCACGCGCTGTTCGTCCTCGACCACCAATATGGTCTCGCCCGCCTTGGCCCGCGGCGCCTCGTCGGTGTCGAGGATATAGCGGCCATCGGCATCCTGCAGGGGATCCTGGCTGCGCGGCAGATAGAGGCGGACGGTCGTCCCCTGGCCGGGTTCGGAATAGATCGCCGCATGCCCGCCGGTCTGCTTCATGAAGCCGAAGATCTGGCTGAGGCCGAGGCCCGTTCCCTTGCCGACCGGCTTGGTCGTGAAGAAGGGATCGAAGGCGCGCTGCAGCACCTCGGGCGTCATGCCGGTGCCGGTGTCGGTGACGCCGACCATCACATATTGGCCGGGGCGGACCTCGGGATGGATGCGCGCATATTCGTCGTCGAGATAGGCGTTGGCGGTCTCGATCGTCACCTTGCCGCCCTCGGCCATCGCGTCGCGGGCGTTGACGACGAGGTTGACGATCGCATTTTCGAGCTGGCCGGGATCGGCAAGACAGCGCCACAGCCCGCCGGCGAGCACCGTTTCGATCATATATTGTTCGCCGATCGTGCGTTTCAGCATCTCCGACATGCCGGCGACCAGCCGGTTGGTGTCGAGGGTGAGCGGCGCGAGCGGCTGCTGGCGCGAGAAGGCGAGCAGACGCGAGGTGAGGCTGGCGGCCCGCTGCGCGCCTTCATGGGCGTTGGAAATGTAACGCAGCAGCTTGTCGGTATCGCCGCCGATCCGGCGCTTCGCGAGGTCGAGGCTCCCGATGACGATCGCCAGCATATTGTTGAAGTCGTGCGCGATGCCGCCGGTCAACTGGCCGATCGATTCGAGCTTCTGCATGTGCAGCATATGCGCCTCGGCCTTTTCGCGGGCCTCGATCTGCACCCGCATCGCATGTTCGGCGGCGAGGGCCCGGTCGCGTTCGGTCAGCAGTTCGCGTTCGCGCTCTGCGCTGTCGCGGATCAGCGCTGCGGCTACGACGAGAACGAGGATCACCGTCGCAACCAGGACCAGCCCAAGGCTCATCACCAACTGATCGGTCTGGGCCCGCCGTTCGGCCAGCAGGCGCTCTTCCTCGGCGAGCATCTTGTTGATGATGTCGATAACCCGCTGGATGCGGACATGGCCTTCGCCGGATGCCAGTTCGGCAATGGCCTGGCGGCGTCGACCGGCATCTGCGGCACGGATGCCGTCCTGTGCGAAGGCCATCTTGGAGCGTACCGCCGCCCGCAATTCAGTGACGTTGCCGAGCTGTCGGGGGTTGTCGCTGATCTCTCGTTCGATCTGGTCCAGAGCGGGCTCGATCCGCGTCGACAGTTCGGCAACGCGCTCGCGCAGAGCGGGGGCCCCCACCAGCAGGTAGCCCCGATGTTCGGACTCGATCGCGCGCATCCGGTCGGCCATGCCGGTCAGCATCACCTCGACCCGCAGCGAATGCGCCGCCCATCCGCCTGCGCGGCTCTGCGCCCGGGTCAGGTAAATGGCACTGGCCGCCGCGATGATCGCGACGATCAGCCCTCCGAGCAGCAGATAAGGCAGGCGGCGGGGCGAATTGGCCATGCTCGCCTTGTAGAGCCGAGCATTCGGCCTGCAAGCGATAATCCCCTGCGTCAGCCGGCCTCGGCGACGATCTGTGCCCAGCCGGCCTCGTCGGTCACCTCGATGCCGAGTTCGGATGCCTTCTTCAGCTTGGAACCCGCGCCTGGCCCCGCGACGACCAGATGCGTCTTGGCCGACACCGACCCCGACACCTTCGCGCCCAGTGCTTCGGCCTGCGCCTTCGCCTCGTCGCGCGACATGGTTTCGAGCGTGCCGGTGAACACCACCGTCTTCCCGCTGACGGCGGATTGCCGGGTCTCATGAACCACGTCCGCAGGTGCGAGCTGGCTCAGCAGATCGTCGACCGCTTCGCGATTGTGCGGTTCGGCGAAGAAGTCGACGAGGGCCAGCGCGACCTCGGGGCCGACGCCCGGCGTTTCGACGATGGCGGCCAGTTCCTTGGCGACCCGCGCCGCGAATTTCTCGTCGGGTTCGCCGACGGCCTGCACGGCTTCGTCACGCGCCGCGACGGCGCGACCGATCATCCCAATGAGGGCGTCCCAGCTGCGATAGCGCCGGGCGAGGTCGCGCGCGGTGACCTCGCCGACATGGCGGATGCCCAGTGCGAACAGGAAGCGGTCTAGCGGCGGCGCGCGCTTGGCGTCGATTGCGGCGACGAGGTTCGACGCCGACGTTTCGGCCCAGCGCTCGCGCGTCGCCAGTTGGTCCCTGGTCAGGCGAAAGATGTCAGCGGGCGTCTGGACCAGCCCATCGCGGAAGAAGCTTTCGATATGCGTCAGGCCGAGGCCCTCGATGTCGAGCGCGTGGCGCGACACGAAATGGCGGAGGCGTTCGACGCGCTGGGCGGGGCAGATCAGGCCACCGGTGCAGCGATAATCGACCTCGCCCGGCTCGCGTTCGGCCGCCGAACCGCATTCTGGACAGGTGGTCGGGAAGGGCCAGATGCCGCGCGTCTCGTCGCGGGACAGATTGTCGACGATCTGCGGGATGACGTCGCCGGCGCGTTGCAGGACGACGCGGTCGCCCGGCCAGACATTCAGGCGGCCGATTTCGTCGGCATTGTGGAGGGTTGCGTTGGTGACCACGACCCCGCCGACCGTGACCGGCTCCAGCCGCGCGACCGGTGTCAGCTTGCCGGTGCGCCCGACCTGGATGTCGATCGCGCGCAGCAGCGTCTGAGCCTTTTCCGCAGGGAATTTATGCGCGATGGCCCAACGCGGTGCGCGCGCGACGAAGCCGAGGCGCTTCTGCCAGTCGAGCCGGTCGACCTTGTATACGACCCCGTCGATATCGAAGGGCAGGTCGGCGCGGCGCGCCTCGATCCCGCGATAATGCGACAGTGCCTGCGCCGCGCCATCGACACGGATCAGGTCGTCCGAAACGGGCAGGCCCCAGCCGGCGATCGTATCCATCACGCCCTTTTGCGTGTCGGCGGGCAGGGCGGACGCCTCGCCCCAGCCATGGGCGAGGAAGCGCAGCGGGCGGGCGGCGGTGACCGTCGGGTCCTTCTGCCGCAGCGACCCGGCGGCGGCGTTGCGCGGATTGGCGAACTGGCGGGCCTTTTCCGGATCCTCCGCGTCGGCCAGCAGGCGGGCGTTGAGCGCGGTGAAGTCGTCCTTCGCCATATAAACCTCGCCGCGTACCTCGAAGATGTCGGGTACGGCGCCGTTCAGCATCTGGGGAATGTCGGCGATCGTCCGCACATTGGCGGTGACGTCCTCACCGGTCTGCCCGTCGCCGCGCGTGGCGGCCAGCACCAGCCGGCCCTTCTCATAGCGCAGCGAACAGGACAGGCCGTCGATCTTGGGCTCGGCCGTCAGAGCGACGGCTTCGTCCGCCGAGAGGCTGAGATAGCGGCGGACGCGGCCGACGAAATCCTCGACATCCTCGTCCGCAAAGGCGTTATCGAGGCTGAGCATCGCAACTGCATGCGGCACCTTGGCGAGGTGCGACGACGGCGCTGCCCCGACCAGTTTCGACGGGGAGTCGCTGCGGACGAGCTGGGGGAAGGCGGCTTCGAGCGCGGCATTTTCCCGCATCAGCGCGTCATAATCGGCGTCGCTGATCTCGGGCGCGTCCTCGCCATGATAGAGCGCGTTGTGCCGGGCGATCTCCGCCGCAAGGATGGCGAGCCGTTCGGCGGCTTCGGATTCGGTCGTCATATTGCTCTTCTAGGCGGGCCGGCGAGACGGGCCAAGCGCTTCGGACAGCTCCTCGGGCAAAGGGCTTGGCAGGGACTCGCCACCTGCCTATCGATATCGTCCACAGGCGTTCCGCTGGGCGCCGCTGGTTGAGGATGAATGACAATGCGGATGGCCAAGCATCTGATAGCACTGGCAATCATCGGTGCATCGACGGATGTGTCGATAGCGGCGCAGACCCTCGCCGGCGGTACTCAGGTCGAGGATGTGGTCGTCGGCAAGGGGCAGGAGGCGACGCCCGGCCGCTCGGTGACGGTCCATTATACCGGCTGGCTCTACCAGGCCGGCAAGCGCACCAAGAAGTTCGACAGCTCTGTCGGCAGCGAGCCCTTCACCTTCCTGCTCGGCGCGGGCGAGGTCATCAAGGGTTGGGACGATGGCTTGGTGGGCATGAAGGTCGGCGGCAAGCGCACGCTGATCCTGCCGCCCGCCATGGCTTATGGGTCGGAGGGGGACGACACCATTCCGCCGAACAGCTGGCTGATCTTCGACATCCAGTTGCTCAAGGTCGACTGAGACCGGTCAGGCGGCTTCCAGCAGCCGCATCGCCTGCGCGCGCGCCTCGGCGGTGATCTCGGCGCCCGAGAGCATCCGGGCGATCTCTTCCTGACGCTCGGCTTCGTCGAGCGGTCGCACCCCGGTGCGCGTGACGAAGCCGTCATGGCTCTTGGCGATCAGCCAGTGATGCGCGCCGCGCGCCGCAACCTGCGGGCTGTGGGTGACGACCAGCAGCTGCGCGCCACGCGACAGCCGCTGGAGCCGCTCGCCGATCGCGCTGGCAACCGCGCCGCCGACGCCCCGGTCGATTTCGTCGAAGATCATCGTCGTCGCCGAGCCCTGCTCGGCCAGTGCAACCTTGAGCGCGAGGATGAAGCGCGAAAGCTCACCGCCGCTCGCGATCTTCATCAGCGGAGCGAAGGGCGCGCCGGGGTTGGTCGCGATCTCGAACTCGACCCGATCGCGGCCCGCAGCGGTCCAGCCGCTTTCGGGCAGCGTCTCGACGACCGTGCGGAAACGGGCGGCGTCGAGCTTGAGCGGCGCCAGTTCGGCGGCGACAGCTGCGTCGAGCCGACCGGCGGCCTCGCTCCGCGCCTCGCTCAGCCTTTCCGCCGCTTCGACATAGGCGACGCGCGCCTTGCGTGCGGCGGTTTCCAGCGCCGCGAGCCCGGCGTCACCCGCCTCGATCCGATCGAGCCGGCCCGCCAGTTCGTCGCGCAGCGCCGCGAGCCCGTCCGGTTCGACGCGATGCTTGCGGGCGAGTGCGCGCAGATCGAAAAGACGCGTCTCGACCGTTTCGAGGCGCGCAGGATCGAAGCGCATCGCATCGGCGGCGGCGGCGAGCTTGTCCTCGGCTTCGCTCGCTTCGATCACCGCCCTGTCGAGCGCTTCGAGCGCCTCGGTGAGCAGGGGATGTTCGGGGGCGATCCGGTCGAGCCGCCGCGCGGCCTGGCGCAGCGCCGCGAGCCCGCCGTCGGAGCCTTCGAGATGGGCATTTACGGCGCCCAGATCGTCGGCGAGACGCGCACCCTTCTGCATGTCGGCGCGCTCTGCGGCGAGCAGCGCTTCTTCGCCGGGCTCGGCCGCAAAGCGGCTGAGTTCGTCGACCGCATGTTCGAGCCATTCGCGGTCGCGTGCGGCATTGTCGAGATCGGTCCGCGCCGCCTCCAGTGCGTCCTCGGCCTGACGCCAGGCGGCATGAAGAGACGCAATGCGGGCAACGTCGAGCCGACCGAAACTGTCCAACAGGAGACGGTGACCGCGCGGGTTTATGAGACCGCGATCGTCGTGCTGGCCGTGGATCTCGACCAGCATTGCGCCCAGTTCGCGCAGCGTCGCCGCCGAGGCTGGCTGGTCGTTGACATAAGCGCGGCTGCCGCCGTCTGCCTTGACGACGCGGCGGATCACCAGCGCCTCACCGGGCTCCGCTTCATATCCATTTGCCGCTAGCAGGGCGAAGGCGGGATGGTTCGCGGGCAGGTCGAAGCCCGCCGATACCATCGCTTGTGCGGCACCGGTGCGGACGAGGCCGCTATCGGCGCGTGCGCCGAGCGCAAGACCCAGCGAATCGAGCAGGATCGACTTGCCCGCGCCGGTCTCGCCGGTCAGTGTCCCCAGACCGGGGCCGAACTCCAGATCGAGCGCCTCGATCAGCACGACATCCCGGATCGCCAGCGTGGTCAGCATGGGACATGTGTAGAACAGCCGCAATAAAGCGCCAAGGGCGGATGTCGCCGAGACCGCAGTGACGTGCGCTTTGGGGGCAGGGGCTTTCACAGACCCCGGCCCGACCCTATAGCGGAGAAAGGAGCGACAATGCGGGGGCAGATGTGCGGTTGTTCATGAGGCGTCTCGCCGTTCTCGGCATTGCGGGTGCGGCCTGCGCCGCGCTGGTCGCCGTCACCCGCTATGACAAGACGTCCGCGCCGGGATCGTCTTTCGGCGACAATGTCATCGCTGCGCCGGCCACCGCCGCCGCGCCTCTGCCCAAACAGAAGACCGCTTTCGGGATCAACCTGTCCACCGTCGCCTATTGGACCGCAGAGCGATCCTTCATGAACCTCGCGGCGGGCGGGGGCTGGAGCTCGATCATGGGCGGCTGGTCGGAAATGCCGGCCAATCGCCTCGACCCGCGCGGGACCGTCCTGTCGCTGCGTCCCGGCGAACAGGCGGCGCTGGCGCTGACCCGCCCGCCGCGCAGCTACGATGCCGATCTCGCTATCCGTTGCACCTATAAGGGGCAGGGCAAGGTCGCGGGGGTCGCGACCTTCAATCTCCGCGCCAGCCCGGGGCGGATCGACTTCACCTGGCGGCCCGATGTCCGCACCGCCTATTTCAAGATCGAGGAAACCGATCCTGCCGATCCGGTCCGCGCGATCGACTGCCGCGAGGCCGACGCCGATCCCCGCGCGCTGTTCGATCCTGCCTTCGTCAAGGAGCTTTCGGCCTACAAAGCGGTCCGCTTCATGGACTGGTCGCTGGCCAATCTGAACGAGGCGGGGGACTGGTCGCGCCGCACGCCGGCCGACGCCTTCATCCAGCAGTCGCGGCAGGGTGTCGCGGTCGAGCATATGGTGGCGCTGGCCAATCAGGCGGGCGTCGATCCCTGGTTCACGCTGCCGTGGAAGGCCGATGCCGTCTATGTCGCCAGCTTCGCGCGCTATGTGCACGAGCATCTCGATCCCAAGCGCACCGCTTATATAGAGGTCGGCAACGAAATCTGGAATCTCGACTTCCCCGCCGCGCGGCAGGCGCGCGACGAGGGGATGAAGCTGCGCCTGTCGGCCGACGAGAATGAGGCGCGCATGCGTCGCTATGCGCAGCGGTCGATCGAGGTCTTCACCATCTGGGAACAGGTCTATGCCGACCGGCCGAAGGGCGTCGTCCGGATCCTGTCGGGGCAGAATGCCTGGCCCGGCCTCGTCGAATATGCGCTGAACTACAAGGATATGGTCAAGCATATCGATGCGCTGTCGAGCGCGCTTTATTTCGCGCAGACCGTATTGGCCGATCCCAAGACGCCGACCGCCGATCTCGGCCCGATCTTCGCCGCGATCGACGCCTCGATTCCGGAGACGTTCAAGACCGCGCGGCAGTTCAAGCAGATGGCCGATGCAAGGGGCCTGCGCTACATCGGCTATGAGGGCGGGCAGCACGCCACTTATAACGGCCCGGACAAGACGCTGATGGAGCGGCTCAACCGCGATCCGCGCATGGGCGACGCCTATCGCCGCTTTCTCACCGGCTGGGACCGCGAGTTCGGCGACCTGCTGATGCTCTACCATTCGACCAGCCCGATCGGCACGACGATGCATTTCGGCATGGCCGAGCGTAGCGGTCAGCCGCTGTCGGAGACTCCGAAGCGCAAGGCCCTCCTCGACGCGATCGGCGAACTCCCGCGCTGAACGGGGAAGCGGTACCGTTCAAGCTGGCACTCGTCAGAACTCGCCCAACAGGCGTCTATCGGCTGGCATGGCTGCCATTTTTCCTGTTCCGGTCGATCTAATCAGACACCGCGTCCGCCAGCGGCAGGCATGATCCGCCTGTCGGACTTTTTGCTCTGTTCCTCCCTTAAGACGTTGCGAGGCAAGTAACTCGGCCTGTGGGCGCTGCAAGGATGTGCGTTGATGGGTGGCAGATTCTATGTGTCCGTAGATGGCGGACAGATCCACGGGCGCAGGGTGGGGACTGGCGAAACACCGGTGATCCTCTTGCACCGAACACCGGTTTCATCGGCAAGCTTCACTCTCGTGATGGAGTATCTGGCACGTTCCGGACAGGCTTCCATCGCGTTGGACACGCCCGGTTTCGGTCAGAGCTTCCAACCCCATGGCGCGCCGACTGCACGGGATTACGGGCTTTGGTTGCTCGGCGCGATCGACGCCCTCGACATCGATCGCTTCCATCTCGCGGGACATCATACCGGTACGCACTTTGCTGCCGAGATAGCCGCTATGGCGCCCGAACGCTGCCTGTCGCTAACGCTATCCGGGGTCATGATGGCCGACCAGGATGAGCGCGCTTCGACCCGGAAGAACATGGCGACCGTGCCACCGATCGACCTCGATGGCACCTATCTGGCCGAAACATTCGCGCTGATGCGCTCGCTGTTTCTCGATCCGGTGACCGAACTCGTCCATGCCGAGACGCTGGGGGCGATCGTTGCCGGACCTGGACGCGACCTGGCCTTCGACGCGATCTTCGCTCAGGACTTTGGTGCGGTCCTCGCGACGATCCTGGAAGCGGGCCGCACCACCGTGCGAGTGGTGCAAGCGAGCGACGATCCCTTCACCCTCAACGGAATGTTGAGCAGGGTACGGCAACAATTTCCGAGCGTGCCAGTCGATTTAACCGGCCCCGCTTTCCTCGCGACACCTGAACGGCAAAGCGGCGCGTTCGCTCGTTCGGTCCTGCGTCAGACAAAAGATAGGGAATCCATGAACAATCGACGCTACCATCTCGTCCGGTCCACCGCCGGCTATGACCTGGTCAGGAGCGATGGATCCATTCCCGAACCTGGTGCTGGTGAGATCCTGGTCCGGGTCCACGCTGTGTCGATCAATCGGCGCGACATAGGCGTCCGAGATCTATCCTATCCGGTGAACGGTGCGGACCATTTTACTCCCCTTTCCGATGCAGCGGGCGAGATCGTGGCAGTGGGTGCAGGCGTAACGCAGTGGAAGGCGGGCGACCGGGTGGCTTCGGCCTTTCTGCAGAACCAGCCAGCGGGCCGCCTTACCCTGCCTGGCGTTCTGTCTGCGCTGGGGGCTGGGGGACCGGGCGTCTTTGCCGATTACGTCATTCTTTCCGAGAACGGGCTCGTCGCAATCCCGGAAGGCTGGAGTTACGAGGAGGCCGCTTGTTTGCCCTGTGCCGGCGTGACCGCATGGTCTGCGCTACGCCCTCTCGGCAATGTCCAGCCTGGCGACAGCGTAGCGGTGATCGGAACCGGCGGCGTGGCGCTGTTTGCCATTCAGCTTGCAGCGGCAATGGGCGCACGGCCGATCGTCCTGTCTTCCAGCGAGGACAAGATCGCGAAGGCAAGATCGCTCGGTGCTGTGGATGCCATCAATTACCGTGAGTGCCCGGAATGGGGCGGTGAGTTGCGCAAGCGGACCAATGGCGCCGGGGTCGATCATGTGATCGAGCTCGGGGGCGCGGGAACTTTGCAGAACTCATTGTCTGCATTGGGGCTAAACGGTCATTTGGCACTCATTGGGGCGCTCGATGGATTTGGCGGAACGATCGACGCCTTGCCATTGATCTTCTCGGCCCTCCGCTTGAGTGCCGTAATGGTCGGCTCGCGCAAGGACCATGAGGACCTCGCAGAATTCATGGCCGGCAAAGGGCTGAAACCCGTAATCGACAGCAGCTATCCCTTCGATCAGGCGGAAGCCGCTTATACAAGGGCCAGTCAGGGCGCCTTTGGCAAAGTGGTGGTGACCCTTGGTTGAGCCGAAAGACCACTTCGTAGCGGCGTAGTCCTGGCAAAACTGCCACGCTGATAATCGGGCAGCGATCCTTCTCCCGCTCGCGAACGGAGTGGCCTAGTTCGCCGTCACTTCATGGGCGAAGGCCGCGACGTCCTTGAGCACGGGCACGTCGCCCCGAAACGGTTTGGCGAGACCGGTGACGATGCCGACATGGCCGGTCTTCGGATATATTTTCAGTTCCGAATCCGCACCGGCGGCACGCAGGCGACGGGACAGGTTGATCGAGTTCTTCGGCCAGACGGTGCCGTCCTCGCCGCCATGGAGCAGCAGGGTCGGGGGTGACCCGGCAGAGGCATAGTGGATCGGCTGGGTCTCGTCAGCACGCGGCCAGGCGCCGAAGGTCTTCTCCACCACCGCCCCCTTCAGCGGCAGGAAATCATAGGGCCCTGCCAGCCCCGCAAAGCCCCGCACGGCGTCGCGATCGGCGCCCAGCCATTGCGGGTCGAGCGCCAGCATCGCGGCATTATAAGCCCCCGCCGAGTGGCCGACGAGGACGATCCGATCGGGATCGCCGCCATATTGCGCGGCATGGGCACGCGCCCAGCGGACGGCGGCAGCGCAATCCTCGAGGAAGCCGGGAAAGCGGACCTCGGGCACCAGTCGATAGTCGGGCACGACCGTGACGAAGCCCTGTCCCGCCAGCGCGCGGCCGGCGAAATGATAGCCATCGCGGGTGCCGTCGGCCCAGGAGCCGCCGTAGAAAAAGACTATCGTCGGCAGCTTCGCGCCTTCGCGTGCGACGGGGGCGTAGATGTCGAGCATTCGCCGCGGTCCCTCGCCATAGGCGATGTCGCCCGCGACCTTCCGGCTGCTGCCGTCCTTCGGCATCACCGCATCGAAGGTTCGCAGCGGCGAGCAGGCGGCGATCGCCAAAGCCCCGCCGAGAACCAGGGTCAGGCCCGCCACCGTCAGTCTCGTCATCATCCCTCCGCACATACCGGATATGAGCCACTACGCCAGCCGGGCCGTTTCGGTTGCGTCGAGCGTTATCGGGCAGACCCAACAGCAATGGAGACATCGATGATCGTTCGCAGCGGATCGGCCACCTATTCGGGGCTGGGCAAGGACGGGAAGGGCCATGTGTCGACCCAGTCCGGCGTCCTCTCCGACCAGCCTTATGGTTTCAACACACGCTTTGAGGACGGCAAGGGCACCAACCCCGAGGAACTGATCGCCGCCGCCCACGCCTCCTGCTTCACCATGGCGCTGAGCTTCGCGCTGGCGGGCGCCGGCTATACGGCCGGCGAGTTGAAGACCGAGGCGAAGGTGTCGCTCGACAAGGACGGCGCCGGCTTCAAGGTGACGCGCTCGGCGCTGACGCTGGAAGCGCAGGTCGATGGCATCGACGAGGCGGAGTTCGGCCGCATCGCCGACGAGGCCAAGGCCAATTGTCCCATCTCGAAGCTCCTCAACGCCGAGATCACGCTCGACCGCAAGCTCGTCTGAGCCGTTGCACATGAAAGAGGCTCCGGCGGTGCGCGCCGGAGCCTCGATCGGTTGATAGGGTGAACAGTGGGAAGGGGGGCGGTTAAACCCGCTTTTTGTCAGCGCTGCTGGTCGCGATCGGGAAGGCGCTCCTGACGATCGGCTTCCTCTCGGCCGGCCTGGCCGCCCGAGGGCTTTCCGCCCTGTTCGCGGCGCTGATCCTGGCGCTGTTGCTCGACCTGACCTTCGCGCTGCTGATCCTGCTGGCTCTGCGAGCCGCGGCCCTGGTCCATCTGCTGATTGCGGTCGTTGCCGCCCTGGCGATTCTCGCTCATGGCATCATCTCCTGTGATTGTCCCGGAAGCGGGATGCGGGTAGAACAGACCGGCAATGACCTTCGTTCCTGGCCATTCGCCCAAGTGTTTGAAAATGCGATATTGTGCCTGCGAAACGATGCGCGCCGCATTGCAGGCGTTGCGAAGCGGCGGCTTGGCCCCTAGGACGCGGGCGTCATTGAGTCAGGGGATAGCTATGTCGCAACCGTTGAGGGTGGCGCTCGCGGGACTGGGTACGGTCGGGGCCGGGGTCGTCAAGTTGATCGACGAGAACCGCACGCTGATCGAGCGTCGTGCCGGTCGTCCGATCGAGGTCGTCGCGGTTTCGGCGCGCGACCGGTCGCGTGATCGCGGTATCGATCTCGCCCGCTTCGCCTGGGTCGACGATGCGACCACGCTGGCCGCGGCGCATGATGTGGACGTCGTGGTCGAACTCGTCGGCGGTGCCGATGGCCCGGCGCTCACGCTGGCGCGCGAGACGCTTGCCGCCGGCAAGCCCTTCGTGACCGCCAACAAGGCGATGATCGCGCATCATGGCATCGAACTGGCGACCATCGCCGAAAAACAGGGCGTCGCGCTGAAATACGAAGCCGCCGTCGCAGGCGGCATTCCGGTGATCAAGGGGCTGCGCGAGGGCGCCGCCGCCAATGTCATCAGCCATGTTTTCGGCATCCTGAACGGCACCTGCAACTATATCCTGACCGAGATGGAGGAGAAGGGCGCCAGCTTCGCCGATGTCCTCGCCGAGGCGCAGCGGCTGGGCTATGCCGAGGCCGATCCCAGCTTCGACATCGACGGCGTCGACGCCGCGCACAAGCTGTCGATCCTCTCCAGCCTGGCCTTCGGCACGGCGGTCGATTTCGCATCGATCGCGATCACCGGCATCCGCCACGTCATCGCGGCCGATATTGCCGAGGCTGCCGCTCTGGGCTTCCGCGTCCGGCTGGTCGGCCATGGCGAGGCGAGCGACAAGGGGCTGTTCCAGCGGGTCCACCCCTGCCTGGTCCCGCTCAGCCATCCGCTCGCCCATGTTTCGGGATCGCTCAACGCGGTCGTCGCGCACGGCAATTTTGTCGGCCAGCTGTTCTTTCAGGGCCGCGGCGCGGGCGAGGGACCGACCGCTTCCGCTGTGGTCGCCGACCTGATCGACATTGCGCGCGGCGAAACCGGGCCGGCCTTTGCCATGCCCGTCGCCGCCCTTGCCACGCCTGCACCGGCGAAGGCGGGGGATCGTCGCGGTCGCGCCTATCTGCGCTTCACCGTCGCCGACCGCCCCGGCGTCCTGGCAGAGCTGACCGCGGCGATGCGCGACGCGGGCGTCTCGATCGAAAGCCTGATCCAGCGCGGCGCGTCGGACGATGGCAATGTGCTGATCGCGATGGTCACCCATGTCGGCCCGGAACGCGCCGTGGTCGATGCGCTCGACCGGCTCGAAGGCTCCCAGAGCCTTGCCGGCAAGCCGATGCTCATGCACATTCTCGACGACTGATCGCAATCGCGGGCCCGGCCGCGCCGGGCTTCTCGACATTGTAACCGGCCTCGCCTAAGCGCTTCGGCCGAACGAAAAGCAGAAAAGGCATTCCTTGATGGTGAAGGCAAGCAAGGCCCTCGACCGGGTCCTCGTTCTGGAGATGGTGCGCGTTACCGAGGCTGCGGCGATCGCCGCGTCGAAGCTGATCGGCCGGGGTGACGAGAAGGCGGCCGACCATGCCGCAGTCGAAGCGATGCGCGAGGCGTTCAACGGCCTCGAGTTCGACGGCACCGTCGTGATCGGCGAGGGCGAGCGCGACGAAGCCCCAATGCTCTACATCGGCGAGAAGGTCGGATCGGGCATCGGCACCGGCCCGAAGATCGACATCGCGCTCGATCCGCTCGAAGGCACCACCATCACCGCCAAGGCCGGTCCCAATGCGCTGGCCGTGCTGGCGATCGCCGAAGAGGGCGGCCTGCTCAACGCGCCTGACGTCTATATGGACAAGCTGGCGATCGGGCCGGGCTATGCAGACGGCATCGTCGGCCTCGACCGCAGCCCGACCGAGAATGTCAAGGCGCTGGCCAAGGCCAAGGGCGTCGAGCCCGACGAGATCATCGCCTGCGTGCTCGATCGTCCGCGCCACGAAAAGCTGATCGCCGAGCTGCGCTCGCTCGGCTGCGGCATCGTCCTCATTCCCGACGGCGACGTCGCCGGCGTGATCGCGGTGACCAACCCCGACACGACGATCGACATCTACATGGGCTCGGGCGGCGCGCCGGAAGGCGTGCTCGCGGCGGCCGCGCTGAAGTGCGTCGGCGGCCAGTTCGAGGGCCGGCTGCTGTTCCGTAACGAGGACGAGAAGTCGCGCGCCCGCCGCTGGGGCGTCACCGATTTCGACCGGATCTACAAGCTCGACGATCTGGTGAAGGGCGATGCCATCTTCGCTGCAACGGGCGTCACCGACGGCTCGCTGCTCGAAGGCGTCAAGCGCCGCGCCAATGGCCTGATGACCACCGAGAGCGTCGTCATGCGCGCCTCCTCCGGCACGGTCCGCTGGGTCAAGGGCGAGCACCGCAAGACCCGCTGATCCGTTCCGGGCAAGTCGCAAGGAACAAGGGGCGTCCACCACGCGGGGGGCGCCCTTTCCTTTGGGGGCAGCAAGGCGCTAAGGCAGCGCCATGCGATCACCCGTCCTCAACATCACCCGTTCGATCCTTGGCCAGCCCTGGCATTGGCGTGGGGGCACGGTCGACGGCATCGACGCCAATTTCGAGCCCGATGACCTCGTCGCCCAGCTGCTCCTCGCGCGCGGCTGCCCGCGTGACGGCATAGAGGCGCACCGCACGCCGACGATCCGCGCCTTCATGCCTGATCCCTCGATCTTCCGCGACATGGACAAGGCCGCCGAGCGCCTCGCCGACGCGGTGCAGGCGGGCGAGAAGGTCACGATCTTCGGCGATTATGACGTCGACGGGGCGACCTCGGCTGCGCTGCTGATCCGGCTGCTGCGGATGCTCGGGCTCGAGGCGGGGGCCTATATCCCCGACCGGCTGATGGAGGGCTATGGCCCCTCGGGCGAGGCGCTGCTGCGGATCGGGCAGGGGGGCTCGCGCCTGATCGTAACCGTGGACTGCGGCGCGCAGGCCTTCGAGGCGCTCCAGCTGGCGAGCGATGCGGGGCTGGAGGTGATCGTCGTCGACCACCACAAATGCGCCGCCGCCCTCCCGCGGGCGTTCGCGCTGGTCAATCCGAACCGCCTCGACGAGGAGGAGGGCGCCGCCCATGGCCATCTGGCGGCGGTCGGGGTCGCCTTCCTGCTGGGCGCCGCGCTGATCCGCGTGCTGCGCCAGCGCGGCTGGTTTGCGACCCGCGCCGAACCCCGGCTGATGGATCTGCTCGACATCGTGGCGCTGGGCACGGTCGCCGATGTCGCCTCGCTGCGCGGGCTCAACCGGGCGTTCGTGGCGCAGGGGATCAAGGTGATGGCCGGCCGGCGCAATATCGGCCTCGCCGCGCTGATCGAGGCGTCGCGGCTGGAACGCGCGCCGACCTGCACCGATCTGGGCTTCGCGCTCGGCCCGCGGATCAATGCCGGCGGGCGGGTCGGCAAGTCCGATCTGGGCGTGCGCCTGTTGACGACCGAGGATCGGGACGAGGCGCGGACGATCGCGGCCGAGCTCGACCGTCTCAACGAGGAACGGCGCGCGATCGAGAAGCTGGTGCAGGATCAGGCCGAGGAAATGGCCGACCGGCTGGCGAACCGCTCGGTGCCCGTCGTGGCGGGCACAGGCTGGCATCCCGGCGTCATTGGTATCGTCGCGGGTCGGCTCAAGGAGAAGCTTGGCCGTCCCGCCCTCGTCATCGCGCTCGACGAGGCCGGGATCGGCAAGGGCTCGGGCCGCTCGATCTCGGGCGTCGACCTGGGTGCGGCGATCCTTGCGGCGAAGGACATGGGCCTGCTGGTCGCAGGCGGCGGCCATGCGATGGCGGCGGGCGTCACCGTGGCGCCGGGCGCCGTCGACGCGCTCGCCGACTTCCTCGACGACCGTCTGGCTGCCGACGTGTCCCGCGCCCGCGACGACCGCGCGCTGCTGCTCGACGCTGTCGTGGCGCCTGGAGGGGTCACTCCGTCACTGGTGGAGGCGCTGGAGGCAGGAGGGCCCTATGGCGCGGGCTGGCCTTCTCCGCGCATCGCAGCGGGCGCGGTGCGCGTCATCCGCGCCGATGTGGTGGGCAACGGCCATGTCCGCGCGGTGGTGTCGGGCCGCGACGGCCGCTCGATCAAGACGATCGCCTTCCGCGCTGCCGACAATGCGCTTGGCCAGTCCCTGCTGGGCGCGGGCCCCGACCGGACGCTGTGGATCGCCGGCCGCCCGAAGATCGACGACTGGGGCAACCGCCCCGCCGCCGAGCTTCATGTCGAGGATGCGGCCTGGGCCGACTGAGTTATTTGCACAATATCGACGAACCGCCCTTGACCATCTCCGGCACCTGCCCTAATCGGCCCGCCACACGCTGCACGGCCCCATCGTCTAGCGGTCTAGGACGTCGCCCTTTCACGGCGAAAACACGGGTTCGAGTCCCGTTGGGGTCACCATTGCTCATTCGGAAGTCCGGATGTCGGCAATAGCCGTTCAGCGACTTTCCTGCTCATCAACTGCTAGCTAGCCGAAGGCTTCAACCACCGTCTCGATCGGCAGGAACAGCATATGGCTGTTTGCCGGATACTCGATGAATTCGGCGCAGGCGAGGTAGAAGCGTTTTGCTCGCTCGTCCTTTGCGTGCACCATGACCGCGCCGATACCGATGCTTTGCGATGCCACTGCTATCCGTCGCAGGGCGTCAGCGAGGAGATCGGCGCCGAGGCCTCGGCCCGCGTGGCTCTTGCTGACTGCCAGCCGACCGATCACGGAGACGGGTATCGCATCTGGCGCATTACGACGGAGTCGGCCTGGAGCGGCGGAGCGCTCGATTGCTCCGGCCGAGATGCAGAAAAAGCCAACCACCTCGCCATCGTCACAGACGACATATGTCCGCGAGAATCGGCTTTCGTTTTTCAGTGCCCGCTTGGTGAGCCAGTCGTTGAGCGACGCGTTGCCGCAGTCGAAACCCTCCAGCTTATGAGCCGATGTCAGCGGGACGGGGGCCGACAGGCCCATTGAAGTCCTGATGCTGCTCAGGCGTCCCAGGCCGGGGTGCGCCGCAACAGGGTGCGCAGCTTCGGGCCGGGAGCGGGCGGATTGTCGAGAGCGTTGACGAAAGCGTCGTAGCGAGCATCGTCGAGCACAAAGAGACGCTGATCCAGCAGGACGTCCGTGGCTCTTGACCGGGCACTCTCGACCATGAATTCTGTACGGGTCTTGCCGAGAATTGCGGCGGCATCGTCGATCATCCGCCGGGTCTGCGCCTCGATCCGAAGATTGATGCTGGCCTTGGCATCTGAAGCGTCGGAACGCTCCGTGGCAGGGGGCGAAGTGGACACAGCTTTTGCCATGTCGATAATCTGATATGTCGTATCTACGTTGTCAATACGCCAATACTGCCTTGTCCCCGTTTACCCAACCGCCATCGCTCGCTTGGCCAGCACCCCGCACGCAGCATCCGCCGCGACCGGCTCTTTCTTCCCGTCCATGGCCCGGCCAATACTTTTGAGGATGTTGCCCACCGGGCCTCCTTCGGGCAGCGCGATCTGGGGTTGTTTCAGCGTTCCGGCGATCGTGATCGGTCCTTGCAGCTTCAGCGCGCTGTCCTGTTTGGCGGTGCCGCGCATGGCCAGCATCATGCGTTCGCCGTCGAGGTTCACGCGGCCGCTGATGTCAGTGCGGGCGCGGGTCGTGTCGATCAGGATCGGGTTGGCGCTGCCCATGCCCCCGCGCACGTCCAGGCGCACGATCGCGCATCGCAGGCTTGCCTGCTTGGCCTTGTCGAGCGTCATGCCTTTCAACAGGTCCTGGCCCAGCAACGCGGCCGTGCGGGCGGGCAGGGCGCCGTCGCGGGCGACGATCGCGATATGGCCGTCCGAGCGGGCGACGGCGGCTCGGATCGTCCGACCGGTGCCCGTAAGGCGGAGCCGGCCGTCGAGGCGCCCGTGGACCTGTGTGTCGGGTGCGAAGTCGATCAGCCGGCCGTCACGGAGCTCCAGCGCCATCGTCATCACCGGGCGGCCGCTGCGCTGGTCGACGCGGAAGCTGCCCTGCATCGTGCCATGGGTCAGGCCGAGCTTGAGGTCGTCGATGCGCAGCAGGCTGTGTTGCAGGTCGAGCGTGCCGCTGAGCGAGCGGAAGGGAGAGGGGCCGGGCCAGAGCAACCGGTCCGCTTTCAGCGTCAGGTGGCCGTCGGTGCGGGCGACATTGTGGAGGTCGATCGCGGTGTCGGGAAAGACGCGGGGACCGGTTGTGGCGCGCTTGGCGGCGGCGATCGCCCGGCCGCGCGCGTCGGACAGATCGTCGAAATCGAACTGGCGCGAATGGACCTCGCCTTCGATCATACTGCGGCCGTCGCGCTTGCGGATCGTGGCGCCGCCGGCGATGTGCGAGCGGCCGATGCTGCCGTTGAGCTGGCTCACCGTCCAGTCGCTACCGTCGCGTCGCGCCTTGGCCGACAGCTGCACGGGCTGCGTTCTCGGCAGGCCCGCTTCGATGATAGCGTCGACATAAGACAGATTTGCCGCGCGCGCCGTGACCGTAAGCGCCATGTGGCGAAGGTCCAGGGGCCGGTCCATCCTGCCCTGCGCGCGCATCGTAAGCGCCTCGCCGGCAATGTCGGCCTGGAAGGGCCAGGCGGCGGTGCCCGTCACGGTGGGGCCGGAAGCGGTCATCCGCACCGGGGCACCGAGCACGGTGCCACTGCCGTCGAGCTTCAGGCCGCCCGGGCCCACCGTCAGTGCAGCGTCCAGCGTCCGATCGCGTTTGGCGTCGCGATAGAGCAGGCGGCCGTCGTTGATGCGCAGCCCGTCGATCATCGGGCCGCCACCCGCCGACGTCTTCGTCGTCGTCCCTTTCCAGCTTTCGCGGCCATCGGCGGCGCGCACGAAATCGAGCCGCAGGCCGTCGACCCGCACGTCATGCAGTCGCGTCGATCCCGTCAGCAGGGCGGGTAAGGACAGGTCGAACTCGGCCTGTCTAATGGCGACGGTCGATCCTGACCCGGCCCAGTCGGCTTGCGCTATGGTAAGGCCACGGATGCGCAGGCGCGGGCTAAACGAGAAGGCGTCGACCCGTTCGAGCGCGGCGAGTTTGACCGCGCGGCCATATTGGTCCGACAGACGGCGTTCGGCCTCCCCCCGGAGCATGCCCCAGGGGAAGGCCGCGAGCCCGATCGCCGCAAAGGCCGATAGTGCTGCCGTGCCGATGAGCGCGGTGCGAACCGCCGGCTTCAAGCTACACCCCGGCGTGCGGGGCGGGCGAACGGTTCGATCATCGCGCGCTATGCTGTATCAGCTGTTGACGGCCGTGGTCGAGACGCGGGCGTGGCTGCCCTCTTCACTCGGATCGACCTTGGCGCCGAACAGCATCTTGATCTTGCCGGTCAGCGACATGTCGGCTTCCCACAGTTCGGCATCGGCGATGTCGAAGCGCAGCAGCGCCAGGTTCGGATCGGCCTTGCCGCCGGGGAACCAGCTTTCGACCGGCTTGGACCAGAGCTTGTCGATCATCGCAGGATCGTTGTCGACGGTCGCGGTTCCCGACAGGCAGGCGAAATAATCCTGCCCCTTGGACACGAACTGAACCATTGCCGGGCCACCCTTGGCGAGGCGGTTGTCGCGGCCGATGAAGAAATAGAGGCGGTCGACCTGATCCTTGTCCAGCATCACCGTCAGCGGCTCGGAATGCTGATGCTCACCGGTCAGACCTGCCATCACGAAGGGGCCATCGCTCATCTTCTTCCAGAGCGTTTCCTTGAGCTCGGCAACGTCGGTCATGTCATTCTCCTCCTATGTCGGAGGGAGAACGAAGAGACCGGATCATGGTTGCGTCACCGGGAAGAGCAGCGAGGCGCCATTCTATTCTTCGTCGGCGAAGGGGTCGAAATCACTCTTGCGCAGATCGATGGTGAAGGTGGTGCCCTGCCGCGGTTTGCTGTCGCAGGAAATGCGCCCGCGATGCCGGCCGATGACGGTCCGGACGAAGGCCAG
>JAIYAJ010000464.1 GCA_027489105.1 Zymomonas sp. | reverse complement strand
GATCCGGCCCTGCTCCATGTCGCTCCGGAGCATCTTGCCGGGCTGGAGGCGCCACTTGCGGACGATCTTGTCCGCGGGGATCGGGAGCACGCCCGATTCCGAGGCCATGATGACATGATCGTCGTCGGTGACGAGGAAGCGCGCCGGGCGCAGACCGTTGCGGTCGAGGGTCGCGCCGATCTGGCGGCCGTCGGTGAAAGCCACGGCGGCGGGGCCGTCCCATGGCTCCATCAGCGCGGCATGATATTCGTAGAAGGCCTTGCGGTCGGGATCCATCAGGGGATTGCCGGCCCAGGCTTCCGGGATCAGCATCATCACCGCATGGGCGAGCGAATAGCCGCCCGCGACCAGCAGTTCGAGCGCGTTGTCGAGGCAGGCCGTGTCCGACTGGCCATGCGGGATGATCGGCCAGATCTTGTCGAGGTCGGCGCCGATCAGGTCGGATTCCATCGTGCGGCGGCGCGCGTTCATCCAGTTCACATTGCCGCGAACCGTGTTGATCTCGCCATTATGCGCGATGAAGCGATAGGGATGCGCCAGCTTCCAGCTCGGGAAGGTGTTGGTTGAGAAACGCTGGTGCACCAACGCGATCGCCGAGGTCGTCAGCGGATCGGACAGATCCTTGTAGAAGCTACCGACCTGGTTCGCCAGCAATAGTCCCTTGTAGACCACCGTCCGGCTCGAGAAGGACGGCATATAGAGGTCGGTGAGCTCCGGCAGTCCGTGCTTTTCGGCCAGCTTCTCCAGCGGGTTCTGCGTCTGCTTGCGGATGACGAGCAGCTTGCGCTCGAAGGCGTCCTGATCCGGGCAATTGGCGCCGCGTGCCACGATCGCCTGACGGATGACCGGCATCTCGTCGAGGACGGCCTGGCCGAGGCCATTGGTGTCGACAGGTACGTCGCGCCAGCCGACCAGCGTCTGGCCTTCCTTGGCGATGAACTTCTCGAAATTGGAGACGGCGAAGGCGCGGGCCGCCGCGTCGCGCGGCAGGAAGCACATGGCGACCGCATAGTCGCCAGGCTGGGGCAGGGTGACGCCAGTGCCGCCCGCCCAGGCGCGCAGCAGCGCGTCGGGAATCTGGATGAGGATGCCGGCACCGTCACCGAGCAGCGGATCTGCGCCGACCGCGCCACGGTGATCGATCTTGAGCAGAATCTCCAGGCCGCGCTGCACCACTTCGTTGGATTTGATGCCACGAATATTCGCGATGAAGCCGACGCCGCACGCGTCGTGCTCGTTGCGGGAATCGTACAAACCCTGGTTCTGCGGATAGCTCATCCGGCGATCTAGCTCCCCCATGTGGCCCGGTACTGACCGGTCCTTCGAAAGCGGTGCCTATACAGCGATGCGCCCGTGAAGGAACCCTTCAAAAAGACGGGGGCGTGCAACCTGATCTATCAATGGGGCGGTTCGTCGCGCATTTTAGTTGCAAATGCACCCAAAGGCGGTCGCCGAGCCCAGGTCCGTACTTAACCGGATGTCGCCCATCGCTGGCGGGGCGCAGTTTTCCTGGCATCGCATAATGGAGGCTCCGATGAAGAATCTGCTGTTGCTGGTGCATGACGACGACGGGCAAGAAGCCCGGCTTCAGGTCGCACTGGATCTTGTCCGGGCCTTCGATGGCCATCTCAACTGTGTCGATATCGCTATTCTGCCGGTGATCGAGGCCGACGCCTGGTCGGGTGGCGCAGGGACCGCGATACTGCTGACCGAGGAAAAGGCGCGCGAAGCGGCCAACCGCACCACGATCGAGCGACGCCTTACGCAGGAGGGGGTTCCCTGGACCTGGTTCGAAGCGACCGGGGAGATCGCGCCCTGCCTGGCGAAGGCGGCAGGGCTCAACGATTTGATCATTCTCAACCGTCGGCTCGATGGGTTGCCCATTCCCGATATGCACGCCGCAACGGCGGAACTGCTCCTGAAGAGCGGCAAGCCCGTCCTCGCGGTCCCCGAGAAGATGCGGGGGCTTGCCGTCACGGGGCGGGCGCTTGTCGCCTGGGACGGTTCGATCGAAGCCGAGCGCGCTTTGTGCGCCGCAGTCCCTCTGCTCGCGAAGGCCGGGCATGTGCAGGTGCTGGAGATCGAGGATGGTTCGACAGTCGGGTCGGCGAGCGATGCCGCGACCTATTTGTCGCGCCACGGCATCCATGTGGTGGTTCGCGCCGAAAAGCCGGCGGGTCGGAATGTGGCGGAGACTCTGCTCGCGGCTATCACGGCCGATCGGAGCGACTATGTCGTGATGGGCGCCTATGGGCATTCGCGTTTGGCAGAGGCGCTCTTCGGCGGGGTAACAAGACGCTTGCTCAATGAAAGCCCCGTCCCGCTGTTCCTGGTGCACTGAGCCGATGACATCAGGCGAACGGCCTGCCGCAGGCGCAAATGGCGGGAGGGCGAAGCCATGACCGGCAGTGTCGAAATCGTCTTTCATGGCGCGGCCGGGACGGTGACGGGCTCCTGCGCGGAACTGCGCTGGGCGGGCCGTCGTCTGCTGGTCGACTGCGGGCTGTTCCAGGGATCGCGCAGCCTTGAAAGGATGAATGCCGAGCCTTTCGCTTTCAACCCCTCGGCGGTCGACGCGGTGCTGCTGACCCACGCGCATATCGATCACAGCGGTTTGCTTCCTCGGCTTGTCGGCGATGGATTTGCAGGCCCGATCTGCTGCACTCCGCCCACGGCCGAACTGCTTTCGTTCATGCTGGCCGATTCAGCCCGCCTGCAGGAAGGTGAGGCGATGCGCCGCAATCGCCGCCGAGACCGGGCCGATGAGGCACCGGTCGAGCCGCTCTACACGCTTCGCGACGCCGAGCGGGCGGCGGCGGCCACGCGGACCAGCGATGTCGGCCAATGGTTCGAGCCTGTGCCGGATGTCCGCGCCCGCTTCTGGAATGCGGGTCATATCCTCGGTTCGGCGTCGATCGAGGTCGAGTTGGGTGGCGCGAGGCTGCTCTTTTCGGGCGATATCGGCCCCGCCGTGACAAATCTCGAGCCGCCGTCGGCAGGCCCGTCCGGTGTCGACTTTCTCTTCTGCGAGTCGACCTATGGCGACCGCGAAAAAGAAGGGCTGAGCGCGGAGGCTCGCCGCGAGCGACTGGGCGCCGAAGTCGTAGAGGCAGGGCGCCGGGGCGGCAACCTCGTCATCCCCGTCTTCGCGATCGAACGTGCGCAGGAGATCCTTGCCGATCTCGCTTTGCTGTATGAATCAGGCAGCGTTCCGCCGCGGCCGACCTTTCTCGACTCCCCGCTGGCGATCCGCGCCACCGACCTGTTCGGTCGTCAGCATCTGCCAGGCACGCATGACGGCGCATTGTTCCGCCATTCCGCCTTCCACTATGTCGAGGAAACGGCGGAATCGATGCGGCTCAACCATGTCAGCGGCGCGGTCATCCTGGCCGGATCGGGGATGTGCGAAGGCGGGCGGGTCCGCCACCACCTGCTCCACAATCTCGGCCGCTCGGATTCCACCGTCCTGTTCGTCGGCTACCAGGCGCGAGGGACGCTCGGCCGGACGATCGTCGACGGGGCATCGCGTGTCCGCATCTCGGGCCGTGACGTCGCCGTCCGGGCCAAAGTCGCGCGGATAGAGGCCTATTCCGCGCATGCCGATCGCAGCGACCTGCTGCACTGGATCGCTCGGCGGGAGCCGGTGACCGGAGCGCTGTTCCTCTGGCACGGCGAGAGCGAGGCCCTGGAGGCCCTGCGTAAGGCGACCGAGGCGCGTCATGAGGTCCTGATACCGGCGATCGGCGAGAGCTACCTGCTCGACCCCGCCACGGGCGCTCACCGGCTGAAGACCGGCGATCCGGCCGTGGCCGCGATTCTGGGCGGGGACTGGCAGAACGACTATGCCGACCTTGCCGTCAACCTGAAGCGGGATATCCAGCGTATCGAAGGCGAGGCAGCGAGGCGCGAGGCGCTTCGGCAGATGCGGCGCATCCTCGACCATTTTGCCGGGCAGCATCCCGGTTCAGGGCACGCCAGTCCCGATAGCAAGAAGGGCGGCGACCACGCCCGCCACAAGGCCACTGCCCGCTAGCCAGGCGGCGGTAGACCGGCCGGATCGACCGGCGAGGCTGAGTGTGATGCCCGCCTTCAGCAGCGTGTTGGCGATGACTGGTCCCGCCAATATCGCGGCCGCCAGCGGTGGGGCAATCGTCTCGCGGGGAACGCCGGACAGGGTCATGATCGCAGCATCGACATCTGCGAACCCGGTCAGCAGCAGGACGGCGGAAAAGCCGAGATTGCCGAAGCTGGCCAATGCCCATTTGCTGACGAGGATCATGACCGCGACCAGCGCGGCAAGCCCCAGGGCGATGTGGATGTCGAGCGGGTTGCCCGCCTTCGTTTCGACCGCGCTCCCTTGTGCGCGGGCGGCCCGCATCGTCCGCAGCGTCGGTGACAGGAGCAGGATCAAAGCGGGAATGAGCACCGCGGCAATCCAGGGGGCCACAGGTGTGACGAGCAACGCGGTCAGAACGATCACGCGGGCATACATGATGCCGCCTGCCAGCAGGATGGCCGAGGACAGCGCGCCATGTGCCTCGGGCTCGGTGGCCATGCGCCGGGCGCAGGCGGTCGTGACGGCGGTCGAGGACACGAGTGCCCCCAGCAGCGCCGTCATCACTATCCCCTGTCCGGGGCTGCTCCTTCGGCTGGCAACATAGCCTGCGAAGGACAGGCCGGAGACGAGCACCACCACCAGCCACAGTTGATGAGGGTTCCAGGCGTCGAGCGGGCCCATGGGGCGGTCGGGCAGCAGCGGCAGGATAACGAGCGCGATGATCGCGAAGCGGGCGGCGGCGCGCATCTCGGCGCCCGTCATGCCGTTGAGCAGTCCATGGAGCGGCTGCCGCGCGGACAGCAGCGCGGTCACGACAGCGGCGGCCGCAACCGCCTCGGTGGCATGGCCGGTCGTGGCGAGGAAGCCGAGCGCGAAGGTCAGTTGCGCAACGATCGCGCCTGTGGCGCTCAGGCCGCTGGCGCCGGCGCTGCGCCGCCAATAGCCGATCGCGAGCAGGGCTGCGGTCCCTACGGCCATGGCTATGGCCAGCGCGACGGGCATGAGCCCTGCGACACCGCCGACGAGGCCGATCAGGCCATGAGTGCGCAGTCCGGCTACACGCGTACCTGCCGGAGCAGACCGGGTCGTCCAGCCGCGCTGGAGGCCGATCAGCAGCCCGGCCGCGAGCGCCTGACCGAGGGCGATCAGCGTCGATGGGAGGAGAGGGGCCATGATACTCCGATGCCGCGATCCTGCCCGTGCACAGACAGCGGGCGAGGATCAGCTTTGCCGCTGCGCGCGCATCGGGCGATATGTATAAATACGGATATATTCTCAAATATTGGACGGGCCCTGGCTCGGTATGCTGTTGTAACGACAGAGCGATGGGGAGTTGGCCGCACGGGGCAGAGCGGTGGAATGTCGGTGGATCATCCGGGGCGGGGGTGACAGCCGGACATAGGGGCTTGCGCGTTTGACAGGGGCGTATCGAAGATTGGCGCAGGGCGTCCTCGCCGGATTGGCGGGGGTAGCAATATTGGCGCTTGCCGCCGCGATGGGCCGCTTGCCGTCGCTCGTCGATGGCGGGAACATCTTGCTGCTGCTTCCGATACTCGCTGCGGCGCTGGTCGGGGGCGCGGTCCCTGCGGTGATCACCACCGTCTTCGTGGCGCTGCTCGCTGAACGGGTCGAGGCGTTCTTCGGGCCGATCGCCTATGGTCCCCCCGCTTTGCTGAGCATGGCGGCCGGAGCGGCGACCCTCATCCTCCTGGGCTATCTCGCCGACCGGGCAGCGGGGCGTTCTCGCCAGGCGGCTGGGCAGACCGCCGACGAACTCAACCTGCTGATCGACGGTGCTGCCGAATATGCGATCTACATGCTCGACCCCGAGGGCCGGGTCACGATCTGGAACAAGGGGGCGGAAAGGCTCAAGGGGTGGTGCGAGTCCGAAGCGGTCGGGCGCCATTTCTCGGAGTTTTACTCCGCCGAAGCCGTCTATGCCGGTAAGCCGCAGGCCGATCTCGAGCGAGCGAAGCGCGAGGGCCGGTTTCAGGAAGAGGAAATGGGCTGCCGCAAGGACGGCACGCAGTTCCTCGCCAACATCTCGCTGACTGCCTTGTACGACGACAAGGGAAAGCTGCGCGGCTTCGGCCGGGTGATCCGCGACGTGACCGAGCAACGCGCGGCGGAGCGCCAGCTTCAGTCGAGCGCGGCGCAGATGCGGTCGATCCTGTCGACCGTGCCAGACGCGATGATCGTGATCGACTCACGGGGGCGGATCATCTCGTTCAGCGCAGCGGCGGAGCGGCTGT